>JBFJNI010000115.1:0-11587 GCA_041618235.1 Acidimicrobiales bacterium
TCGACGGCACCACCAAGATCCTCGACGCCAACACCGCCACCGAACGGTTCTCCAGACAACAACGCCGCGCCATCGCAGCCCGCGACCGCCACTGCGTGTTCCCCGGCTGCCGGCGCCGGCCCCGCCACTGCCAACACCACCACCTCCAAGAACTCGCCAACGGCGGCCCCACCTCGGTGGCCAACGGCTGTCTGTTGTGCAGCTTCCACCACCGGCTCATCCACCAACACCACTGGAAGCTCTACCGCGACCACGACGGCATCTGGACCGCACAAGACCCCCACGGGATCGAATGGAAAGGCAGACCCAGCCGCACCGCGGCCGCCTGACGGCCCCGATGACCCGACCACCACCCCGGTCGGGTCATCAACGCGCCCGGCCGGCGAGAGCGACACCGAGCAGGGCGTTGTGGCGAGCCCGCCGTCGCCAGATGTCGGCACTTAGGCTCCGCCCATTCTGTTCTTCGTGCTCTACCTCGCTGCGCTCGGCACCGTGGTGCTGTGCGCGTACGCCTCATCGATCTTCATCGCGATGAAGTCGGCACCACGACGCGCACGGCTCTCGACCCGAAGAGCCCGAGCCGCATGCCGAGCACTGCCCACAGAGGCAGGCACCCCCAATGGCTACGGCTACGGCTTCTCGCCCTCATTCACCGGTCGCGAAGTCGTCGGGTTCACCGTGGTCGGCTTCTTCTTCTGGCCGATCTGGCTCATGTTCCTCGCTCGCCACCCGTTCTGCGAGGTCGTCGCGACCGCCGACCGGCTATGGATGTTCAGTCGGCGCTACCCCCGACTCGGAATGGGAACCCGAGTGATTGCCGCACACGCGAGGCGTGGCGAGGTGACGGTCTTGGAGAGGCGGCACAGAGGCACAACCGTTCTCGCCCTCGCGAACGAGAGCGTGTGGCTGTGGCCCGGGCACGCCGATGCACTCCTCAGACAGGATCCCGACGCAGAATCTGCGCAGTAGCGCGCCCGGACACGCCGTCGGACGGCCGGGCGAGCAGCGAGTCGCACGACGACCAGCTGGATGTCGGTCGGCTGCGGTCCTCGATCCAGCCGGCGGCGAGACCACCCGGCAACGGCAACTCGGTGCGGACTACCTGGCCCTACACCGCTCGAAGCACCAGAGAGAAGAGGCCGGGGGTCGCGACTGCGACGAGAACGCCGAGCCTGCTACGTCGGAGCGCCGCAGCGGCTTCGCTCCAGACCGTTCCACCTCCAGGTCGGCCGACCCTCCTCTCCGCAACGAACCCGATCGCGACAACGATCACCGTCAACGATGCGAGACACAACAGGGACGCCACGGCAACGGCATCACCGAGGCTGGTCGAAGCTGGCTCATTCCAGAAGCTGTAGCGAAACGCCACGCTGTTGAACACGACCACGAGCAAGTAACCGCAAACGACGACGGCACAGCAAGCGGCTCTGAACAGCCGCACGTCCCTGCGCGATCGCTCCGGCCTCGACCCTTCCCCTTCGGTGACGTGCTGGAGCGACCGCCGGCGTCGTGCTCGGATCCAGAGAACGATCCCTACCGGCCAGAACAGGAGCAGCATCACGACCGTTGGTACCGGATCAGCTCCACGCTGCCTCAGGTCCCAGAACGCCGAGACCAGCAGCCCTGCCACGAGCACGAAGCTCGACAACAGACCGACAAGCAGTCCGACCGATTGCGTGTCCATCGTCATCTCACCTCAACGGCACGGAGAGGAGAACGCAGGAGAGCCGCCACCGTCCCTCCGGACACGCCCAGCGCATCAGTACAGGTTCTTGTCGTAGTCGCGGTGCAGCGCGGCCTTCGCCGCGGCGCTCTCGTCACCGACCTTGGCGGCACGGGCTGCGAGCTTGATCGCCCCCGCCGCCAGGCCCTTGGTCCCGTTCGACGCCACGTGGTCGGTCCACATGCGCGTCGCCACCGGCAGGTCGCCGCGGGCGATGTGATGGTCGGCGTTCCAGAGGTCGGCGGCGACGAGTGCCGCGGACGCATCGAGTTGCACCCGGTCGAGCTCGACGATGATGGCGACGTTGGGCCGCTTCCCGTCGACCGCCATCTCGGCCAGGAGCGACGGCTCGGTCGAGATGCGGGCTCGACCACCGAGCTCGAGCGTCCGATCGTCGCCAGGTGAGAGGGCGAGGATGGCCACCGTCGGGTCGTCGAGCAGGTTGTGGAGCGTGTCGGTGCGCTTGTTGCCCTTGCGATCGGGGATCGCGATGGTGGCGTCGTCGATGACGTGGACGAAGCCGCCGGGGTCGCCCTTGGGGCTGGCGTCGGCGTTCCCGTCGGCGTCGCAGGAGCCGATGACGACGAACGGCGCGTCAGCGAGGAACGCCCTGTCAGCGTCGTCGAGCACCGCCTCGACGGTCGACGCTGCCGGTGCGGCGCGGTCGTTCGGCACGTCCCACAGCTTCGACCGGATCACTGCCTTGCCGCAGTGGACGAGTGCCTCGGACACGTCGAAGCGAGACGAGAACGTGCCGTTGACCCGCAGCGTCTCCCGCCATCCGGGCGTCAGGAAGCACGCGCCGACCGGCGTGCCGGCGACGGCGTCGTCTGGGGCGTCGATGGCCAGCGAGGTCGACGAGTCCCACGCGAATCCCGGCGCACCACCGACGAGCCGGGCCCGTAGCCCTCGCCCGTCGCGGTAGGCGACGACGGCGGCCGTCGACCGATCGATCACCGCCCGGCAGTGGTCGTCGAGCCGATCGATCGACTTCATCATCATCGCCAACGGCCGAGACCCGACCACCGACTCGAGCTCCTGCACGTCCTCGATCTGACTCATGGTGATCCAATCCGTCGTGTCGTCAGCTGAAACCGAACCAGGTCGCCTTCGCCGCCGCCAGCACGGTGCCTGTGTTGTCGGACAGGGCGGTGCCCGCGAACAACTTCCGGCCGTCGAGCTCGATCTGCCAGCCGGTGATCACGTGCTCCTGCTCGGGAGCGACGGGCAGGTACTGCTCGAACACGATGCGGCCGAGCAGGCCGGCCTTCACGTCACGGGCGATGTAGGCCATCGCGCCGGGGCAGTCGAGCGCCGCGAGGATCCACTGGCGATCGATGCTGCCGTCGGCGCCGGCGAGGTCGGCCGAGGGCCGCCACACTGCGGCGACCTGGACGTGGCCCTCGACGTCGATGGGCCCGACGGCGATCTCGAGGCCTTCGTCGTCGTCGCGCGCCAGACCACAGCCGAAGCAGATGGGGTGCACGCCGCGTTCGTTCCAGTGCGACGGCGATCCCAGCTCGGCCTCGCGGGCCAGCTCGACCTGGGGCACGGGCGGCACGTCGAGGTCGAGCTCGGACGGCACCGCCTCGGCGATGACGCCGTCGCTGCCGCGGAGCTCCCACCGGCCGTCACCGCAGTCGACGAGATCGAGCTCGACACCCAGAGGCGTCGGTTTCTTCAGCGTGACCTGCACCGCGCCGGGAATGCGTTCGGCCAGCAGACCGGCGACCCAACCGCCGTGGCCCATCGAGGGCGGGCCGACGCAGTTCTCGGGGACGACGACCGTGGTGACCGAGGGGCTCGACATGGTGGGACACGCTGACAGGCGCCCCGCGCGCCGCGCCAGCTCAGGCGCAGTCGGACGGCGGCTCGCCGGCCAGACGCTCGACGGGCACGCGGGTTCCGGTCTTGGCGTCGATCAGCGAGCGACCGCCGAGCGGCTCTGCGAGGCAGACGACGATGCCGTCGAGGCAGTCGTCGCCACTGGAACCCGCCACCACCTTCAGGCGGACCTCCTCCTCGTCCTCGTTGATGATCTCGATCTCAGGCTCGCCGTTGCACGACTCGACCGACGCAGACACCGCGGTGCTCCCCGCCCAGGTGCGCGCCTCGGGAATGGCCCGCTCCTCCTTGCCGTCGTCGCTGCAGGCTCCTGCCCCCACGAGGGCCAGTGCCACCGCCACCCACAGCACCGGTCGTTCACGCCGTACCCGGATCATGGCGACATGTTCGCACGCCGGACGTGGCCGACGTGGAGATGACAGGCTCGGACGTCATGGCCGCCGACCAGCTCTCGCTCGCCCAGGCTCGGCGCATCGCCATCAGAGCCCAGGGACTCGACCGGCCTCGGCCGACCGGCAAGGTGACCAAGCGCCATCTTCGCAAGGTCGTCGACCAGCTCGGACTGATCCAGCTCGACTCGGTCAACGTGCTCGCCCGAACCCAGTACCTGACGCTCTTCGCCCGGCTCGGCCCGTACGACCCGGCGCTGCTCGACGGTCTCGCCTACCGCGACCGCGAGCTGTTCGAGTACTGGGGGCACGTGGCATCGCTGGTCGACGTACGGTTCGAGCCCTTCCTGCGGTGGCGCATGGCGAACCCCCACCACTGGAACAAGCCCAACTCGGTGGCCAACACTCGCCCCGACCTGATCGACGCGCTCGAGCGCGAGATCCACGACAACGGTCCCCTCAGCGCCGGCGAGCTCGAGGCCGAGCGAGACCGTCCGAAGGGGCCGTGGTGGGACTGGAGCCACACCAAGACCGCGCTCGAGTACCTCTTCTGGACCGGCCGCATCGGCGCCGTCCGGCGGGGCAACTTCGAGCGGGTCTACTGCCACCCCGACGACGCGGTCCCCCCAGCGATCCGGGCGCAACCGACACCCGTCGAGGAGACCGCCAAGCGTCATTTGCTGCACCACGCGGTGCGCATGCACGGCATCGGCACGGCCAAGGACCTCGCCGACGTCTGGCGGCTCAAGGTCGCCGAGTCGAAGGCACGGCTCGACGAGCTGGTGGCCGAGGGCGCGGTCGAGAAGGTGCAGGTCGAGGGTTGGCGGGACCCGGCGTACCTCGACCCGACGATCACCACCCCCCGCACGGTCGATGCCTGCGCGCTGGTGAGCCCGTTCGACTCGGCGATGTGGGAGCGCAGTCGCATCGAACGCCTCCACGACTTCGCCTACACGATCGAGATCTACACGCCGAAGCCCAAGCGAATCCACGGCTACTACGTGCTCCCGTTCCTGCTGGGCGACACCTACGTGGGTCGTGTCGACCTCAAGGCCGACCGGAAGGGCAGCCGCCTCCTGGTCCAGGCTGCGCACACCGAGCCCGATCTCGAGCAGCGTGGCTTCGACGAGTTCGCGGTGGCCGAGCGACTGCACGGCGAGCTGCGGGCGATGGCCGACTGGCTCGGGCTCACCGAAGTGCACATCGTCGGCGCCGGCGACCTCGCGCCGGCGCTCGCTGCGACGCGGCCCGCCACCCCCTGAGTGCGGCCTAGGTTTCCGGCCATGGAAACGCTGCGCACACCTGACGACCGCTTCACCGATCTCCCCGACTTCCCGTTCGAGCCGAAGTACGTCGAGGTCGACGCCGGCGACGGCAGCGGCCCGGTGCGCCTGGCGTACATCGACGAGGGGCCGAGCGACGGTCGCGTCGTCCTGATGATGCACGGCGAGCCCAGCTGGTCGTTCCTCTACCGCTTCATGATCCCGCCCGTCGTGGCCGCAGGGCACCGGGTGATCGCCCCGGACCTCATCGGCTTCGGCCGCTCCGACAAGCCGACCAGCACCGACGACTACACCTATGCCCGCCACGTCGCGTGGATCGCGTCGTTCCTCGACGAGGTCGACCTCCACGACATCACGCTCGTGTGCCAGGACTGGGGCGGCCTCATCGGTCTGCACCTCGTCGGTACTCAGCCCGAGCGCTTCGCCGGCGTGGTGGCGGCCAACACCTTCCTGCCCGACGGCACGGGCGAGCCGTCCGAGGCCTTCCTCAACTGGCAGCGCTTCAGTCAGACCGTCGAGGAGTTCCCCACCGGGATGATCCTCCAGGGCGCCACCACCCGCACCCTCTCCGATGCCGAGGTCGCCGCCTACGACGCTCCGTTCCCCGACCAGTCCTACGTGGCCGGCGCTCGGATCTTCCCGACCTTGGTGCCGACCAGCCCCGACGATCCGGGCGGGCTCGCCAACGTCCAGGCGTGGAAGGGGCTCGCCGCCTTCGACCGGCCGTTCGTCACCGCCTTCTCCGACGGCGACCCGGTCACCGGCGGCAACGACGTCCCACTCCAGCGCCGCATCAAGGGTGCAGAGGGCCAGCCCCACACGACGCTGACCGGCGGCCACCACTTCCTGCAGGAAGACGTCGGGCCCGAGTTGGCGCAGGTCGTCGTCGACCTCATGGAACGGACGGCCTGAACGATGAGCACTGCGGAGCTGCCCCGTTGGGACGTCACCGGCTACTTCCCCTCGCTCGACAGTCGTGAGTTCACGGCCGCCGAAGAGCAGGCCGGCGCTGACGTCGGCCGCCTCGTCGCGCTCTACGACCAGCACGACGTCCGCGGCGGAGAGCACACGCTCGACGATGCCGCCGTGGCGGCCTTCGACGAGGTCGTGGCGACCACCAACGAGGTCCGCGAGCAACTGCAGCGGCTCGAGACGTTCGTCCACGCCTATCTCAGCACCGACGCCTCGAACGCCGTCGCCCAGGCGGCGATGAGTCGCATCGAGCGCCTCGAGGTGCCGCTCGCCACCCTCGGGAGCCGCTTCGACGCCTGGTGCGCGGCGCTGGGCGTCGACGACCTCGTCGCCCGCTCCGACCAGGCCGCCGACCACGCCTGGCCGGTGCGCAAGGCGGCGCTGCGTGCCGAGCGCCAGATGTCCGAGGCCGAGGAGTCGCTGGCCTCCGAGCTGTCGCTCACGGGCTCGTCGGCATGGGCCCGCCTCTACTCCGACGTCACATCCGCCATCACCACCACCGTTGATCTGCCGACGGGAGCTGAGGAGCTCCCGATCTTCGCCGTCCGGGGCTTGGCCACCGATGACGACCGTGCGGTGCGCAAGGCGGCATACGACGCCGAGCTCTCCGCATGGGAGGCCAACAAGATCCCCGTCGCCGCATCGCTGAACGCCATCAAGGGCGAGCAGCTCGCGCTGATCGAGCGACGGGGTTGGCCGTCGGTGCTCGACGCGCAGCTGTACGGCCAGTCGGTCGACCGGACCACGCTCGACGCCATGCAGTCGGCCATGGTGGCGTCGTTCCCCGACTTCCGTCGCTACCTGCAGGCCAAGGCCCGCATGCTCGGCGACGACCAGCTCGCGTTCTGGGACCTGTTCGCGCCCATGGGCGACACGCGTCCCCGCAGCTGGGACGAGGCCAAGGCGGCGGTCGACGAAGCGTTCGCGTCGTACTCACCCCAGCTGCAGGCACTCGCCCACAAGGCGTTCGACAACGCATGGATCGACGTCGAACCCCGGGCCGGGAAGCGCGGCGGTGCGTTCTGCATGCCGATGGGCGACGGCGACAGCCGGGTGCTCCTGAACTTCAGCGGCAGCGTCGACGCCATCATGACCCTGGCCCACGAGCTGGGGCACGCCTATCACAACTCCACGATGATCGGCCGTACGCCGATGCAGCGAGGTACGCCGTCGAGCCTGGCCGAGACGGCGTCGATCTTCTGCGAGACGATCATGGTCGGCCACGGCATCGCCACCGCTCGTGACGACGCCGAGCGCCTCGCCATCCTCGAGGTCGACCTCCAGGGCGCCACCCAGGTCATCGTCGACATCCACAGCCGCTTCCTGTTCGAATCCGCGGTGTTCGATCGGCGCGCCAAGGCCACCCTGTCGTCCGACGAGCTGTGCGACCTCATGGCCGAGGCCCAGGAGGCCACCTACGGCGACGGCCTGCACCCCGACAAGCGCCATTCGTGGATGTGGGCGGCCAAGCCCCACTACTACGGGTCGCTCTTCTACAACTGGCCCTATGCCTTCGGGCTGCTGTTCGGTCTCGGGCTCTACGCCCGGTTCCAGGAGGACCCCGAGCGCTTCCGTCACGGCTACGACGACCTGTTGTCGTCCACCGGTCTGGGCAACGCTGCCGAACTCGCGGCCCGCTTCGACATCGACGTGCGCGACGAGGGCTTCTGGACGACCAGCCTCGACGTCGTCCGAGGTCGCATCGACGAGTTCTGCTCGCTCAGCTGACCCCCGCCCGATCTGGCGACATCCCACGGACCCCTGGAAGGCCAGTTGTCGCCAGTTTCTCGCTCAGCGGTTCTCGGGCCACTCGGTGAGGACCTCGGCGCCGTCGTCGGTGACGAGGATGGTGTGCTCGAACTGGGCGGTGCGCTTGCGATCGATGGTGACCGCCGTCCAGCCGTCGTCCCACATCTGGTGCTCGTGGGCGCCGACGGTGATCATCGGCTCGATGGTGAACGTCATGCCCGGTTCCATGACCGTGGTGAGGCGGGGCTCGTAGTAGTGCGGGATGTGGATGTCGGTGTGGAACTGCTCGCCGATGCCGTGGCCGACGAAGGCCCGCACCACGCCGAAGCCGTTGGACTCAGCGTGGCTCTGGATGGCCCGGCCGATGACGTTGAGGGGCGCACCGGGCTTCACGGTGTCGATGGCGTGGAGGAGGCACTCGTAGGTGACGTCGACCAAACGGCGCGAGGTGGGGTCGACGTCGCCGATGAGGAACGTGCGGTTGGTGTCACCGTGGACGCCCTCACGGAAGATGGTGACGTCGAGGTTGAGGATGTCGCCGTCGCGCAGCTCGCGGTCGTCGGGGATGCCGTGGCAGATGACCTCGTTGAGCGACGCGCAGATCGACTTCGGGAAGGGGTTCTCGGGGCCGCCGTAGCCGAGCGGGCTGGGATACGCGCCGAGCTCGATGGTGGCCTCGTGACAGATGCGGTCGAGCTCGTCGGTGGTGACGCCGGGTTCGGCGGCGGCGCCGGTGAGGGCGAGGACCTTCGCGGCGTCGGCCGCGGTGCGCCGCATGCGCTCGATGACGTCGGGGCTCTTGACCACGGGCTCGTCCCAACGGACCACCTCGCCGGTGGTGACGTAGGTGGGGAGCTCGATGTGGTCGGGCACGGGCCGCAGGTCGGTGATGTGGCCGGGACGGATCGGATCGAAGCTGTCCTTGTGGCAGCGCTTGAACTTGCGTCCGCTGCCGCAGAAGCAGAGATCGTTGGCCTTGATCGTGGCAGTCACGATCCCCAGGCTACCGACGGATCCCCGTCCGCCGCCCCCGGCTGTGCCACGGTCGACCCATGGCAAGGGCCACTCGACGGGGAAGCCGACGTCCGGGAGACGGGCCGGGCGCGGTGCGCTCGATGGCGCAGCTGCTCGTGGTGGTGGGCGGCGGCGTCCTCATCGGTGCGCTGCTGGTGCTGCTCGCCTTCCCCGACGCCACGCCGGTGGGTCCGCCGGTGCTCCTGGGCGGCGCCGGCGTGCTGGCCGCACTGACGACGGTGCTGGCGCTGCGCCTCGGCCGTGTCCCCGCGAAGCCCCCGGCGAGGAAGCGACCCACCAAGAAGAAGCCGGCCAAGAAGACGGCGGCCCGCAAACCCACCGAGAAGCCCGCGAGGAAGCCGACGAAGAAGGCGGTCAAGAAGCCGGCCAAGAAGGCGGCCAAGAAGACGGCGAGCCGGAAGAAGGCGGCGCCCAAGAAGCCGGCCGCTCAGGGGCGGGGGCGCCGGTAGCCCTCCCAGTAGTCGAGGAAGGTCCGCATCGTGACCTCGTAGTCCTCGAAGCTCTGCCCCGTGCGGGCGGCGAGGATCAGCTCGGCATCACCACCGACGGGGATGCGCAGGGGCGACGACGGGTCGCCGGCGGCCGCGACGATGGCGTGGGCGACGGTGGCGGGGTCGGCCCGCTCGCCACCGGGCACCAGCCCGTGCACCCGCTCCTCGAGGCCCTCGGCGACCGGTCCGTACGGCGCCGCCGACGGGTCGAACGCGGCGGCCGTCACGGTGTTGGCCGCCAGGCCGGTGGCGAACTGCCCCGGCTCGATCACATGCACCCGGATGCCCTTGAGCCCGAGCTCGAAGTGCAGTGACTCCGACAGCGCCTCGACCGCGTGCTTGGACGCGGCGTAGACGCCGGCGAACGGGCGGGCGATGACGCCCGCGATCGACGAGACGTTGACGAGGACGCCGTCGTCGGAGGCCTCGAGGTGGGGCACCGTGGCCCGGACCACGTGGAGCAACCCGAAGACGTTGGTCTCGAACTGTGCTCGCACCTCGCCGTCGCTGACGTGTTCGACCGGCCCTCGGACCTCGATGCCGGCGTTGTTCACGACGACGTCGATGCCGCCGGCCAGCCCCACGATCTCGTCGACCGCTCGCTGGACCGATGCGGCATCGCACACGTCGAGGGCGACGACGTCGACCTCCCCGCCGGCGTCGGCGACGGCGGCCTCCAGCGGGCCGGACCGGTCGGGGTCGCGCATGGTGGCGAAGACCCGGTGGCCATCGCGGGCGAACTCGACCGCGCTGAGCAAGCCGAAGCCGCTCGAGCAGCCGGTGATGACGACGATTGCCATGCCTGCCGGTCTAGCGCCCCGAGCGTGCGCTCCCGGAACGCCCGGTTGCTAGGCGGCCGAGACCGAGCGGATCTCGGCCTGCACGCCGCCCCCATTGCGCTTGGCCCGGTACATGGCCTCGTCGGCACGGGCGATGAGCTGTTCAGGGTCGTCGCCCTCGTGGCCCAGGGCCAGACCGATGCTCAGGCCCAACGGCACCGCGCACCCGCCGACCTCGAACGGTTCGTCGACGATGGCGCCTCGGAGCCGGGCCGCGACCGTGGCGGCGAGCGCCGGGCCGGGGACCTCGACCAGGACGACGAACTCGTCGCCACCCCAGCGGCTCAGGACCTCGGTGGCTCGGAGACGGGCCGAGAGGCGGGTCGTGACCTGCTTGAGGATCTCGTCGCCGGCGGCGTGGCCGTAGCGGTCGTTGACACCCTTGAACCCGTCGAGGTCGAGGAAGAGCACGGCGACGTTGTCGCGATCGTGCAGGCGGTGGTCGAGCTCGGCGACGACCACACCACGGGTCGGGAGACCGGTCAGCTCGTCGACCGCGACGGGCGCGTCGTTGTGCTGGCGGCCGCGCTCGGACAGGTCACGGAAGCGGCTGACCATCACGCCGTGCTCGGCGACCAGGTTGAGCATGGTCATCTCGACGCGGACCCAGTCCCCGTCGGCCCGCAGGTGGCGGACCTCGCCGAGGTGGTGGTGGCCCGGCGTGGTGGCAGAGACGGCGAGGGATGCCTCGATGATCGACTGGTCGCTCGGGTGCACGAGATGGGTTCCCACGAACACGAACTGCTCGGGATGCCACCCGAGCTGGTCTTCGACGGATGGGCTCACCCAGTGGACCCGGCCGGCGGTGTCGGAGACCACGACCACGTCGCGGTCGGCCTCGAGCATGGCCGTGAGCAGGCCCGTGTCCAGCCCGAGAGAGGTGCCCGTTGACTTCATGTCTTCCTGATCGGCACTTCTGCAACTGCTGCGAGTGCTGGCTCCGGAAATGGATCGTTCGGACTAGTCCACCCCGAAATGCCACGAGAATCCGGCGATTCGGGCAATGGCATCGATGGGGCCGTGACCGGAACCGAGGCGCCAGCCGGCTGCCGACACCAGACCGTCGTGGACGAACGCCTTGGCATCACGAACGGCCTCGAGCGGAGATGCCCCGAGCGCAAGGCGGCCCGCCGTCACCGCGGCGAAGGAGCACCCCGATCCGTGGTCGTTGGCGGTGTGGACGTGCGCCATCTCGAGGTGGGCGACCACCCCAGCGGCCGTGGCGACCACGTCGATCGCCCGGTCGCCCTCGTCCTCGGCA
>JBFJNI010000116.1:0-11319 GCA_041618235.1 Acidimicrobiales bacterium
CACGCCCCTGGCCGGCGTCGGCTTCCGCCCGCTGGTGACCGAGCCCGTGCAGGTGACGTTCCCGGACCCGTCGGTCGAGGTGGTCGACATCGCCGCCGGCGCCTCGCACAGCATCGCCGTCGACGCGAAGGGGCGCGTCTGGACCTGGGGCGCGAACGACGCCCGCCAGCTCGGCCGGACGGCGGGCGGAGCTCAGCCGGTGGCCGCCACCATCGACGCCGACGGCCTGCCCATCACGGGTGTCGTACAGGCCGACGGCGGGGCCACGACGACCACGCTCCGGTTCGACGATGGCCGGGTGGCTCGGCTGGGCAACGGATCGGCCTCCCCGGTCGGCATCGCCTTGCCGGGACCGGCCACCGACGTCGTCGAATCAGGTCGCCACGTCCTCGCCACGGTCGACGAGACCGGCAGCGAGACCGCTGCGGTGGTCTCGGTCTACGAATGGGGCGAGGCCGAGGCGGTCGGCGGCCCGGGCACCTTCTGGACCACCACGCCCACGAGGCGGGACTCCAGCGGGACCGTGGTGGCAACCGGCGTCGGCCGGGCCCACGGCCTCGTCGCGCAGGCACCTCGGGTGACGGCGTCGCCGCTGTCGCTCGACTTCATCGACGCCTTCGGGCCGGTCGAGGTCTTCAGCGAGACCGAGACCCTTGCGGTGACCGTCACCAACGCCGGCCCCGGCTCGGCGACGGTCTCGTCCGTCGACCTCGATTCGGTCGACTTCGAGGTCGTCTCGCACGACTGCTCGACCCTCGACGCTGGTGCGTCGTGTGACGTCGATGTCGCCTTCACCCCGTCCCAGATCGGCCCGCGAGCCGCGACGCTGCGCGTCGACCACGACGGCTTCGATCCGGCGTTCGCCGTCGCGCTCGCCGGCGAGGGCACCGAGATCCGCGGCCAGATCTACGTGACCACCGATCCCGAGAACCTCACGGCCGGCGTGCCCGCGAGCCCGCGCTCCATCCCGCTCGCCGCCATCCCGGTCCAGGTCGACTCACCCCGCGCCAACGACACGGAGGGGACGGGGTTCAAGGTTCCGTTGGGGGACATCGAGGGGATCGGGTTCAAGGTTCCGTTGGGGGACATCGAGGGGATCGGGTTCAAGGTTCCGTTGGGGGACATCGAGGGGATCGGTTTCAAGGTCCCGCTCGGGGACATCGAGGGGATCGGGTTCAAGGTCCCGCTCGGGGACATCGAGGGGATCGGGTTCAAGGTCCCGCTCGGAGACATCGAAGGGATCAGTCCCACGTCCGCCGCCGTGCTCGAGCAGGTCACACTGGATCGGCTTCCGCTCCGTTCGCCGTGGCGGTGGGACGATGCCGACGTCCCGGGCGAGGCACATGCCACGCCTGACTACGACGTGCCCGGCTGGGCGGTGCTCACCGGCAGTCCAGACCTCCACGGCCTGCCGCTCCAGTCCATCAGCCTCGCCGACGTGCTCCGCGATACCGAGTCGAGGGAGAGATTCCGACGCATCCCGACCGCCGCGGTGGATCTGGGGGCTTCGATCTTCGGGGCCATCGGGATCGATGCGCTCCTCATCGGCGACCGCACGCTGGCCGAGCTGGGTCGCAGCGACGACTGGTGTGCCCAGCTGGAAGCGGCCGGTCGCCCCGACTGCGGCGCCGGCCTCGGCCGGCCGGGCACCGAGGACGATGGTCGCACGGCGTCGCCGTTCGAGCTCCAGCTCTCGGGCGTGCCACTCGGGGCCCTCAACCTCGCGCCCGTCACCATCGGTGATCTCGGTGGCGAGCGCGTGCCGGCCAATCAGCTGTTCCTCGACCAGATGCCGCTCTACGAGTCGGATCTCGGCTCGATCCGCCTGGCCGACGTCGCCGACGTCGACCTCGTCGCCGACTGCACGAGAACGACCTGCGCCACGGCCACGGTGCACGGGGCACAGCTCGACGGTGCCCTCCTCCCGGCCGCCCAGGTGGGCGATCTCGCGCCTGCCGCCGACGGAATCACCATGTCCCGTCTGCTCTACGGGTTGATGCCGGCCGCCAAGCTCCCGTTCGGCGCGACGTCGCTCGAGGACCTGCTCGTCAAGTACTACGGCGATCCCGCCGTGAGCAGTGTGGTGCCGTTCGACATCCACTTCGACAACGGCGACACGGTGCTGCCCCGAGCGGCCCGGATCTCGGCGACCCTTCCACGCTCGTTCGCCTACGTCCCGCGGTCGGCGGTGCTGCAGACCGGCGGCAAGAGCTACGAGGTCGAGGCCACGGTCGAAGACGACCAGCGGACCCTCACCTGGCCGATCCCACCACGCGTGGCACCCGGGCAGTCGCTCACGCTGCACTTCCTGGCCCGACCGGGGTTGAGCACCGGGGTGTTCACCATCGACGAGGTCGGCATCGTGGGCGCCGGCGAGGGCATCACCTCGCAGTCGCCGGGTGCGCCCGTCCGGGTGGTCGATGCCGAGCGCTTCGACGGTGGCAACGACACCCTGGCGACGGCCTCGGCCATCGAGCCCAGCGTGCTCGGGGCGGCCGGCGGATCCATGGCCATCGGGCACCTGTCCAGCGGTCGCGACGTCGATCTGTACCAGTTCTCCGTCGACGACGTGCCGGCCGGGAGCGAGATCCTGGTCGAGCTCGCCCACCAGCAGTCCGGTGACGGCGACCTCGTGCTCTATGGGCCCGCTGACCAGACCGGCGTGCCTCCGCTCCGACCGGCCGAGGCGACCACGCCGCTCACCCTCACCGTGACACCCGACGATCGCTTCGAGCGGGGCTCGGGGGCGGTCGAGGGCGACGCGATCCTGCGGGAGCGTTCGATCATCGACGATCTGCCTGTGCTCGGCATCTCGCAACAGCGCAACGCAGACGACGAGCGCCTCGTGGCGATCGCGCCAGCCGGCGGCAGCGGCTCGTACACGGTGGCGGTCGTCCCGTACGACGGGTTGTTCAGCGACGAGGCGTACAGCGTCCGCGTCACGGTCACCCCGCCCGTCGCGATCCCACCCCAGCAAGCGCGGCCGGCGGTCGCCGCCCCGATCGCGGCTGCGTCCGGCAACGTCGTGGTGGCCGGCGACCCGGCGCAAGCGAAGACACTGTTGCTGACCGCGCCCTCTCGCCTGGCCGATGACGGGTCGGTCGACCTGCTGAGCACCGTGCAGCGGCCCTCGCTGATCGGCCTTCTCGGCTCGACCGCCACGCTGGCGGTCGACCGCGACCCGAGCGTTGCCGCCGCCTACGCCGCGTGGGATGCGAGTCCGGCTGATCCTGAGCTGGCCAACGACGTGGTCCGCGCCATCAACGTGGTGGTCGACGGGCTGCGTGGTCCGTCGCTCACGCATCTCGTGTTGCTCGGCGGCGACGACGTCCTGCCCATGGCGCGGGTCGCCGACCTCACCAGCATCCTGTCCGAGCGTTCGTTCGCCGCCGAGGTCGGAGCGATCACGAAGACCGGTGCCGCCGACAGCATCACCGCGGCGGCGGCCGCCAACCGGGTCCTGGTCGACGATGCCTACGGCGACTTCGCGCCAACCCCCATCGTGGGGTTCCAGCACCTCTACGTCACCGACATCGCGCTGGGCCGGCTCGTCGAGACCGAGCGCGAGATCGTCGGTCTCCTCGACCAGTTCGACCGCTTCCGCGGGAAGCTGGCCCCGACGACGGCACTGTCCACGTCGTCGGTCGACTTCCTCGACGACACCGCGCGGGCGCTCGCCGACCGATTGCAGTCCCGGCACGCCGTGACGACGCTCGTGACCGAAGCGGAATGGGGAGCCGACGGCCCCGGCCGCCTCGGTGCGGCCATCGCGGGGGCCGACGTGGTCTCGGTGAACGGCCACAGCGATCCCATCCGCACGGAGACGAGGTCCACCAGCGGCACGGACGTCTTCACCAGTGCCGACCTGGCCGACTCCGGGATGCGCGACGGGACTGTCATGTTCCTGGCCGGATGTCATCTGCTCCTGCCGCTCACCGATTCCTTGGTTCGCGCCGGTGTCCCGGCCGAATTCGTTCAGGCTGGCGGCGCGGCGGGCGCCGCCAGCCTGACCGGTAACACCGGGTACGGCATCGGATCCCGGTCCACCCTCGGCTACACCGAGCAACTCCTCGCCAGGTACGCCGACGTGCTCGGCACCTACGACCAGGGAACTGCGGTGCGGATGGCCAAGCGGAACTACCTGGCCGAGCAGGGCTCACTCGACGCGTTCGACCTCAAGGTGGTGCAGGAGCTGACGCACTTCGGCATGCCACACCTGCGCTACGCCGACTCCGTCGACCCTGCGCCCGCCACCCCGCTCGTCGGGTCGGCTCCCGCAGTGGCGGCCGTGGATCTCACGCTGACGCCCGACCGGATCGCCACCCCCGACGGCGACTACTACGCCAATCCGTCCAGTGGCGGTGCCGCAGGCTTCCTCTCGGCGCCCGGACAACCGGTCGTTCCGGCAACGACGCTCTCGGTCGGGCCGATCGGCTCACAGGTCGTCGGCTTCATGATCGACGACGCCCATTCGTTCGAGGCCCCGGGGGATGCGACGGGAGCGTTCTTCGACCCGGTCCTGGACGTCGTCGTCGCGACCGGGGGCACCGCCAGGAGCCGGGTCGAGTCGAGCCCGATCGATGTCCAGTTCCCCGCCAACCTCTGGGCGGCCCAGGCCAACGTGCTGCGACTGGCAACCGGCCTGTTCCGGTCGGTCGGCGTCGATTCGGGAGGGGACACCGTCGGTTCGATGTCCGTGTTCGACAGGATCCGTGGTCGGGCGTACGTCGTGCCGAACGAAGCGACGGCGGGCGACTCGCCGCCGCAGCTCCTGGAAGGTCGCGCGCTCACCGATGACGGCAGCACCACCTTCGCCGCCGAGGTGGTCGACGATGTCGGGGTCGTCGAGGTGTCGGTGCTCTATCGAGAGATCCAGTCCGGGACCGCAGCCTCCGACTGGGTGTCGATCGCCCTGGCACCGGAGGCCTCCGGTCTGTGGACGGGAGGAGCCGCCGTGTCGAGCGAGAGCGTCGAGACGGTCTTCCAGGTCCGAGACACCGCGAACCAGGTGACCTGGCTCACGAACAAGGCCCGTCTCACTCCGGCCGTGCCCCTCGACCCGGGTCCCTTCGGGCCGGTGTCGATCAGCGTGTCGGGCGAGCCGGCGCCCTCCAACCCCGACGGGCTCGCCACCGGATGGTGGCACCGAGCCGACGTGACGCTGAACTCCGACGTCGCGCTGACCGCACGCGTCGGCAAGGGCGAGCCCTTCCTCGTGACCGGTGACGACCCGCAGCTGCGGGACCTCTCCGAGGGCTACCACCTCATCTCGGTGGCCGCCGCCGACGGCTCGCGGGGGACGTTCGTGGTCAAGGTCGACCGTTCCGCCCCGACGATCCACGCGTTCGACGATCGGTTCGTCGGCCGCTTCCTGCTCAACGAGGTGGTCACCAGCGCGATCGGCTGCACCGACGCGGTGTCCGGGGTGGCCTCGTGCACCGCGACGGTACGGAGACCGGACGGCGTCAGGGTCACCATCCAGGCTGGTGAGCCGCTACCGACCGATCAGCCAGGCATCTACGTCCTCGCGGTGGAAGGATCCGACGCGGCCGGCAATCAACGGCGAACGCTTCGTCTCTACGCCGCTCAGTACGTGTTCGAGGGCTTCTTGCCACCGCTGACGAACCTTCCGAAGGCGAACGCGTTCAGGGCGGGCAAGGTCGCTCCGATGCTCTGGCGGTTCACCGACGCGAACGGCGTCAAGATCTCGGACCTCGATGTGATCTGGGCGGCCGGCTCCGTCGGGTACCCGTGCTCGTGGACCAGTTCCGTGCCCGCGAATGGCGATGGGAGCTCGGCCACCGGGCTGTCGCACGACGGCAACCGCTACCGGTTCGGGTGGCAGACGAGGTCGAGCGACAAGAACTCGTGTCGATCCTTCGTGTTCGTGTTCGACGATGCGTCGATCAGGGCGATCGCCTTTGCCTTCACCTGACCGCGCGCCGGGTTCGGCGCACGCCGGCCCCTTCGTCCCCCGCGTCACGGCCGAGTGGCTCCTGCACGAGCCGCACCGACGGTGGCGGACGGTGGACGGCGCGCTCGTCTTCGTCGACATCTCCGGGTTCACGGCGATGTCGGAACGATTGGCAGTTCTGGGTCGTGAAGGTGCCGAGCGGGTCACCGAGATCATCGACGGGGCCTTCTCGAACCTTCTGGGTCACGCGTACGCGCTGGGCGGGAGTCTCTTGAAGTTCGGCGGCGACGCCCTGCTGCTGTTGTTCGATGGAGATGACGCGGCGATTCGAGCGGCGGCGGCGGCGTACGACATGCGCGACGCATTGCACCGCCTCGGAGCGATCAAGACCTCGGCGGGAGCGGTGGAGCTCGACATGTCGGTCGGGGTGCACGTCGGGTCGGTCGATCTGTTCCTCGTCGGGCACTCGCACCGCGAGCTCCTCGTCATCGGCCCTGCGGCAAGTGCGGTCGTGCGAACCGAAGGCGACGCCGGCGCGGGACGGATCCTGCTCTCGCCGGAGGCTGCTGCGGCGTTGACGCCCGATCTGGTGGGAGAGGGCCTCGGATCAGGCTTCACGCTGCTGGGGCGCCCGGAGGCTCGTGAGTCGGGCAAGCCGGTCGCTCCGGAGCCGTCGCAGACCTACTGGCGCGCCGTGTCGACCGCCCTGCGTCGCCACCTCGTCGACGACGGACGCGATCGTTTCGAGCACCGGCGAGCCGTGGTGGGCTTCGTCCACTTCGAGGACACCGACCAGATCCTCGTCGACGTCGGTCACGATCGGATGGCCGATGCGTTGGACGAGCTCGTCGCCGCGTTGCAGGTCGCAGTGGACCGCCGCCAGCTCTGCCTCCTCGCCTCGGATGTCGACGACAACGGCGGCAAGCTCATCGTCACCGCTGGCGTGCCGGCGACCCATGAGGACGACGTCGACCGCATGCTCCTCGCGATGCGAGAATTCGTCGAGGCGCACACGGAGGTCCCGGTGCGCATCGGGGTGCACGGCGGCCCCCTCTTCGCCGGCGAGGTCGGTCCATCCTTCCGACGCACGTTCACCGTGATGGGCGACGTGGTGAACACCGCAGCCCGAGTGATGTCCCGGGCGGGGACGCACCAGGTGCTCGCCACCGATGAGCTGCTGGCAGCGGCGACGTTGCGCTTCGGGCTCGAGTCGGTACCGCCATTCGCCGTCAAGGGGAAGGCCGAGCCGCTCGTGGCCTCTGTCGTGGGCCCGGCACAATTCGCCGATGCCTCCATGGAGGACGTGCGCCCGCCGGCGACCTTCGTCGGGAGGGCGGCCGAGCTGGCCGACCTCGTGCGCCGGTTCGATCGTGCCAGGGTGGGGAACGGAAGCGCGGTCGAACTCGTCGGAGCGGCAGGTGTCGGGAAGACCGAGATCCTCCGGGCGTTCCTCGACCTGCGTCCCGACGCCTCGCCCGTCGTCCTGCGATGCCAGAAGGCGACCTCGGACGTCGCGTACCGGCCGGTGCGCGCCGCGATGCTTTCCGCCTTCGACATCCCGGTGAACGCTCCTGAGGAGGAGGCGCGCGCGCAGTTGCGGCGGACGGTCGGAGCACTGCTCGGCGATCAACTCGATGTCATCGAGGTCGCCATCGGTCTTCGACCCCCGACCGGCGAGGTCGACCCGACGGCCTTCCGGATCGACCTCGCGGGCGCGGTGGATTCGTTGCTCCGACTCTCGTTTCCGCACGGCCTGGTGCTGGTGGTCGAGAACGCGCAGTGGATCGACGACGGGACGGCGGACCTCGTGCGTGCGATGTCCGCGAGAGCATCGGACCGCCCGTATCTCGTCGCGGTGACCTCTCGGGAGTCGACGCCGACGCTGGGTGGTGTGGCGACGACGATCGAACCGCTCGATGAGTTCCATGCGACGGAACTCGCCCTCATCGAGTCTGCCCACCGGCTGCTGCCTCCGGTGGCGAACGCACTCGCTCGAAGGGCAGGAGGGAATCCGCTCTTCGTGGTGGAGTTGGTCCACGCCGTACTCGGCGGCGGCCGCACGGAGGACGCCGAGGACGATGATGCACTTCCCGGGACGCTGGAAGCCCTGCTGGCGGAACGCATCGATCGTCTTCCCCCGTCGGATCGAGCCTTGGTCAGGCAGCTCGCAGTCCTCGGCAGCGAGTCCGAGATCGGCGAGGTCGCATCGTTCGTGGAAGTCGACCGGTCCGAACTCGTCTCGGCCCTCGAGCGCCTCGACGAACTCGTGCTCTTCGATCGGGAGCGAGACACGATCCGGTTCCGTCAGGCACTCCTCGTCGACGCGGCCTACGGCGGGCTGTCGTATCGCCGTCGCAGGGATCTCCACGGTCGGGCCGCTGACCTGCTCGTGTCGCAGCTCGCCGACCCGAGCACCCGAGCGGAGGACCTGTCTCGACATTGCTCGATCGCGGCGCAGCACCAGCGGGCCTGGACCTACTCGCTGGAGGCGGGCGGACGGTCGGCAGCTCGGGCGGCGTTCGCCCAAGCGACAGTGTTCTTCCGGAGGGCGCTCGCTGTCTCCCGGCGCGTCACCATCACGCCCGAAGCTCGTGCTGAGGCGTACCGGATGCTCGGTCACTCCGCGATGATCGCCGGTCAGCACGACCTCGCGGACCAGGCGCTGCGAAGGGCCGCGCGGCTGGTGAGCAGCGACGTAGAGGTGGCCAGAGTCGCCATCAACCGGGGCCAGCTCGCCCGAGAGCGCAGCGAGCACGTCTCGGCTGTTCGGCACTTCCGTCGCGGGCGCCGCATGGCGCTCGCGGCGAATGTCGACGATGAGCTCAAGTTCGGACTTCTTGCTCGGTCGTTTCTCGGCGAAGCGGCCGTGCGGATGATGCAGGAAGCCCAATCCGGGGAGGCCCGGAAGTTGGCGCTGGAGGGTCTGCGCAACGCCGACGCGGCCGGCGACGAACTGCTGGCGGCGAATGCGTGTACGTGGTTGGTCCAGGCTGCGACCTTCCGCGACGCCGAGGCGCTCGAGCTCGGACGCCGGGCCGCCGACATCTATCGACGCCACGGACGTCGCCGGCACCTCGCGCATGTCGACAACGCGCTCGGCGGTCTCCTGTTCGAGCGAGGTCGGGGGAGAGAAGCGATGGTGCATGCCGAGCGCGCCATCGCCACTCTGGACGAGCTGGGCCTGCCGGCCGAGGCGGCGGTTGGTCGACTCAACCTCGCATTCCGGCTCGAGCAACAGGACCGTCGAATGGAGGCGGTCGCGGTCTTCGAGGAGGCCGAACGTGTCTTCGAGGTGCTCGAGCACCCCCTGGCCGCATACGCCGCCGGCATGCGAGCCGCAGCGGACGCCGCCGGATCCGAGATCGAGGACGCGTTCGACCGGTATCGGTCCGCAGCCGCTCGCCTGCACGCCGCTACGCAAGGTTCGATGGCGGATGACGTCCACCTGGCGTGGGCCGAGGTGATGATCGAGCGCGGAGAAGCGGAGCTCGCCGCTCGGGCGCTCGAGTCGATCGTGGATCAGCACAACGCCGAGCTGACGGTTCGTCGGCCGCGGCTCGACGGGCGGCTGTCGTTTCTCGCGGGAGATCTCGATCGGGCGATCCTGCTCGCCGAGGAGGCCGTGATGGTCGCCACGGAGGCCGGCGACGAATACCAGCTCGCGCGGGCGCTCGACTTGCGGGCCGATGTCACCGAGCGGTCGGGGGGTCGGTCGCGCGGTGCATCGGACCGCCAGCGAGCGCGCGAGCTCCTGACACGCTTCGGCGTCGTGCACGCGATCTGAGGCAAAGCTCAGGTATCGGTCCGAAATGCGCGAAGCTCTCGTCATGGAGCTTCCCACGCCCACGCTGATCGACCTCCCCGGTCGCGACGACATCTCGCTGTCGGTCCACGAGCAGGGGAGTGGTCCTGCCGTCCTGCTCTGCCACGGCTTCCCCGACCTGGCGTACGGCTGGCGCCACCAGCTGCCGGCGTTGGCAGCGGCCGGCTACCGAGCCATCGCTCCCGATCAGCGCGGCTACGGCGCCAGCTCACGTCCACACGCGGTCGAGGCCTACGGGATGACGGAGCTCGCCGGCGATCTGGTCGCGCTGCTCGATGCACTCGGGATCGACCGTGCGGTGCTGGTCGGTCACGACTGGGGCGGTTTCGTCGCCTGGGGCACCGCTGTCCTCCATCCAGATCGAGTGGAGGGCGTGGCCGGCATCTGCACGCCGTACATCCCGTTCCCGAGCGTGGCGACCCATCTCGCCGCCGTGGATGGTTCCGTCGAGCGGCAGTACGTCGCCTGGTTCCAGGAGGACGGGGTGGCCGAAGCAGCGATGGACCCCGACGTCGAGGTGATCTTCGACCGCATCATGCGCACCGGTGTGCCGCTCGACCAGGTCCTGGCGGCGGCGTTCGCCACTGGTGAGCTGAACATGAATCCGTTCCTCCGCCCCGAGGACTTCCCGACGATGGGCGAGCCGCTCGACGGCGGAGCAGCACCCCGTCACTACGCCGACGTCTACGCCCGCACGGGATTCCGTGGCGGCGTCAACTGGTATCGCAACGTCGACCGCAACCGCGCCGACCACCCCGACGTGGGTGTCGCCCCGCTCACGTGTCCGACGCTGATGCTCACGGCCGAGTTCGACCCGGCGCTCACGCCGGCCCTCGCGGAGGGCATGCGCGATCGGTGCACGGATCTCGAGCTCCACATGATCGAGCGTGCCGGGCACTGGGTCACGCAGGAGCGACCGGATGCCGTGAACGAGCTCCTCGTCAGCTGGCTGGAGCGGAACTTCCCGACCTGATCAGTCGTGGCCGTGCGCGGCGCACCCGGCGCCGTGCGAACCCTCGATGCCGGCGAACGGGCCACAGGGGTGGTCGATGATCCACACGTGCATCATCGGCTGGGTCGGGCGGAACTCGCCGCGTTGGCAGCTGCCGGTTGCATTCGTCGTGCCGACGACTCGGACGCCGTCCCAGCACAGGTTCTGGTGGTCGTGCCACATGGTGAGGTCGCCGGCGATGTCGGGAACGTCGTCCATGGTCGTGCCGAACGGCAGGAGGTACATCGCTGACGCCACGTCCTTCGTGCCGTCCGGGTTCACTCGGAGGACGATCGATTCGATCGCATCGGGGTCGAGGATCTTCGCGTCGGCGATGTGGCCGACATGGATGTAGTGCTCCCAACCGGTGGCGCCGTCGCCGATCGAGACGTACCCCGCAGCTTGCAGTGAGGCTTCATCGGGGAAGCGGGCACGGACCGCCTCGTTCGACCTGACCAGCAGGTCCTCGGCCGCGCTGCGCTGGGAGGGGGACACGTCGGCCTCCTCGATCCACGAGGCGAAGCTCGCGGGGTAGACCAGATCGGCACGGAGCGGGGCGGCGTCTTCGGGCGTTGCATCGTCGTGCGCGTG
>JBFJNI010000117.1:0-11289 GCA_041618235.1 Acidimicrobiales bacterium
CCGTCGGCCATGGTGAACACGTGGCGGGCCAGTCGGGGGGCGGCCACGAGCCCACGCTCGGCCTCGCCCTCGGACTCGGGCCCGATGACCGGCATCTCGGCCTCGGGGAGGAGGTTCCGGAGCGTGCGGCGGGCTCGTTCGCGGTGGGTCTGCGTCGACGGCGAGCGGTCCTCGACCCGGATCGGGATGACGACGGCGTCCTCCGGGAGCGCGTCCTCTGCCGCACTCACCTCATGCCTCGCCCGAGTCGCATGTCAACGAGTATGGCATCGCGGCGTGCCACAACCGGACTTCGGGGCAGATCCGGCACGGATCGGTCGACCGTCAGGAATCGGCGGCCAGAACGGCGCGGGCGCGCTCGCAGTCGCGCTGCATCTGCTCGATGAGCGCCTCGACCGAGTCGAACTTCTCCTCGCCGCGGAGGCGCTCGACGAAGCGGACCGCCACGTGTTCGTCGTAGAGGTCCCCGGTGAAATCGAGCAGGTGCGCCTCGAGGAGGCTGACGTCGGCGGTCTCGTAGAACGTGGGCCGGCGCCCCAGCGAGATGGCCGTGGGGTGCACCGACCCGTCGGGCCGCTCGAACCAGCCGGCGTAGATGCCGTCGGCCGGCAGGAGGATCGCGCCCGGCACCGACACGTTGGCGGTCGGGAAGCCCAGCTCACGACCCCGGGCGTCGCCGTGGGCGACGAGCCCGCGGACCTCGTGGTGGCGGCCGAGCATCGCGTCCGCCGCGGCGAGATCGCCGTCGACGAGCGCTCGACGGATCGCCGTGGAGGAGACCCGGCCGCCATCGGTGGCCGGTGCCCCGTCGGCATCGACCAGTGCCATCCCCTGGACCTCGAAGCCCAACTCGGGGCCGAGTCGCTCGAGCAGCGCGACGTTGCCACCCCGCCCCTTGCCGAAGTGGAAGTCGGCGCCGACGATGATCACCTGCGCCCGGAGGCAGTCGACGAGCACCGACTGGACGAAGTCCTCGGCGGTCTCGGTGGAGCGCTCGGCGTCGAAGGTGATGACGACGCTCAGGTCGATGCCGGTCGACTCGAGCAGCTCCAGCTTCTGGTCGAGGTCGCACAGGAGCTTGGGAGCGGACTCGGGACGGACCACCGAGGCGGGGTGACGGTCGAAGGTCACCACCGCCGAGGCGAGACCGCGTTCGGACGCGACCGCCTTCACCCGGTCGATGACGGCCCGATGGCCGAGGTGCAGCCCGTCGTACGCGCCGATGGTGACGACCGCGCCCGTGCCCAGGTCGGGACAAGCCGAGGTGTCACGGACGATCTGCACGCGGCCGAGGCTACGGCCGCGGCGCCGCGACCGGAAACCTGACCGGGGATCAGAAGGCGTCGCTGATGTCGAGCATCGCTGGCCCCAGGATCACGACGAACAGTGGGGGCAGGATGCAGAACACCAGTGGGAACACGATCTTGACCGGCAGCGACCCTGCCTTCTCCTCGACGCGGGCCCGCCGCTTCTCGCGCAGCTCCTGGCTCTGGACGTGGAGGATGCGGCCGATGGGCAAGCCGTGACGCGTGGACTGGCGAACCGCGACCACGAACTGACGGAGATCGGCGACCTCGGTGCGTTCGACCATCCGCTCGAGTGCCTCGCCACGGGGGACGCCGAGCGCCAGGTCCTGCTGCACCCTGCGGAGCTCGTCGGCCATCGGACCTCGACGTCCCTCGGCCGAGCGGAGCATGGCGGCGTCGAAGCCGAGCCCGGCCTCGACGCTGACCGTGAGCTGGTCGATGACGTCGGGGAGCTCCCGTTCGATCTGCTTCTGGCGCTGCTCGGCCCGTCGGTTCAACCACGCCGTGGGAGCCAGATACGCCACGCCGAGTGCACTGCCGGCGATCAGAAGGGACTGGCGGTCGACACCGCCGAGGAGCGCGAGGATCGCGATGAGCGCGCCGACGCCGAGTGCCAGCACCCGGACCACCAGCAGCCGCTCGACGGTCCACCCCTCTTCCTGCAGGCCGGCCAACTCGAGCTTGCGACGCGTCAAGCGAGCCGCGCCCTCGCCGGTGAAGTTCTTGCCGGACGTCGCGATGGCTTCGAACAAGGGATCGAGCAGGCGGATCCTCGCCGACGCGGCCAACGCGAGCTGACGGCTCGTGCGACCATCACCCCGCGAGAGATTGCCCCGCACGTCGTCGACGGGACGTGCCGCGGTCGCGGCCCACAGCAGGAACGCCACCGAGCAGGCGACCATGGCAGCACCCAGGTAGACGGCGATACCCACGTCAGATCTCCATGTCGATCAGCTTGCGGAGCCAGACCGCACCCGCACCGAGCATGGCGAGCGAGGCGATCAGCATGAGGCGCCCGGCGGTCTCGTCGACCAGCGGTCGGAGGTAGCCGGGGTTCGAGACGTACAGCACCGCGGTCACGCCCAGCGGCAGCACCGCCAGGACGAGGGCCGACAGACGACCCTCGGCCGTCAACGCTGCGACCTGACGACGGAGCCGATTGCGGGAGCGGATCGTCTCGGCGACCTGGTCCAGGATCTGGGCGAGGTCACCACCGACCTGGCGATGGATCCGCATGGCGTCGACGACCCATCCGAAGTCCTCGTTGTCCATCCGCTGGGCCACGGCGCCGAGCGCGGACTCGATCTCTCGGCCGAGGCGGATCTCGAGGAGCGCACGTTGGAGCTCGACGCCCATCGGGGCCTCCATCTCCTGGGCCACGTTGTCGATGGTCTGTGCGACCCCGAACCCGGATCGCAGCGAGCCGGCCATCATCAACATCGCATCACCGAGCTGGTCCGCGAACTCCCGGTTGCGCCGACCGACCCGGTACGAGAGCAGCAACGGAGCAATGGCCAGCGGGAGCACGAAACCGAAGACCGCGCCGCCCACGTCGGCCAGGAGATAGAAGACGAGCGACGCACCCAGGGCCGCGGCGAGGACGAGGGCGACGAACTCGCCGGCACGCATCACGATGCCGGCCCGATCGAGTGCGCCGTCGATGCCCGAGGTGGCGTTCGACGCCTTCACCAGCCGGTCGGCCAGTCGGGTGCTGGTCTCGCGCACCGTTGCGACCACTCGCTCGCCGGGCGCCTCGGTCTTGCTCAGGTCCGCAGCGTCGCTCGCCAACGAGCGTCGCTGAGGTCTCGGAGGACC
Organism: Acidimicrobiales bacterium; assembly: GCA_041618235.1. GTDB lineage: Bacteria > Actinomycetota > Acidimicrobiia > Acidimicrobiales > Salinilacustritrichaceae > Salinilacustrithrix. Next base: position 3,123 of record JBFJNI010000117.1, read on the forward strand.
GACGGGTGTCGGACCCGGAGCGACCGCGAAGCCGATGACCAGCAGCGCCATCACGATGAGCGCGGCACCGACATACAGCACCCAGCTCTTCTCGAACAGACCGGTGCGTCCCTCGGTGATGAGCGGCGAGCTGCCGGGAGCTGCCTCATCGCCGTCGACCGGAGCGGTCGTGCTGGACGGGCGGTTGGGCAGTGCCACGCGGATGTCGTCGGAGAACGACGTACCGTCGAGCTCGACCACGAAGGTCGCCGCTGGGGCATCGGTGATCGAACGGAACTCGACTGCGTACTGGTTGACGATCCGCTGGCCGAGGTCCACGTATGCCGCGGACAGGGCCGCAGGCTCGACGGCGGGGACCACGCGGCCGCCGGCCGCGACGGACAGGGCCACCAGCGCGGCCTCGTCGGCGTCGCCGGTCTCCAGGGACACGGCGAAGAACGTCCCGACACCGTCGACCGCAGCCTTGGCGTCGTCCAGCGAGCCCTTCGACGTCGTGTCCGCACCATCGCTCAGCACCACGACGGCGGTCCGATCGGCTTCCGAACCCAGCACCGTCGTCGCCGCAAGCGCCACGCCGTCGAAGAGCGCCGTACCCCCGGCGTCGGAGAGGGACGAGATCGCCGAGCGGCTCTCGGCGCGGTCGGTGGTCGCGGGTGAGATGAGATTCGCCTCGTCGCCGAAGGCGACGACGGCGACGAGGGCCTCGGGCGGGAGCTCGTCGAGGAACTGGACGGCCGCGACCTTCGCCTGCGCCAGCGGTTCGCCGGCCATCGAGCCCGAGATGTCGATCGCCAGCGCGACCTCCAGGCTCTCGGCCGAAAGCGGCTGGATGTCGATGTCGACGGCCTCGTCGTTCTCTCGGACCAGGAGGTTTCCGACGTCGAGCTCGTCCTCGGCCGCGGCGCCGGACACCGCGACGCCCAGCCGGATGATCGGGAAGTCCGAGATGTCGGTGGAGACGATCTCGACCCCGCCGTCGGCCTGCGCACCGGCGGGCAGCGCGAGGCCCAGTGCCGCGAGCAGCACCGCCGCAGCGGTGAGCACCCGTCGCGTCGAGCGCGACGAACGTCCGATCACCGCCGGCCTCGGGTCGCGGCCAGCGCGTCGGAGACGGCGTCGTGCTCCGAGAACAACCCGGCCGGGAGCTGGAAGCCCTGGTCGGCCAGCCGATCGGAGAACGCGGGACGGATGCCGGTGGACACGGGAACACCGAGGAACCGGCCGTTGGCATCGATGCCGGCGCTGAAATCGAAGTCGAACAGCGTGTTGAGGGTGACCATGTCGTTCTCGAGGCCGACGACCTCGACGATCTCGGTGATCCGCCGCGATCCGTCGCGCAGTCGGCTGAGGTGCACGACCAGGTCGATGGCGCTGGCGATCTGCTCACGGATGGCCCGCATCGGCAGGTCGAGACCCGCCATCAGCACCATCGTCTCCATGCGGGAGAGCGCATCGCGTGGCGTGTTGGCGTGCAGCGTGCCGAGCGAGCCCTCGTGGCCCGTGTTCATCGCCTGCAACATGTCGAGCGCCTCGCCGCCGCGGCACTCGCCCACGATGATGCGGTCGGGTCGCATGCGCAGTGCGTTGCGGACGAGATCGCGGATCGTGACCTCTCCCCTGCCCTCGACGTTGGTCGGCCGGGACTCGAGGCGCACGACGTGACGCTGGTTCAGCTTGAGCTCGGCCGCGTCCTCGATGGTCACGATGCGCTCGGCCCGCGGGATGAAGTTCGACAACACGTTGAGGAGCGTCGTCTTGCCGGTGCCCGTACCCCCACTGATGAGGACGTTCATCTTCCCCTCGACGCACGTGGAGAGGAACTCCATGAGCACGTCGGTGGCCGCGCCGGTGCGGATGTAGTCCTCGGGCTGGAGAACCATCGTGGAGAACTTGCGGACCGTGAGCGTCGGGCCGTCGATCGACAGCGGGGGGATCACCGCGTTGACGCGGGACCCGTCGGGCAGCCGGGCGTCGACCATCGGTGACGACTCGTCGATGCGCCGGCCGATGTTCGAGACGATGCGGTCGATCACCCGGCGAAGCGCCTCGTCGCTGGCGAACGACGTCCCGGTGTCCTCGAGCACCCCGCGACGCTCGACCCAGATCCCGTCGGTGTTGTTCGCCATCACCTCGGTGACGTCCGGGTCCTGCAGGTACGGGGTGATGGGCCCGTAGCCGACGACGTCGGCGCTGATCTCGTCGACCAGGCGGGCCTTCTCGTCGTCGGTGAGCGCCGTGTCCTCGTGATCGAGGATCTGCGCCAGCGAATCATGGGCCAAGGCGAGCAGCTCGGCCTCGGTCATGTCGGCGCTGTTCGGACGCTCCGCGATCTGCTCCATCAGCGCGGTGGACACGATGCGCTTGATGCGGGCGTACGGGTCGGCGCGCGGCGCCTCCTCGTCGGCACGGGGCACGGGCTGGCCGAAGCCGTCGGCCTCGCGAAGTCGGTCTCCGAGTCTCATCGCTATCTCCTCCGCAGCCGGCCGCCGGCTCGCTTGGGTCGAGCTTCGGGGACGGGCTCACTGGCGTTCGGGTCGGGCAGGAAGCGGTCGACCAACTGCCACAGTGGTGCGCTCGCCGGCGACTCGAGGTCGGTGTCGAGCAGCGGGGTCCCGCGGTTCATCGAGATCGGCACCGAGCGGCTGCTGGGCAGCATGACGTCGGGCGTCATGCCGATCGTCACCGCGATGTCGCCCACGTCGAGACCGACCTTCGCGTCGGACCGGTTGAGCAGGAAGTGCCGACGGGCCGAGTTCATGCCGATGCGGTCGAGCGCGTCGATGGTCTTGTGCAGGCCGCGGACGCTGGCCACGTCGGTGGCGGCCACGAACACGAGATCGGTGGCGTTGTCCATGACCGCCAACGTGCGCTCGCCGAGGCCGGGATCGGTGTCGACGATCACGAACCGGAACTCGTTCGAGAGCATGCCGACCGCTCGCGAGAACGCCTGCGGGGTGATCTCGTCGGCGATGCCGGGGACCTCGGGCGCGCACAGCGCGTAGAGACCGGAGCTGTGCGGCAGGAGGTGGACCTTCACCTCGGTGACGTCGTGGAGGCCACCGGAGATGGCGTCGCGCACCGTCGTCTCGGCGTGCAGCCGGAGCGAGTTGGCGACATCGCCGAACTGGAGGTCGCCGTCGACGAGGACCACCTCACGGGGCGCGCGATGGGCCAGTCCGACCGCGAGGTTGGTGGCGACCGTGGTCTTGCCGGCGCCACCCTTGGGCGAGACGACCATGATCAACCGACGCTCGGTGGACCTCTTGTCCTCGATGCCGAGCGCATGCTGACGCCGGTCGGCGACCTCGAGGGCCCACTTGACCGCTTCTCGGATCCTGTCGTCGTCGGCGCCGGGGCGCAGGACGTCGCGGACGCCGATCTGCATGGCCCGTGCCGCGAGGTCGTCGTCGGCCTCGGCATACAGCACCACGGCCACGCCGGGTCGGCGAGCGTCGAACTCCTGGGCGATCTTCAGCGCGCCGGAGCGGTCGACGGAACCGTCGATGACGGCGACGGCGACACTGCCGGGACGAGCGCGCGCGCCGCGAGCGAGGGCGACGGTCTCGATGTCACCGCCGAAGTCTTCGCCCATGGCGGCGCGGAGCTGCTGCTCCAGCGCGTCGGTGTCCGACAGGATCAGGACCTTCATCCGACCGGGGCCTCCGGGTTGATGATGTTCTCGACGCTGATGCCTTCGCTCGGCACCTGGGCCTCGCCGTTGTGCAGGGCCATGTGGAGGTTCGCGTTCAGCGACTGGCTGTCGCGTACGTAGAGCAGACGCTCGACGTCTGGACCGCTCAGCGCGAGCGTGACCAGCAGCGAACCGCCGGCAGGTGCGACCCGGTCGGTTGCGGTCTGCACGGCGGGCTGCTCGGGCAGCGCGTTGCCCTGCACGTTGGTGACCAGCGCCTGCTGGAGGATGATCTTGGTCACGACGAGGTCGTCGGTGGCCGCGGCCGCCTCGGGCGCGAGTCCCGCTCGCAGTGGATCGGTGCCCGCCGGGATGAAGTCGGCGCGCCGGCCGTTGGCGATGAGCGCCACCGTGTCGCCAGGGACGGGAACGCCGCCGATGAACTGCTCCTGCGACATGGCGATCGTGACCTCGAGCAGCCCCTCGGGCACCTCGACCGGTCCGCGCTGGGTCGAGAACGACCCGGGCTCGGAGAAGCGGCCGACCACGAGGGTCTCGCCGGCGAGGACGTCGACGTTGGTGACGAGGCCGTTGACCTGGTTGAGGTCGGAGACCGCCCCTTCGGGCGCGATCTTGACCGGCACCTTCTCGGTGCGGACCAGCTCACCGACCTGGGCCGCCGGCGTGCCGATGGGGATCCTCTGATCGGCCACGAGGACCGAGACGAGCTCTTCCCCCTCGAGGGCGCGGTCTTCCGCACTCCGGACGAACACCACCAGGATCAACGTCCCGACGACGGCCATCACGGCGGCGGCAGCAATGCCGACGGCTTTCTTGTTCACGTGTCTGCTCCTCGATCGACCGTCTGGTCGTTGCGCATGGGAACTACCGAGCGCGGCGGTCGCGACGTGATGCGACGGGCGACATCGTCGGCTTGTCCATGCCGATCTCCGTTCACTCCACCCGCCTCCGATCGCTCCGCCTCGCTGGCCAGGCACTCTACGACGCCTCGCAGTCGGATTTCACCCGCCAAGGCATCCCGACCAGCACGAGTCCGCACTCCCCGGACCGCCGGCGAGGTTACTCAAGACTTCATGATCATGCACCGTCGAGCGACGGTCCTCCGAGTAGAACGATCAACCGGCCTGGAGTACCTTGGCGACGGAAGCGGCGACTCTCGACCCACACGGGCGAGAATCAAGGGCGGAGCGAGTCCCATGAAAAGAAGCGCTGATCGCGGAGCATCGCTGGTCGAGTTCGCACTCATCCTCCCGGTGTTCGCTCTGTTGCTGTTCGGCATGATCTCCGCCGGCTTGGCGCTCAACGACAAGCAGCAGATGACTCATGCCACGCGAGAGGGTGCCCGGTACGCCGCCACCGTGCCGGCAAACCAGACGTTCACCAACGGGCAGCCGTGGGCGCAGAACGTGCGGGATCTCATCGTCGAACGATCGACCGGTTCGCTCACCAGCGCGAACGTCTGCGTGTCGCTCGTCCAGGGCTCGCCGGGCGTCGTCGTGAACAACGACGCGCAGTTCACGACCAGGTCCCCGGTCGCTCCGTGCATCCCGAACCAGGCCTATCCCGTGTCCGTGAACGACAACGGCCGCCGGGTCCAGGTGACCGCCACCAAGCCGGCGAAGATCGAACTCATCGTCTTCGGCACGCTCGGGATCACCATCGACGTCGACGCGACAGCCAAGTCGGAATCGAACTCGTGAACCGGGGGGCCAGCCGTCGCGACGAGGGTGCGATCATCCTCGTCTTCGCGTTCGTGCTGGTGTTCCTCATGATCCTCGTCGCGTTCGCCGTCGACCTCGGGCAAGGCCGCTGGTCCAAGCGGGACGGCCAACAAGCCGTCGACCTCGCTTCGTTGTCGGCGGGTTATCACCTGGCAGGCAACGGCGGCGGGGCCACCCCCCAGAACCGTCCCCGGGATGCGTGCGAGGCGGCGTTCAACTCGGTGCGCACGAACGTCGAGGGATTCAGTCCGTCGACATCGGCCGCCACCGCCTGCCAGGGATTCCCTGTCACCAACACGCTGTGCAACTCGGGCACGGGGGTGGTGACGACCGGGCTCGTCGCGGGCGGCAACTACCGGCTCAGGATCTCCTGGCCGGTCGACGACAGCACGATCGCCGACGGCCGCCTCACCGGCGGCGCGGGCACCATCGACGGTGCCCGCTGCGAACGCATGCGGATCCAGCTCGACAAGACCGATCAAACTCGGTTCGCGCGCGTGATCGGCATCAACACCGTCGAGACCACCGCGTCCGCGGTGGTGCGCGGGGCTCCCGGTCTCGACACCCTCGGCGTCGCCGCGCTCCTCCTCCTCGAACGAGAGGGATGCGGAGCGCTCCAGGCCTCGGGCCAGGGTCGCGTCATCGTGAAGGCGACAACGGACGGTACGACGTGGCGTCCCGGCGTCATCCAGGGTGACAGCGCCGGGTCAACGGCCTTCTCTGCGTCGCCGCTCAACTGCACCACGAATCCCAACGCCGACGGCTACGTGATCTACGGCACCCAACTGCCGGCGGCCAGCGGCGGCGGCCCCAGCATCATCGCCGAGAACACGCCCTCGGGCGGGCAGGGGATCATCGCCACCTACGCCGACTCCGTCGGTGGGCGGGCCGCGTGCTGCTTCCCCGGCGGGCTCAACGTGCAGCCGACGTCATCCGGCGTCACGTCCCGGGTGCCAGCCGACAACCGCTTCAACCCGACGACTCGTCCGGCGGTGACGAACCTCCACTCGGCCGCGTACACGGCTGCGGTCACGAACGGGGCCGCGACGACCGGCACGGTCATCACGGACTGCTCGCCGAACGCGGCGTTGACGACGATCACACCGAATCCCGGCGACGACACCATCACCGTCAACTGCCCCGGCAGCGGGCCGAACAACAACAATCCGGGCCTCCGAGTGCAGAACAACAAGACCGTCGTCTTCCAAGGCGCGACCACGGTGAAGTTCATCGGCGGCATCGATGTCGCCACCGGGGGATCCCTCGAGGTCAGGGACGCGACAACGGTGACCCTCGCTCGCCCTGCCGTAGGCGCCACGGCTCAGCTCAAGGTCGCCGGAACCGCGTCGTTCAACTCCCCGCGCAACCTGTACATCGGAGGTACTCCGTCGAGTTGCACGCAGACCACCGCGAACTGCTGGGCCGTCGATGCCAGCGGCACGCTGAGGGTGAACACGGGAGCGATCAGCACGAGCGCCTGTCCGATCGGTCCCGGTGGCAACCCCGGGAGCACGGCGACCAACTGGACGACCATGGCGACGGTGGGCGGAACCGTGAACGTCACGGGCGCCGTGTCGTGGTGCCAGACGGTGGTCTACGTGGGTCGGTCCCAACCCTCGTACGCACCCAGCCAGCGCGTCGCCGGTGGGCTCAACTGCACCTTGGCTCTCCCGTGCCCCATCCTGTCGACCGCGGCCTCCCGAGATCGCTTCAGCCTGTCCGGCGGTGGCTCCTCGATCACGTGGTCGGCTCCGAACCAGACGACGACTCCCCCCGATGCGACCAATCCCTTCGAAGGACTCGCACTGTGGGTCGAGGGGACGGGGCTCTCGCAGATCAAGGGAACCGGCGCCGTGGTCACGACCGGTGTCTTCTTCCTGCCGAACGCCGGCTTCCAGTTCGATGGACAGGCACTGGCGACCAATCCGCTGAACGCCCAGTTCTTCTCCCGAACGCTCGACTTCTCGGGGCAGGGCGATCTGAACCTGTCGCCGGACCCGAAGGACGCCGTACCGACGCCGGTGCCCGGCACCTACGTGGTCATCCGCTGAGATGCCCTCAGTGGGCCGCTGACAGGACGACTTCGGGTTTGACCGTGCCCGGCTTGTGCGGTCCGTAGACGGCCAGGAGGACGCCGTCCTGGGCCTGGATCGCCCACGGGCCGTCATGGTCCTCGGGCAGCCCGAGACGTTCGCGCTCGAGCGGGCGGCCGTGTCCGACCTCGACGGCGGTGGCGGTGTCGACGACCACGGTGGGCAGGTCGCGAAGCGCCTCGGCCGGCGACAGGACGTGGTCGGGGGCGACGACGTCACCGATGCGATGGGCGTCGTCGACCGAGAACGAACCCGCTCGGGTGCGCCGGAGCCGGCGGAGGTGCGCGCCACCACCCAACGCGGTGCCGACGTCGGCCGCCAGGGTCCGGATGTAGGTGCCCGACGAGCAGGTGACCTCGACAGGGAACACGCCGGGCTCGGTGGGCTCGTCGACGCGGAAGGCGTGGATCGTGACCGGCCGCGCCTCTCGCTCGACCTCCTTGCCCTCGCGAGCCAGCTCGTGGAGGCGTTTGCCGTCGATCTTGATGGCCGAGACCATCGGCGGGACCTGGAGGATGTCGCCGGTGAGGTCGGCGGCCGCGGCGCGCACCTGATCGAGCGTCACGCCGGCCATGTCGTGGGTCGCGGTGACCTCACCGGTGTCGTCGAGGGTGTTCGTCTCCGAACCGAGCACGATCTCGCCGACGTAGGTCTTGGGCAGGGCGGTGAGGAACCGGAGCAGGCGGGTCATGTCGCCGACA
>JBFJNI010000118.1:0-11237 GCA_041618235.1 Acidimicrobiales bacterium
ACCAGCCCCCCCCCGGAGGCGGGGGCACTTGGGAGTTCTAGCCGCCGATGACGACTTGTTCGAACCGCTGGATGGTGGTGCCACCCAGCAGCTTCTCGATGGTCTGCTTCTCGTCTCGGACGAACTTCTGCTCGAGCAGGACCTGGTCGCGGAACCAGCCGCCCAGCTTGCCCTCGACGATCTTGGGCAGCGCCTCTTCGGGCTTGCCCTCCTTGCGGGTGATCTCGGTGAGGGTCTCGCGCTCATCGTCGATGGCCGCCTGGGGCACCTGGTCCCGCGTGAGGTACGCCGGCTTGGTGAAGGCGATGTGGATCGAGATGTCGTGGGCGAGTTCGGGCGTCCCGCCGTCGAGGACGGTGATGACGCCGTTGACGCCACGCCCGTCCTGGACGTGCACGTAGGTGTCGATGACGGTGCCGTCGGTCTTGGCGACGTGGACGACGTCGCCGAGCTCGATGTTCTCCTTCAGCGTGACCTTGAGGTCGTCGATGCGACCCGCGAAGGCCTCGACGGCGCCAGGGCCGTCGGCAGCGACGGCGTCGGCGAGGTCCTGGGAGAGCTTCACGAAGGCATCGGACTTGGCCGAGAAGTCGGTCTCGGAGCGGAGCTGCACGATGGCCGCGCCGCTGGCGGCGTCGGCGACGGCGACGACGCCTTCGACGTTGTCCCGGTCGGAGCGCCCGGCCGCCTTGGCCAGACCCTTCTCGCGCAGCTTCTTGGTGGCGGCGTCGAAGTCGCCGTCGGCTTCGACGAGCGCCTTCTTCGCGTCCATCATCCCGGCGCCGGTGGCCTGACGCAGGGCTTGGACGTCCTTGGCGGTGAAGTCAGCCATCTTCGACTACGACTCCTCGGTCTCGGGGGTGGTCTCGGTGGCCGCTTCCTCGGCGGCCGGAGCGGCAGCTTCGGGAGCGGCGGCCTCGGGAGCAGCGGCCTCGGGGGCGGGCGCGTCGGCCGTGTCGGCCTCGGCCTGCGCCGCCGCGATCTCGGACGGCGCGGCGTTGGCGATGGACGGAGCCGTGGGGGCACCGGCGACGCGGGCCTCGCGGGCCTTGGCCTCGGCGAGGGCCTGACGACGGGCCTCGGCCTGCTCGGCGGCGATCTTGTCTTCGTCGAGCATGCTGCGGCTGGCCGCGACCTCGTTCTGGCGAGAGGCCATGTAGCGGCCCTCCGCGACGGCGTCGGCGACCACGCGGCACATCAGGGTGCCGGAGCGGATGGCGTCGTCGTTGCCCGGGATCACGTACTGGACGGTGTCCGGGTCGCAGTTGGTGTCGACGACGGCCACGATCGGGATGCCGAGCTTGTTGGCCTCGGTGACCGCGATGTGCTCCTTCTTGGTGTCGAGGATGAACACCGCGTCGGGCTGGGCCTTCATGTCCCGGATACCCGAGAGGTACTTCTCGAGCTTCTCGAGCTCGCGGCTCTTCTGCAGCGCCTCACGCTTGGGCATCGCCTCGAACTCGCCGGAGACCCGCATGCGCTGGTACTCCTGCATCTTGCCGACGCGCTTGGCCATGGTCTGGTAGTTGGTGAGCATGCCGCCGAGCCAACGGTGGTTGACGTAGGGCATGCCGCACTTCTCGGCGTAGGACTGCACGGCGTCCTGGGCCTGGCGCTTCGTGCCGACGAAGAGCACCGTGCCGCCATCGGCGACGAGGTCGCGGATGAAGGTGTAGGCGGTCTCGATCCGGTCGAGCGTCTGGTCCAGGTCGATGATGTAGATGCCGTTGCGCTCACCGAAGATGAAACGCTTCATCTTCGGGTTCCAGCGGCGGGTCTGATGACCGAAGTGGACTCCGGCCTCCAGCAGTTGCTTCATCGTGACGACGGCCACGGGTTCTCCTCTTGTTGCCCCTCGGTTGACCAACAGCCGGGCCGGCGCTCCACCTCGGAGAGGTTCGGCGACCGCGGGGTGACCCGACTGGAGTGATGGACTTCATTCGTGGTGGTCCGGACGGGTGTCCGGGCCGACGGGCGAGTCTACGGCGGTGGCGGGGTGCGGCGAAACCCACCCGGGTTCAGAGCGCTCGGGCCACGAAGGTGTAGGGCTGCTCGGACACCCGGAAGCCGTGCTTCCGGGCCCGGGCGACGATGACGTCGCGAGCCGTCCAGCCCCAGATCAGCTCGCATCCGGCGGCCCGCAGGTCGTCGAACAACGCATGGACGACGCGGTCGATGGCCGCGTCGCGCTCGGCGGCGTCGGCGTCCGGGTTGGCCACGAAGCTCTCGATGAACGCGATCGGCGTGTCGGTGCGGTACATGAACCCGACGGCGAGGTCGGGCACGATCCGGCCGGTGGGCGGCAGCAGGTCGAGCCGGAGCTCGGGGAGTTCGCGCCGTCGGGCCCAGCTCCGGATCATCTCGCCGTGGATCGCGGGGTCGAAGACGACCGCGTCCGCGTAGGTGCTCGGGTCCGGTGGGGCGCCGACGTCTCGGACCGATCGGACCCACGGTGGTGCGGGCTCGGTCACCGGGACGGGCTCACGCCGCGTCGGCGAAGCGCAGCGACCGCAGCATGTGCAGGTACAGGGTCTTGCGCTCGTCGCCGGCGGCCGCCGGGTTGGTCCAGATGATCTGGAACAGGTCGACCGTGGGCAAGTCGGACACGGGGGCGAAGACGAACGAGTCGATGCGGGTGACCGGGCCGGGCTGGCCCTCCAAGGTGATCTCGGCCTCACGCACGTAGTGCAGGTAGGTCGAGTGGATGAGGCGCTGGTCGATGAGCTTCGCGTCGGGGTGGATGGCCAACAGGTCCTGCCAGGTGGTGGCGGCGATAACCTCGAGCGACGCGGTGCGCAGGACCCGCTCGTGGCGGACCACGACGTTGGACCACCAGCCGTTCGGGTCAGCCGTGGGGCCCATCACGAACAACGAGTCGGGGAACTCGGTGAGCACCCAGTCGGCGGGGACGTCGATCGAGAACGGCGGCACCGGTCGGAAGATCGGGTCCGGGTAGGTGACCCGCACCATGGGGTCCTCGGGGAGGGGCACCTGGTCAATTGTCTCGTCCACCGGTGTGACAGTAGCCACACCCGTGTACGTTCCCCCGGCCGAGCCGGTAATCGCTGCCACGCTCGAACAGAAGGGGCTGCTGCCATGAGCGCGATCGTCGAGCCCTTCGAAGCGGTCGGGGACTTCTTCGAGGAACAGGTCGATCTCATCGGCCAGGGCCTCGAGCAGATCGGCAAGGGCCTCGAGGAGGCCGGTCGGTGGATGTACCAGGCCACCAAGGACGTCGGGAAGTTCCTCGACGACGCCACCAGCAAGGACGGCTGGCTGACCAACTTCGTCCAGGACTACATCCCCGGAGGCGGCCTCGTGACGGCTGCGGTGCACGCCGCGGCCGGCAACTTCGACTACGCCGAGTACGCCGCCGTGAAGGGCGCGAGCACCCTGGCCCAGGCCGCGATCACCGTCGCCGGCGGCATGCTGCTGGGACCGGCCGGGGCCATCCTCGGCGGAATGGTGGCCGGTGCGGTCGGCAACCTGTTCGAGTCGGGCATGAAGAAGTACCTGCAGGCGTCGGTGAAGGACAAGATCGCCGACTTCAGCGCCGAGAGCCTGCTCCTCGACGTCGGCATCGGCGGGCTCGCCGGTGGGCTCGGCGCCGCCGCTCGGGGCCCCATCGGACGGCTCAAGAACTTCGCCAAGAAGCAGTTCAACCGCCTCCGCAACGTCCTCCGACGGGGCGCGAACACGTTCCGCAGGGTCCCCAAGCCGCCGATTCCGTTGTTCAAGCCCCACAACCCGGTCAAACCCGACGGGCTCATCCGCAAACTGCGCAACCGGGTCCGTGTCTTCCGGGGCAAGCCGCCCATCGCACCGAGGCTCAACACCTTCGGCCCGAAGGGGCGCCTGCCCACCTTCCGCGACAAGTTCAAGGCGAACCTCACCAAGAAGGCGGGAATCGGTGCAGTGGTGGCGCCGACGCCCCTGGGACAGGAAGCCCAACGGCGGAGGCTCCAGGAGGAGCAGCGACGCAAGCGTCAGGAGGCGATCGATGCCATCTGGGACTGGATCATCGGCATCCTCATCCTGGTCGCCATCCTGATCATGATCCTGGTCCTGGTGCTGGTCCTCGGCTCGACGCCCAAGGCGAAGGCGCCGGGGAGCGGGACACTGAACCCGAGCCCGAAGGTCCAGGTACCGGCCGACGGCGGCGAGGTGGCGGCCCCCGGGGCGCCGGTCGACCCGGCCGATCCCGCAGCCCCAGGCGACGGTGGCCAGCCGGTGGCGCCCGGCGGACCCACCCCCGGGGCGCCGGCCGGTCCCGCCCAGCCCGGCGACGACTTCCTCACCGTGGTCTCGCGCCAGGGCACCTGCGCCGGACGACTCGACGCGGTCGACGCCCGCCTGACCACGCCGTCCACCGAAGAGGACTTCACCATCGTCTTCACCAGCTCCACCGCCGGCTCACGACAGGCCAACGGGTTCAGCGACGGGCAGGGCCGGATCTCCTTCATCCTCCCCGTCTCTGGGCCTGGCGAGGTGCTCACGGTCCAGTCGGCCACGGTCGACGGCAGGCCGGTCGACACCAACTGGGGTTCGTACACCGTGCCGACGCCCGGGTTCCCCTGCGACCCGACGGCCACCGTCAACTTCCGCGACGTCTGCTACGACCAACAGGGCCAGGTCTACTACCTCGTCCTCGCATTCGATTCGCCGGCGTCGCCGGGTCAGACGGCCGTCTTGCGGCTCACCGCCGACCCGGTGGGAGACGCCGAGCCCGACACCTCCACGGTCGAGGAGGGCGGCGAGATCGTCTACTACGTGTCCGGCGTCGAACCGGGCTGGCGGATCACGCTGCTGTCGATCACGGTCGACGGTGTGGCGTACTCCGACGACTTCGGCAGCTATCTCGTCCCCGAGACCGAGCAGGTGTGTTGATGCCCGACGACCGCCAGGACCACGAGCCCGACGACGAGCAGGAGGACGCCCGGCTGGCGAAGCTGCTGCGCCGGGCGATCTTCACCCTGTTGTCGCTGCTGTTCGGCACGGTGGTGACCGGCGCGAAGACCGCCGACGCGCTGGCCGACCGGGAGGGGGCACCCAGCCCGGTGTACGCGCTCCAGGCGGCGTGCACCGCAGCGGGGTTCTCCACCGACGCCGCCGGGGTCTGCTACGACCGCGACCCGCGTGGTCTGAGCCCGGCCGAGTTGGACGCCGCCGCTGTCCCGCCCCCGCCACCGGTGCCCGGTCGCCCCGACGAAGCCGACGACTCCGAGGGCGCGCCGCAGGATCCCGACGGTGGACCGGCCATCCAGGTCGTCCCGCCCGCCCCGGCGGGCACGGCCTCGGGAGACGCTGCCACCGCGCCGGGCAAACCGGGGTCCGGTCCCGGGGGCGCCGCCGATCCGAACGCTCCTGGCGACCCGAACTCGCCCGCCGCCCCCGGCACGCCGTCCGATCCGAACGCTCCGGCGGACCCGAACGCGCCGGCCGGGCCCGCGCGGCCGGGCACCGGCACGCAGCGCACCCCTGAGACGTCCGAGGACGCACCCGTCCCCGTGGTGGTGCGGACGCCGATCCGGCTCACGCTGCCGCTGAACTTCAGCCCCGATCCGAAGCCGGTGGTGATGGAGAGCACCGGCGGCATCGTCGATGTCGGCGCCGCCCTCGACAACTGCGTCGGATGGGCCGGCGGAGACCCCGACATCGTCCTGCAGTACACCAGGGCCGACGGCGGCGTGGCCGGGTCGTCGGGGCTCCCGCTGCGCGTGTTCTTCGAGTCCTCGCCGGCCGGCACCGACACCGGGCTCGTGATCAACGACCCCTACGGCCGCTGGTGGTGCAACGACAACTGGAAGCAGGGATCCATCGATCCGATGATCACCTTCCTGGACGCCGGCTACGGGACCTACGACATCTGGGTCGGTGCGCTGCAGCGGGGCACGGGCCCGTCGGGGACCGTGTACATCACCGAACGCCCCTTGACCCCGGCGTCCTGATCCGGCGCCGGCGAGCCCGATCCACTCAGAAGGCCAGGAAGCCCGCGACGACGCCGTTCTCGCCCCACGACACGGCCTCGGGCACGGTGGCGTCGAGGACGAGATCGACGATGCCGCGACAGCCCGGCGGTTCGCCGGCGAGCGCCAGCTGGAGCTCGCGAGTGGTGGCGGCGTCGCCGGGCAGGCGATGGTGCGCGGTGGAACCGCTGAGACCGAGCGTGACCGACGGGTGCCCGTCGACGGCCGCCTTGTCGGCCGTGACGACCAGGTCGCCTCGGGCGCCGACGGTACGGAAGTCGACCCCGTCCGGGACGCCCTCGTCGGCGAGCCGGCGCACCAGCGCGGACGTCTCGGCCAATTGGCGCAATGCCGGCGCCCCCTGGTCGATCTCGAAGCCGACCAACGGTCCGAGGGTGTCGAGGGTGAGCTGGTCGGCGATCCCCATCGGCGGGACCCCGGTGGCGATGTCGGCGCCCCGGTTCGGGGTCCCGATGGTGACCACCACGCCCACGTCGTCGAGCGCCCCCGCGTGGTGCTGGAGCTCGAGCAGCGCGACGCGGGTGACGAGGCCGCCGAGCGAGTGGGCGTACAGGTCGATGCGGTCACCGGGACGAGCGCCGGCGATACCCAGCACCAGCTCGGCGAGCGCGTGCCCCTGCGCCTCGATGTCGGCGCCGGTGTCCGCCGGGCCGTAGTGGTTGGCCGGCATGTCGGCCAACGACGGGTGGATGGAGCCGTCGGGATCCGGGATCCGCCCGCCGGCGTAGCTGAAGCGGACGACGTCGTCGTCGAGATACCCGAGGGTCACGACATCGACGTCGTCGATGGCGGCTTCGGTCGATGACGACCCCAGTCCCCCGACGAGCAGGGCGACCCGGCCGGCCGTGTCGGGGACGGTGACCGCGGTCTCCGATGGGGTGCACGGCTCGCCGACCCGCTGCAGGACCGCGGCCACGGCCTCGGCTCCGGCCCGACGCGGGTCGAGGGAGGCGCCGAGGTGCACGCCGGCTCGGAGGGCGTCAGCCGCCGCGCTGCCCTGCTCGACCGCCCAGGCGCCGAAGCGCTGGAGAATGGAGCGGTCCCGGACGATGGCGCTGAGCGCGAGCCGCTCGCGGAGGAGACCGTCGTCGGTGGGCGGGAGCGGTTCGATGTGGGGCACGAGGCGGACCTCGATGCGTACCGAGGCGAACAGCGCCGCCGGGTCGATGTACGTGTCGCCCACACGGGCGCCGAGGTGGAAGCCGAGACCCCCCGCGCCGATCGGGTCGCCGCCTGCGACCCGCCGACCCCGGCGCACGACGATCCGGTCGAGGAACGAGTAGCTGGTGCGGAGGCCGTCGGCATGGCGGATCGTGACGTGCAGGGTGCCGCCCACCTGGCCGGCGAAGACGACCTCGCCGTCGGCCGTGGCCCGGACCGCAGTGCCCGGCGCCAGGTCGTAGGTCAGGCCGCGGTTGCCCGCGCCCCACGCCGTGGTGGGCGGCCGGAACGCGTCGACCACCGGGGCGTCGACGGGCGGCCGGTGCACGACCTGGGGATCGGGTTCGGCGCCGGCGGGCAGCGGAGCGACCGCCGACAGACTGAGCGCTCCGGCGAGCGCGATGACGAGGACGCGAAAGCGGTGACGGGCCATCGTGGCCTCCCCCTGCTCGGATCACGAGGGGGAAGCGGATGGCGGCGGATCAGACGGGTTCGCGGTCGGCGGCCTGCATGCGTGAGCGCAGCTGCAGGATCGCCTTGGTGTGGATCTGGCAGACGCGGCTCTCGGTGACCCCGAGGACCTCGCCGATCTGCGCGAGCGTCAGACCCTCGTAGTAGTAGAGGGTGAGCACGACCTTCTCGCGCTCGGGGAGCTTGTTGATGGCCTCGCCGAGGAGGCCCCGCATCTCCTGGACCTCGAAGACGTCGACCGGGCCCTCGTCGCCCGACGCGATGGTGTCGCCCAGCGTGGCGCCACCCTGGTCGCCCGACCCCACGAACTCGTCGAGCGCGACGACACCCACGAAGCTGATCTTCGACAGCGACGTCTGGAGCTGCGCCGGGGTCATGTCGAGCTCGTCGGCCAGCTCTTCGTCGGTGGGAGCGCGGTGCAGCTCGGACTCGAGCTTGGCGAACGCCTTCTCGATCTGGCGGGCCTTGGCCCGCACGGAGCGGGGCACCCAGTCGATGGCCCGCAGCTCGTCGAGGATGTTGCCCTTGATCCGAGCGATCGCATAGGTCTCGAACTTGAAGCCTCGCTCCGGCTCGAACTTGTCGATGGCGTCGATGAGACCGAAGAGCCCGTAGGACACGAGATCGGCCTGCTCGACGTTCTGGGGCAGACCGACGGCGACACGGCCGGCCACGTACTTCACCAACGGCGAGTAGTGGACGATGAGCTGGTCTCGGGCGCGACGTGATTCGTCCGTCTTGTACTGCGTCCACAGTCGGTCGAGATCGGCATCTGCGAGGTCGGTCACGGTCGGCCTTTGGCGCGTGGATGTGTCGCGGACAGCACCGCCTGGAGTCGACTGGCGCTGACGTGAGTGTACCGCTGCGTGGTCTGCAGATCGCTGTGACCCAGCAGCTCTTGCACCGCACGGAGGTCGGCGCCCCCGTCGAGCAGGTGGGTGGCGAAGGTGTGGCGCAGCGCGTGGGGATGCGTGGGGGCCACCGCTCGCCGGTCGATGATGCGGCGGCAGTCGCGCGAGCCGAGCCGGTTGCCGCGGCTGTTGAGGAAGACGGCGTCGGCGGGAGACGTCGGGGTGACCATGGCGGCGCGGCCGGTGTCGAGCCAGGCCCGCAGCGCATCGGCTGCTCCGGGTGTGATGGGGACCCGGCGCCACTTGCTCCGCTTGCCGAGTACCTGCACGGCTGGGGCCTCGAGGTCGACGTCGGCGCGGCCCAGGCCACAGACCTCGGCCACCCGGAGCCCGCTGCCGTAGAGGAGCTCGAGGACGGCGTCGTCTCGGAGGCGGCGGTGGGGCGGATCGTCGTCGATCGAGGCCGGAGGTGTGTCGAGGAGGGAGTCGAGCTCGTCCTGGCGCAGCACGCGCGGCAGCCGGCTGGATCCGGAGGGCGACCGGAGCCCGACGGACGGGTCGATCTCGACGAGCCCGCGGCGGCGGGCCCACGCGAAGTAGCGGCGGAGGGCGGCGATGCGGCGTGCGATGGTGGCCGTTGCGAGTTGGCGCGTGCCGAGGTGGGCCACGTACCGGCGCAGGTGCAGGCGTTGGACCCCGTGGGGCCCGTCGATGTCGCTCCGCTCGGCGAACTCGACGAACGCTGCGACGTCGCGGCGGTATGCCGCGACCGTCGCCGGTGCTGCATCGGTGAGCGATCGCTCGAAGTCATCGATTCGCCACGCCACGTCTGCACCGTACCGATCGGCGGGGCGGCGATGGCCGGATGGGACAACGTGGACGTCATCGCGCCCGCCGCTGGTATCCGGCATCGACCTGCTCGACCACCCCGGCCAGCTCGAGCTGGGCCAGGCGTGCGGCGAGCTCGGCGAAGGGCAGGCCGGTGACGGCCGCGAGCCGTTCGAGCGTGACCGGAGGCCACGACACCGCTTCGGCGACCGGGTCGTCGGCGGTGTCGTCATCCATCTCGTGGGTGAGGCCGTCGACCATCGAGCGCTGGTCGGCCGACGAGGGTGCCCGAGTACCGAGCGCCACCAGGACATCGGTGGCGTCGCGCACCACGGCGCAGCCGTCGGAGAGGAGCTGGTTGGGGCCGTCGGAGGCCACGGAGCGGACCGGACCGGGGACCGCCATGACCTGCGTTCCGCGCTGCTCGGCGGAGTCGACCGTGCGCATCGAACCACCGGTGCGCGGCGACTCGACCACGACCACGAGATCGGCGAGACCGGCCATGATGCGGTTGCGGGCGGGGAAGCGCCAGCGCTCGGGCTTCGTGCCCGCCGGCACCTCGCTCACGAGCAGACCGGAGTCGCCGACCCTGGCCCACAGGTCGCGATGACGGGCCGGGTACACCACGTCGAGGCCGGTGGCGACCACACCCAGGGGTTGGCCGCCGACGGCGAGCACCCCGCGGTGGGCCTCGCCGTCGATGCCGAGCGCGAGCCCCGAGATCACCACGACCCCGGCGACCGCGAGCTCGTGGCCCAGGTCGCGGGCCACGGCGCGCCCGAGCGAGGTGCAGCGTCGGGTGCCCACGACGGCGACCGCCGGCCGATGCATGACGGAGCGGTCGCCACGGCAGAAGAGGAGCACCGGAGGCTCGGGGTCGCCGATGAGTGCATCGGGCCAGTCGGGATGGTCGGGGCCGATGACGTCGATGCCCAGCGCGCGGTGGCGGGTGACGGCCTCGTCGAGGTCGATCGACACCGCCGTCGAGTGCCATCCGCCGACGACCTCGGCCCGCGTGGTGTCGGACATCGCGAGGTCGCCATGCCGCACGTCGTTGGCGACGACGGCTCGCCACGCCGCCTCGGCGCCGCCGTGGAGATCGAGCAGGGCGGCGAGCCGACGGGGGCCGAGCTTGGGCAGCCCGAGCAGGGCCATGAGGTGACGGTGGTCGGTCACGATGCCGCCACCTGGTCGGCCCCCGACATCGGGATCCGCACGGCGAGCGCCGCGGCGACGTGGTCGGCGCCGAGCGCGCCGTCGTGGCCGGCGAGATCGGCGATGGTGCGGGCGACGCGGCGGGTCCGGATGAGACCGCGAGCGGTGAGCCGCCCGGACCGCACCATGCGTTCGAGCAGCGTGGCGGCATCGCGTCGCAGGGGTGCGGCCGAGCGGAGGCCCGGCCCGGCGAGCTCGGCATTCGTGGTGACACCGCGCGATGCCGCGATGCGGCGGGCCGCTGCGACCCGCGCGGCAACGGTGGCCGTGGTCTCACCGGTGGTGGTGCCGAGCAGATCGGCGGCATCGGGGCGGCCGAGGTCGAGGCGGAGGTCGAAGCGATCGAGGAGCGGGCCCGACAACCGCCGTTGGTACCGCGCCCGGCTGGCCTCGGAGCAGCGGCACCCGGCACCGGTGGGCCCGCAGGGGCACGGGTTCGTGGCGGCGATCAGCTGGAACCGGGCCGGGTAGGCCACGGTGCCGCGAGCCCGGCTCACCCGGACCACGCCCTCCTCGATGGGCTGGCGGAGGGCATCGAGCACCGACGGCGGGAACTCGCCCAGCTCGTCGGTGAAGAGCACCCCGTGATGGGCGAGGCTGATCTCGCCGGGGCGCATGGCGCCGGCACCGCCGCCGACGAGCGAGACCACCGACGAGGTGTGGTGGGGCGCCCGGAACGGCGGCCGGCGCAGCAGCTGACCGGCGACCGGTTCGCCGGCCGCCG
>JBFJNI010000119.1:0-11230 GCA_041618235.1 Acidimicrobiales bacterium
GAACGCTGATCGGAACCTACGTACGACCGGGCCGTGCGTCGATCGCCGGAACCCACCCGTACCCTCCGGAACCGGGACACCGACGTCAAGGAACCCCGATGCACGCCAGGTCGTTGTGCGGACAAAGCGGAGCTTCTCCCCATCACAGCCATTCGTTCCTACGCAGCGTGAGGTGACATCGCCCACCCGCGGAGGGCCCGGAGGGCGAGCACCGTGGCCACGAGGTTCACGACGAAGTGGAGCACGACCCGATACGTCCACGCTGCCGGCCCGGGGCCGAGCGTGCCGAACAGGGTCGAGACCCCGACGGCCCGGCCGCCGGCCGCGACGCTCGTCGTGAGGGCCAGGTGCTCGGCGACGTGCAGACCTTGCACGACGAGACACCATCGAGCCGCCCGGTGCCGGCGCGGCGTGCCGGCCGTGACGACCACCAGCGCCACCGCCGCCATCAGGAAGATGCCATTGCCGACGAGGTGGAGCGCCTCGACACCGAACGCTGACGTCGACAGCGAGTCGGCGGCCGACCGGGCCCACGGTGTGAGCCACGGCACTGCGGTCGGATGCCCGAGCCAGTAGCCGAGCTGGAGCAGGTGCTCGACGAGATGGGTGACCTGGAAGCTGGCGCCGGCGACCACGACGAGGAGCGCGTTCGGCAGCGAGGCCATCCGGGCCACCGCCGCACGCGACGAACCGCCGAGGACGACGGCACAGGTGACGACCAGGCCGATGAGGGTGAGCGAGAGCAGGACCACCGGATCCTCCGAGAGCTGACGGGTTGGAGGAGCGACGAACGCTCGAGCGGGAGCTGGCCCGGACCGGCTCACGAAATCGACGCAACCGGTCCCACGAACGTAACGACACCGTCTGACGACAACCCCGACTACGTTCGGGTCATGGCCAACGTCACCATCTTCCACAACCCCAACTGAAGTTCTTCCAAGCACGCCGTGAGCGCTGCAGAAGATGCCGGTGTCGACGTCGACATCGTGAAGTACATGCTCAAGGCCGAGCGCCCCGATCGGGCCACGCTCGAGTCGATCGTCGCCAAGCTCGAGGACCCCGTCGAGGACCTGGTGCGCAAGGACGCCCAGTTCTCCAAGCTCGGCCTCGACGCCGACGCGCTCGTCGGTGACGCCAAGGCGGTCGTCGACGTCCTCGTCGAGCACCCGCAGCTGCTGCAGCGACCGGTGCTGGTGAAGGGCGACCGGGCCATCATCGGCCGCCCCAAGGACCGCGTGCCGGAGTTCCTCGCCTCCTGACCCCGGTCTCCCGAACACGGCTCGGCGGCGACCGTTATGGTCCCGTCCGTGAACCGCATCGAGATCGAGATCAAGCTCAACCGCGACCGCGCCTGGCTGCTCGAGCACCTGTCGCAGATGTCCGACGAGGAGCTCTACGCGCCGCGCACGTTCAGCGAACACGACGACGAGTCGCGCTGGTCCCACGCCGACCACTTCATCCACACCACGCTGATCGAACGGAACTGGAACGACATGTTCCGGCGCCACCTCGGCGGCGACCACGGCATGGCCAAGCGGGTCAACGACGACGGCACGCCGCAGACCATGGAGCAGATCATGGCCAGCATCCACGCCTGGACCGAGGAGTGGAAGGCCGAGCACGAGGGCAAGTCGCTCGACGAGCTCGTCCGCATCGGCCTCGAGACGCGAGCAGAGACGCTCGCCTACCTGTGCACGCTGTCCGACGAGGATCTCGAGTCGAAGATCCCGGGCGCACCGTGGGCCGACGGCACCGTCGGGGCGATCATGGCCGCCAACGCCGACCACGGCCGCATGCACTGGCAGTGGGCGTCGGAGGACCCGGTCCACACCCACGCCTGATCGTCTCGGGCGTCAGCCAGCGCAGGCCGTCCAGCCGCCACCCGCCGCGCTCGAGGCCAGCGCCGCCTCCACGAAGGCGAGCCCGCGCACGCCGTCGACGGCGGTCGGGAACTGCAGTGCCAGCGGGTCGGCAGCGCGGCCCGAACGGCGGGCGGCGATGGCCTCGGCCGCATCGGCGTAGAGGTTGGCGAACGCCTCGGGGAATCCCTCGGGGTGCCCCTTCTTGATGCGACTCGCCCGCGCCGCCAGCGGCAGGATGCCCGGGCCGTTCGGGGTCAACAGCTGGGCGGGCGCATCGAAGGGCTTGTGCACGAGCACGGTCGGCTGCTCCTGCGACCACTCCAGCGTGCCGTCGGCCCCGGAGACACGCAGCCGCAGGCAGTTCTCGACACCGGCCGCGGCCTGGGTCACGAAGAACGACCCGCGACCACCGTTGTCGAGACGGAGGAGCGCGCCGGCGAAGTCGTGCACCGTCTGGCCGGGCACGATCGAGCCGACGTCGGCGGCCACTTCGGCGATCTCCGCGCCCGTGACGAAGCGGACCAGGTTGTGGGCGTGGGTGCCGATGTCGCCGAGGACGAGCGACGGGCCTCCCCGCTCGGGGTCGTACCGCCACGGCAACGGCGCCGCCGGATCGTGCGTCACCGGCCGGGCCTTCCCACCCTGCACGTACTCGACCTGGACGAGGCGAACCTCTCCGACATCGCCGGCGGCCACCATCGCTCGGGCCTGCCGGACGAGCGGGTACCCGGTGTAGTTGTGGGTGAGGCAGCACACCAGACCGGTGCGCTCGACCGCCTCGAGGATCTCGGTCGCCTCCGCGAGCGTGTTGGCCAGTGGCTTGTCGATGATCAGGTCCATGCCCGCCCCGAGCACCCCCAAGGCCAGGGCGTGGTGCGAGTCGTTCGGCGTCATGACCGCGACCACCTCGACGGCGTCGTCCCTCGCCGACTCGCCGGCGAGGAGGGCAGCGCCGTCGTCGTAGCAGCGGTCGTCGGCGAGGCCCAGCTCCCGCCCGGCACGCCGAGACCGCTCGGGGTCGGACGACAACGCGCCCGCCACGAGCTCGAATCGGTCGTCGAGCCGCGCGGCCATGCGATGCACGGGACCGATGAAGCTTCCGGGGCCGCCTCCGATCACCGCCATCCGCAGTCGTCGTCCCAACACGTCGATCACCGGGTTGTTCTCCATGCCGTCCTCCTCCGCCAACTGCTCAACCACCACCGGCGGCGCCGGCGAAGTACCGCTGGGCCTCCGCCCACGCGCGGCGACCGACCTCCTGGCCCATCTCGCGCCCGCGCAGGTCGTCGGCCCGGACGTGGATGCCTCCGTAGAGCCTCGACCGGCCCGCCTCGTCGGCGGCATCGGCATAGGTGGCCCACGTCAGGGTGAGGTCGGTGTCCGGCCCGGCCTCGAACTCGAGCGAGCCTGCGGGCACCGTCCACTCGGCCTGGCCGCCGGGGAAGTACTCGCTGCCCGTCGCTGCGGCGAGCACCTCTGCCGCCGCCCGACTGAAGGTGCTGTGCCCGGACACGTAGCCGGCGAAGGACGGCGTGACGAAGGTGGGCAGTTGATACGGCACCCACTCCACCGCGCGGATCCAGCCGACGCCGCCGAGTTCGGTCTCGACGTCGGCGGGGGTGCCGCGCCACGATCGCACCACCACCTCGCCGACTCGGCCGGACAGGTGCTGGTGGCGTTCGCCGGGTGCGCTGGACGCCTCGGACACGACCTCGATCAGGCCCGGAACGAGCGGGAGTCCGTCAAGGTCGTAGGCGGCGCCGTCCGGGTCGCTCGACTGTCCGTGTCCGCCCATCCAACGGATCATCGAGATCGGGCGTACGTAGTCGTAGTGCCCCTTCGCCCCCCACGCGGCCACGGCCGCGTCGTGGGTGGCGCCGTTGAGCGCGAGGTACAGCTTCACGTCCCACTCGAGCGGATCGAGCACCGGCCCCTCCCCGCCCAGGCGAAGGTCGCCGGCGATGGCATCGGTGACCGAGTTGGCGAGCGTGTTCCAGTGCCCGGGCGGCGTCTCCGAGGCCGGACCGTCGGCCCAGAACTCCGCGACCACACGTGCGTAGTCGCCTTCGGCGACGACGTTCGGCGCGTACGGCCGCCCGGTTGCGGGATTCTCGGTGTGGCCTCGCTCGTCGTACGTGCCGATGGGCGCGTTGCCACGCGCCGCCGGTCCGATGTCGATCGTCTCGCCACTCGTCGGGTCGAGCAGCGCACTGTGGGCCAGCACCTCGACGACCGCCTCGCGGAACTGGAGTGTTCCGTGCCTCGGCGGAGGCCCGGGGTCGATCGGGAGGCCATCGGGGTCCGGGTCCAGCGCGAACGGCGTCACCCGACCCCAGTGCGGGCCGATGAAGGTCTGACGCGTCTCGGTGAGCGGGATGCCGGTCTGGCTCACCATCGCTTCGAGCTCGAGTGGTTGCCAGCGATCGGGATCGATCAACGTCGCGCCGGGTTCGGCGACGACGAGGGGCGGATTCACCGGCTCGTACGACGGGTCGGCATAGTCGTCGGCCTCGTTCGCACCGTCGCCGGCGCCAGCCGCGAGGATCGTGGCCGCCACCCGGTTGCCGAACGCCGCCGGGCGGTCGCCGTCGATCGAGCTGAAGGACCGGTCGAAGCACAGGTCGGCGAGCAGCTCGTCGAAGCCGGTGACCGATTCCTCTGCACCCGGTGATCGGAGGTAGCGCTCGACGAGGATGCGGTACGCGGCGAAGCTGATCGCCTCGACGCGCGCGGCATCGACATCGGCGGCCACCTGGTCCTCGTCCACGAACACTCCGGACGCCACCGGGTCATAGGCCGCCCACACGTCCCACATGGCCGCCGAGGTGTGGAAGAGGTTCCGCGCGTGCACGGTGGGCGCAGGGAAGTCGAGACGGATGGCCGCCAGGAGGGCCTCGTTCCAGGTACGGGCGATGGACCGCCCTGGTTCGGTCTCCGCCTCGCAGTCCGCCAGACGCGGCGATGCCTCCGAACCGCCGTCGGTCCGGAGCACGATCGACCAGAAGACGACGCCGCAGCCCGCGCACGCGAGCGCGAGGGCGAGCGCGGCGCGGCGGGCCGTCACGACTCCAGGCCAGACTGGGCGTCATGGCCAACCTGCGATGGGGCGTGCTGTCCACGGCGAAGATCGGACGGACGAAGGTGATCCCGGCGATGCAGGCCGCTGACGGCTCCGAGGTGGTCGCCATCGGAGGCCGTGATCCCGACCGGACTCGTCGTGTCGCCGACGAGCTCGCCATCGCGTCGGCGCACGCGTCGTACGACGCGGTGCTCGCCGACGAGAACGTCGACGCCGTCTACATCCCGTTGCCCAACCATCTGCACGCCGAGTGGACCATCCGGGCTGCCGATGCGGGGAAGCACGTGCTGTGCGAGAAGCCCCTCGCGCTCAGCGCCGACGACGCTCGCCGGATGGTCGACGCCTGCGCCGACGCCGGCGTGGTCCTCGAGGAGGCGTTCATGTACCGCCATCACCCCAGCTGGGAGGCGGCCGTCGAGCTGGTGCGGAGCGGTCACATCGGCGACCTGGTGACGGTGCAGAGCTGGTTCTCCTACTACAACGACGACCGCGCGAACATCCGCAACATCTTGTCCGCCGGCGGAGGCGCGCTGCTCGACATCGGCTGCTACTCGGTGCACCTGTCGCGACTGCTGTTCGGCGACGAACCCGAACGCGTGACCGCCTCGGTGATCCGAGACCCCGATTCCGGGGTCGACGTCGTCACGTCGGGCACCTTGGACTTCGCCTCCGGCAACGCATCGTTCACGTGCTCCACCCGCTGCGAACCCGACCAGCGCGTCCACGTCTACGGCACCACCGGCCGGATCTCGATCGAGATCCCGTTCAACATCCCGCCCGACCGGCCGACCCGGGTCCTCGTCACGGCCGGCGGAACGCCACCGGTGGCGCCCGACACCGAGACGCTGACCTTCGCTCCCGCCGACCAGTACCGGATCCAGGCCGAGCGGTTCGCCGCCGTCGTGCGCGGCGAGCGCGACGCTCCGACCGCCCGCGACACCGTGGCGAACACGGAGATCATCGAGCAGCTCTTCGCCGCCGCAGACGACACGCGGAAGCCGGCCGAGCGTCACTCCGGTGACACCTCGAGCAGCTGATCGGGCCGCACGCCGGTGACCCGAGCGGTGCGGCCGTCGGGCCACCGGACCTCGATCGTGACCGGATCGTCGCTGTCGCCGAGACCGACATGGGCGCGGGGATCCTCGGAGGAGAGGTAGCTGCTCCCAGCCCGCAGCTCGCGCACCGCACGATGTCCGTCGGCCGAGGTCACCGTGACGAGCGTGCCGGGCGTCGGCGGCTGCGCTCCGACCTCGATCCAGTGGCCACCCGCGCCGGTGTTCCGCAGCAGGGCGAGGCGACCGCCGACCGCCGTGACGGCCAGATCGATGTCGCCGTCGTTGTCGAAGTCGGCGGCGGCCAGACCCCTCGCCAGCAAGAGCACCCGGTCGAGCCCGACCACCGACGTCACCTCCTCGAAGCGACCCGGCTGGCCCTCGCTGGTCCGGTTCGCATGGAGCTCGGGTCGCTGCCGATCGCTCCGGACGTCACGCACCGGGACCGCCCCGTTGGCGACGATCAGGTCGAGGTCGCCGTCCAGATCGACGTCGATCAGGCTCGCGCCCCAGCCCGTCCGGTGCTGGCCCAGGTCCGGCAGCCCCATGGCGTCTCGACCGTCCTCGAAAGCCCACGGTGCGCCGTCGGTGCTGAGGAACGCCCCGTGACCCTGGCCGGCGATGTTGGTGACGACCAGATCGGGCCGTCCGTCGCCGGACCAGTCGCCGGCGGCCACTCCCATCCCGGCTTCCTCGTCGTCGACGCCGGCGTCGGCGCTGCGGTCGACGAGCGCGAAGCCCAGGTCGCCGTCGCTCGGCTCGTTCACGTAGAGCCGGTTGGGCTGGGTGTCGTTGGCGACGTACAGGTCGAGGTCGCCGTCGCGGTCGACGTCGGTCCACGATGCCCCGAGCCCGTAGTCGGTGCGGTCATGCTCGATGCCGGCGTCGGCGGCGACATCGACGAACGTCGGCCGCTCGCCATCGGCCGCTCCCTGA
This sequence comes from Acidimicrobiales bacterium, assembly GCA_041618235.1. Lineage (GTDB taxonomy): Bacteria > Actinomycetota > Acidimicrobiia > Acidimicrobiales > Salinilacustritrichaceae > Salinilacustrithrix. Next base: position 6,930 of record JBFJNI010000119.1, read on the forward strand.
CTGAGATACAGCAGATCGTGCTCGGGCTCGAACGAGTTCGGGAATCCCCGTGTCGCACCGGGGATCGCGCGGTTCAGATCGGCGTACCCGGTCACGAACAGATCGAGCCACCCGTCGCCGTCGACGTCGCCGACGGCAGCGCCGGCATGCCAACCGCCGGCATCGACGCCGGCGCTGCCGTCGTCGGCGACGAAGCGCTCACCGCCGTCGTTCCACAGCAGCACGTTCTCGCGCTCGGTGGTCACGTAGAGATCGGTGAAGCCGTCACGGTCGAGGTCGGCGGCCACGCAGCCGCTCCCTCGGACCTCCAGCGCGGCGCCCCGGTCGACGCTGACATCGCGGAAGCGTCCACGATCGTTGCGATAGAGGCGGGTCGTGGGGAGGGCTCCCTGCTCGCGCCATCTCCCCCACTCGCCGTCGGTCCAGGTGTTCACGACGAAGAGGTCGAGCCATCCGTCGCGGTCGATGTCGACCCAGCAGAGCCCGCCGCCCATCATCGAGAACGGATCGCCCGACGAGCCGAAGCGGAAGGCGCCGTGCTCGAAGTCGAGACCGACCTCGTCCGCGACGTCGACGAACCGCACGGTGTCGATCGTGGCAACCGGCGGACGCTCCTCGTCCGCTCCGTACGCGCCAGCACCCCCTTCGCCACACGCCACGACCGTCGCGCCGAGGACCGCGGCAACGGCCACCGTCCTCCATCCGATGTTCCCGCGCCGGGTCACATCATCTGATGCCGCTGACCGCTCGACGCCGCTTGGAGATCGAGTCGATGAGCACGGCGAGCAGGAGCACGAGGCCGGTGATGACGAACTTGAGCCCCGACGACAGACCCATCAGGTCCATCCCGTTCTTGATCGCCGCGATGACCAGTGCGCCGTAGAAGGCACCGACGATCCGCCCCGATCCGCCGAACAGGCTCACGCCACCGATCACGGCTGCCGCGATGACCTCGAGCAGCAGGTTGCCCTGCGCGGTGTTGGTGGCCACCGATCGCAGGCGAGACACCAGCACGATGCCACCGACACCGGCCATGAAGCCGTTGATCATGAACGCGGCGATCCGGATCCGATCGACGTCGATGCCCGCCCGTCGAGCGGCCTCGGGGCTGCCGCCCACCGCGTAGAGATGACGGCCGAACGCGGTCTTGGCGGTGACGAAGGTCCAGAACAGCACGAACAGCCCGAACATCACCGCGATCTGCGGCACGCCCCGATCCTGGTTGGCGACGTACACCGCGGCGAGCGTCAGCACCGCCACCGAGGCGATCTGTGCCCCCACGACGGCAGCCGGCTTGGCGCCCAAGCCGCGCGCTCGACGAGATCGGAAGCTGGCCAGCTGGGACACGGCGTAGAAGACGATCACGGCGATGCCGAGCATCCAACCGATCCAGTCGTCCTCGAAGAACTTGTTGGCGATGTCGCGAAGCGTCTGGTCCTCGATGCGGATCGTCCCCGCTTCGCTGAACTCGGTCGTGAGGTAGAGCACGACGCCGGACCACACGAGGAAGCCGGCCAGGGTCATCACGAACGACGGGACGCCGAGCTTGGTGATGATGAGCGCGTGGACCAGGCCGATGAGGGTGGTGAGGGCGACGGTGGCCAGCACGCAGAGCCACCACGGCCAGCCGGGATCGCCAGGCCGTTGGAGCAGGACGAGGGTGGCGCCGCCCGTGGCGGCGACGAACGCGACCGAGAGGTCGATGGTCACGATCTCGCCGTCGGCGATGAGCAGGATGAAGATGATCCCGATCGCGAGGAACGCGATCGGTGACATCTGCAACAGGACGTTCGTGAAGTTCCTCGCCGTGAGGAACTGCTCTTCGAGGATCCCGAACACCAGGGCGATGACGAGCAGACCGATGATGATCGGGATCTGGCCCAGCTCTCCGGAGCGGAGCGCGCGGATGCGTTCCTGGACGTACTCGCCGACCGTCTCGGGTCCGTCGGCGAAACCGGCGGTTCGTGACGTGACCGGCGTGGGCGAGGGGGCCTCGGTCTCCGGCGTGGTCATTGCGCTGCCTCCTCCATTCCGGGGACGTGGGCCAGTTCGCCGGCGGTGATGGCGCCGACCACCTCCTGCTGGTTCGACTCTCGCCGATCGAAGACGGCGACCTGCTGACCGAGTCTGAGCACGGTGATGCGGTCGGCCACCTCGAAGATGTCGTGGAGGTTGTGCGAGATGATGACCACGCCGTAGCCCTGGTCGGCGAGGCGCCGCACCAGGTCCAGCACCTGGCGCGTCTGGGCCACGCCGAGCGCAGCCGTCGGCTCGTCGAGGATGACGAGCTTCGACGTGCCCCACATCGTCGCCTTGGCCACCGCGACGGCCTGGCGCTGGCCACCGGAGAGGCCGGCCACCGTCTGACGAACCGAACGCAGGGTCGTGACCTTCAGCTTCTCGAGCGTCTCCTGGGCGACCTTCTCCATGGAGATCTCGTCGAGGACCACGCCGCTGCGCATCGTCTCCCGGCCGAGGAACATGTTGGCCACGACGTCGAGATTGTCGGCCAGCGCCAGGTCCTGGTACACGACCTCGATGCCGAGCGCGGCCGCGTCCTTCGGGCTGTGGATCTTGACCTTCTCGCCCTCGAAGAAGAGCTCGCCCTCGTCGAAGGGATAGATGCCGACGATCCCCTTGATGAGGGTCGACTTGCCGGCGCCGTTGTCGCCGACGAGCGCCATCACCTCACCGGCTCGGACCTCGAACTCGACCTTGTAGATGGCTTGCACGGCCCCGAAGCGCTTGGACACGCCCTTGCACTGCAGCAACGGCACATCGCCACCAGAGACGGACTCGTCCGCCATACCCACTCCCCCTTGGTTGGGCCGGTGCGGGCTGCAGCGCCGCTGCCCGCACCGGCTCGTTTCGATGACCGTCGGCCGAGCCTGCCGGCCGACCCGTTCTCAGCCCTCGCAGACGTCGGGGGCCGCGGCCGTGACCTCCGGCGTGCAGACCTCGTCGAGGGTGCGGAAGCCGTCGGCGATGACGGTGTCGGCCACGTTGTCGGCCGTCACCCCCACCGGCACCAATGCGATGTACGGCACCACGCCGTCGCCGTCGGGCGACTCGGTCGGGCTACCGCTCGAGTCGATGCCGATCACCTTCCAGTCGCCGCTGAGCGCAGTGACGTCGTCACCGGCGCGGAGGGCGAGCGCAGCCGCCACGGCGGCCGCCGCCTCGGCCTTGATCGGCTTGTAGACGCTCATCGTCTGCTTGCCGAGCAGGATGTTCTGGATACCGGCCTGGGTGGCGTCCTGACCGCTCACGGGAACGGTGGTCGGATCGATGCCCGCGTTCTCGAGGGCGGCGATCACGGAGCCGGCGAGACCGTCGTTGGCGGCGAACACCGCGTCGACGTCGTTGCTGTTGGCCACGAGGATCTGCTCGAAGATCGAGAGCGCCTCGGCGTTGTCCCAACCGGGTACGAACTGGTCGCCGACGATCTCCCAGTCGCCTGCGTCCTCGCGGGCCTCTGCGGTCTCGGCGTAGCCGGCGCGGAACAACGTGGCGTTGTTGTCCTCCTCGCCACCGTTGAGCAACACGATCTGCGGCGTGTCGACTCCGAGATCGTCGATCTCGGGCTCGAGGACCTCGGCCATGGTCGCACCGACCTGGACGTTGTCGAAGCTCACGTAGACGTCGCCGCCCTCGCCCTCGGTGTTGAACCGGTCGTACTCGACGACCTTCACACCGGCTTCCTTCGCCAGGTCGATGATGGTGGCGCCCGAACCCGAGTCGTTGCTGGTGAGCACGATCACGCTCGCGCCGTCGCCGATGGCCTGCTCGGCCTGACTGATCTGCGCGGCGGCGTCGCCCTCGGCGTTCACGATCGTGAAGTCCGGGCCCTCCTCCAGCCCTGCGGCCTCGAAGCCCTCCTTGAAGAAGCGTCGGTCGTCCTTCTCCCAGCGGTCGGAGGTCGCGGAGTCGGGGAGCAGCACCCAGATGCTGCCCTCTCCTTCTGCCGAGCCGCCGTCGTCGCTGGACGCGTCGCCGTTCGTGTCGTCATCGTCATCGCCACACGCGCCGGCGACGAGTGCCAGCGTGGCGAACAGAGCGATGAACCACCGCAAGTGCCTGGACATGGTGATCTCCCCCCCGCCTGCACGGGTCCATCCCGTTCCGCGGTGGTTGAACGGTACCGAGGACGCCAACGGCGTGCGCTGCGGTTCCCGATATGTCCAACTCGCGTCAATCTGCGCGGGCGACTCCGATGGTCGTCGACGACGGGCGCGATCACAGATCGAAGCCGACGACGAGCAGCCCCTGGAGCACACCGATCGCGGCGCCGAGCCCGCCGC
>JBFJNI010000120.1:0-11001 GCA_041618235.1 Acidimicrobiales bacterium
CAGCGACGATGGCAGCGAGCAGGCGGAACCGGGGCGGCATGGGAGATGAGACGTCGCCCGCCGTTCCCTGGTTCCCGGCGCCGGCACCGGCGCCGGACCTGCGAAGCTCGGCGCCATGAGCGAGCGACGAACCGGCGAGACCGTCGAGCTGCTGCAGACGATGATCCGCAACGCCTGCGTCAACGACGGGACCCCGGAGTCTGGACAGGAGATCCGCAACGCGTCGGCGCTGCGCGACTACCTCGAACCGTGTGGTGTGGAGATGCAAGTCGTCGAGTCTGCCCCGGGGCGGGCCTCGCTCATCGCACGGATCGAGGGCACCGACCCCTCTGCACCCAGCCTGTGCCTCGACGGGCACACCGACGTCGTGCCCGTGAACCCCGACGGCTGGTCACGGGACCCGTTCGGTGGCGAGCTGGTCGACGGCGAGGTCTGGGGTCGCGGTGCCGTCGACATGCTGAACCTCACGGCGTCGATGGCCGTGGCGGTGAAGCACCTCGTGACCGGTGGCTTCCGTCCGCGAGGCGACCTGGTGTTCCTGGCGGTCGCCGACGAGGAATCGGGCAGCGCCTACGGGGCGCGTTGGTTGGCCGAGCACCATGCCGACCTCATCACCACCGACTACTGCCTGACCGAGAACGGTGGCATCCACGGGGGGACGGCCGACGCGCCCAGTGTGGGCATCAACATCGCCGAGAAGGGGGTGGCCTGGCGACGGCTCACCGTGCGCGGGACGCCCGGCCACGGCTCGATGCCGTTCAAGGCCGACAGCGCGCTGATCAAGGCGGCGGCCGTCGTCACCCGCATCAGCGAGTACCGACCCGCCCCCGGCATCCACGACCTGTGGCCGGCACAGCTCGACGCGCTCGGCCTCGACGTCGACACCCGGGCCAAGCTCCTCGACCCGGTGGCGCTCGACGAGTTCCTGGCCGAGCTGCCCCGCGAGTTCGGCGCGCCGTTCCTGCACGCCTGCACCCACACGACGCTCTCGCCGAACGTGGCGGTCGGTCAGACCAAGACCAACGTCATCCCCGACCACGTGTCGATCGACGTCGACATCCGCACGCTCCCCGGCGAAGGGCCCGATGAGGTCGATGCGCACCTCCGCGCCGCGCTCGGCGACCTCTACGACGAGGTCGAGGTGTCGGTGCTCGTCGACGACCGCTCCACCATCAGCCCGGCCGACACGCCGCTGTGGGACGCGCTCCAGAAGGCCGTGGCTCGGCCGTTCCCCGATGCGACGGTGCGGCCGAGCATGGCGGTCGGGTTCACCGATGCCCGTGTCCACCGCGAGCTCGGCGCGATCTCCTACGGGGCCGGGTTGTTGAGCCCCGATGTCAGCGCGGCGGACTTCGGCCGCCGGTTCCACGGCAACGACGAACGGATCGACATCGAGTCGCTGGCGTTGACGACCCAGCTGTGGGTCGACGTGATCTCCGATCTCCTCGGCTGACCGGCGGCGAGAGCTTTTCCGGCGCGACGGGCGCGACTCGCGCCAAGATCTCGTCATGAGCGACGACGTGGTCCTGGCCGAACGCGACGAGGGCGTCTTGATCTTGACGCTGAACCGGCCCGATCGGTTGAACGCCTGGGTGCCGGCGATGGAGCCGGCGCTGTTCGGCGCGCTCGACGACGCGGCGACCGACCCCGACGTGCGGGTCATCGTGGTCACCGGTGCCGGCCGTGGCTTCTGCCCCGGCGCCGACATGGACGGGTTGTCCAATCTGACGTCGGGCGCATCGTTCGGCTCGGGTGGTGCTGGCGGGCGTCCGGCGAAGACCTGGCCGATGAACCACGCGCTGTCGATCCCCAAGCCGGTGATCGGTGCGATCAACGGCGCCTGCGCCGGCATGGGCCTCGCGCTGGCCTTGAGCTTCGACATCCGCTTCACCGTGCCGGCGGCGAAGTTCACCACAGCGTTCGCCCGGCGCGGCCTCATCGCCGAACACGGCTTGTCGTGGACGCTCCCGCGGGTGTGTGGCCTGGCCGTCGCCAACGACCTGTTGCTCTCGAGCCGCGTGATCACCGGTGAGGAGGCGCTGGCCCTGGGGATGGTGAATCGGGTGATCGCCCCCGAGTCGCTGATGGCCGAGACCCTCGCCTACGCCAAGGAACTGGCGGTGCACTGCTCGCCGGCGTCGATGGCGGCGATGAAGCAACAGGTGCAGCGCGCCATCGAGCAGTCGCCCAGCGAGGCGCTGGCCGAGGCCGATCACCTCATGCGCCAGACGTTGAAGGGCCCCGACTTCAAAGAGGGCGTCACCTCCTACGTCGACAAGCGCGAGCCGTCGTTCCCGCCGCTCGGCGCCGGCACCGAGCTGCACTGGTCATGACCGGCCGCCGCGTCCCCACCACTGCGCTCACCAACCCCTTCGCCGATCCGGCCGAGGGGTTCTGCGAGCTGCTGCTGGTCCGCCACGGCGAGCAGGCGTACCGGGCCAACATGGCGGTGGGTGAGGGCATCGACGCCCCGCTGTCCGACCTCGGGCAGAAGCAGGCGAAGGCGGTGGGTGAGCGGCTGGCGTCGACGAAGGTCGATGCCGTCTACGCCAGCCCGTACCAGCGCGCGTTCGACACGGGCGCGGCCATCGCCGAGCACCACGGCATGGAGCCGACGCCGGTCGACGGTCTCCGCGAGGTCGACCTGTGGTCGAAGCTCCCGCAGGACAAAGGGCTGCTCGACTCGATCGGCAAGGACGAGCTGCGGGGCATCTTCGCCAACGTGCAGCAGCACCGGACGTGGGACGCCTACCCCTACGGCGAGGGCACCGACTCGTTCCGGGCCCGCGTGCGCGAGAGCATCGACCGCATCGTGCACGACCACGCCGGCGATCGCGTCGTCATCGCCTGCCACGGTGGCGTCATCGCCACCGTGCTCGCCATGGCCATGCACTCACCACACGACTACGGGGTGGCGGTCCACCACACCTCGATCACCACGATGCGGGCGGCCGACGACCGCCGGGTCATCCACTCGGTGAACGACTACCACCACGTGCTCGGCTTCCAGACGGCGCTGAACCCCCTGAACCTCCACTGAGCGTCGCTGGCGTCAGTCGGCGCGCACGTCCCACAGATGGTGGATGGGGTCGTGGATGAAGTAGCGGGCGAACGTGTCGACGGTGAACGACGCGCCGTCGCTGCGGAACCCGGTGCGCTGCCACTGGTCGCCGGTGACCGAGTCGAAGCGGTCGGCCAGCATCGCCGCCGATCGGGTGAGCTCGGCGGCGACCTTCACCGGTGACTGCAGGTCGTAGCGCTCGTCGACCGCCGTCTGGTCCTGATCCCAGTTGTCGTAGTGGGGCGCGTCCTCGGTGAGCATCCGGTCGAGCCGTTGAAGGTAGGTGCGGAACACGTCGCGAACGTGGCAGGCGTACTCGAGTGCTGACCACTGGTCGGCCGTGGGCCGTTCCCGGACGTCGGGATCGGCCAAGACGTGCTGCCACCGGCTGGCGTTGGTGCGGATCATCGCGCCGACGTCGGCGGCGTCGATGGTGCGGGTGTCGAAGCCGCACTCGGGGCACGGGCGTTCGAGGACCCAGGTCCAGTCCTTGGTGTCGGGTGCCGGGCTCGCCGGCGTCGCTTCCATTGCGCCAGATTCGCGCATTCGCCGACCGGGTGCGTCGCAGTTCTCGCGACACGTGGGGGTGCCGCAGTGCGAGGATGTCGCCGATGCAGATCGTGCGGCGGGTCGCCACCATCACCGGTGTGGTCCAGGGCGTGTCGTTCCGGTGGTACACGCTGCAGGAGGCTGAGCGCCTCGGACTCACCGGCTGGGTCCGCAACGACCCCGACGGATCGGTGCGGCTCGAGGTGCAGGGCCCGATCAGCCGGGTCGACGAGCTGCACGCCTGGCTCCACGACGGGCCGACCCACGCGCACGTCGACGAGGTGTCGGTGCGCGAGGTCGACCCGGTGAACGGCGAGGACGAGTTCCGGATCCTCGCCTGAGGGCCACGAGTCGCGAGCCCGGCGCTACTCGGTGGCGATCGCCTGCAACACGTCCAGCCGTGACGCCCGCCGGGCGGGCAGCATGGCGGCGAGCAGACCCGCGATCACGGCCAAGAGCACGAGCCACACGAGTGAGCCGGTCGGGATGTCGATGCGATCGAGGAACGAGTCGGGCAGCGCGGTGGATGCCGCCAGGCCGAACGCGACGCCCACGACCACGCCGAGCACCGCGCCGAACAGCGACACGATGGCCGCCTCCCAGCGGATCATCCGGCGGGTCTGGCGGCGGGACATGCCCACTGCCCGGAGCAGTCCGAGCTCGCGCGTGCGCTCGAACACCGACAGCGCCAGCGTGTTGGCGATGCCGAGCACGGCGATCACCACGGCCAGCAGCAGCAGCACGTTGACCGTGATGAGGATCTGGTCGAGCTGGGACTGCTGGCTGGCGAGGAACTCGCTGCGGTCCTCGACGTCGACCTGTGGGAACGCCTCGGTGATGCTGGCGACCGACGCCGCGGCCTGCTCGGGCGTGACACCGTCGGCCGCCTTAGCGAACACCAGGTTGTCGAGCTTGTCGGTGAAGTTGGCGTTCCAGCCGTCGTTGGAGATCAGGTAGTTCCCGGCGAAGGAGGCGTCGCCGTAGATCCCGGCCACGGTGAGGGTCTTCGTGCCGGTGCGGCTGAACTCGACCTCGACGGTGTCGCCGGGCGAGAGCCCGAGGTCGCGGGCGGGATCCTCGAAGAGCAGGATCTCGTCGGGTCCGAGCCGGTCGACGGACCGGCCCTCGAGCAGGTCGATGTCGACGAGGTCGCCGGCCTCGGGCCCCACGGCGGTGACGGAGCGGACGTTGCCCTCGAAGCGGAACGGCCCGCCCCGGACGCCGCTGACGGCCGAGAAGTCGCCGGTGGCCTGCAGCTCCTCGGCGAGCGTCGGGGAGAAGCCGTTGAACGACGGCTCGCTGATGACGAAGTCGGCGTCGACGGCCTGCTCGATGGCTGCGGTGAAGCTCGCCTTCACCGAGTTGCCGACGACGAGAGCCATGGTCACGAGGGCCAGGCCGATGACCAGCGCCGACGCCGTGGAGGCGGTCCGGAGCGGGTTGCGGGTGGCGTTCTCGCGGGCGAGCTTGCCGGCCTCGCCGAACACCTTGGCCACCGGCGCCCCGAGGAAGCGGACGACGGGGCCGGCGAAGAGCGGGCTGAGGTTGGCGATGCCCAGGAACACGAGCACGGCACCGCCGGCGAGGCCGAGCAGCAGCTGGCTGCCGCCGTCGGCCGCGAAGAGACCGAAGCCGAGGAGCACCGCACCGAGGCCGCCCATGACCGCACCGACGGCGAGTCGGGTGCGTCGGGAACCGGTTGACCCCGAGACGCCGTCGCGCAGGGCCTCGATCGGCGTCACCTTGGCTGCCTTCCGGGCGGGGAGGACCGACGCAGCCACCGTCACGCCGATGCCGACGACGACCGCGGCGATCACGGTGGAGGGTTCGAGCACCAGCGCGTCGGCCGGAAGCCCGAACCCGCCGGCGTTGAGCAGGCCGCGGAGGCCCAGCGCGACGAGCATGCCGGCACCGATGCCGATGGCCGACGACAGGACGCCGACGAGCACGGCCTCGAGGATCACGGTGCGCCGGATCTGCGATGCGTTTGCGCCCAGCGCCCGCATGAGGCCGAGCTCCCTGACCCGCTGGCCGAGGATGATCGAGAACGTGTTGTAGATGTAGAACGCCGAGACGAACAGGGAGACGGCGGCGAAGCCCAGCAGGATGTTGCCGAACACCGTGGCGAACTCGCCGATGGCGTCGGATCCCTCCTGGACGACCGTCTCGCCGGTGACGACCTCGACGCCCTCCGGGAGGAGCTCGGCGACGGCGGCCTGGACCGCGGCGAGGTCGGCGTCGGCCTCGATGGCGATGTCGATGACGTCCCAGAGCCCGTCCCGGTCGAAGAGCTGCTGAGCCTCGGACGGTTCGAAGAGCGTCAGCCGGGCGCCGGCGAGGCTGTTGGCCTCGCCGAACTTCGCGGTGTCGACCAGCGTGAAGGTCCGGGTGCCGTTGGGCAACAGCACGTCGACCGGTTGGCCGAGCTCGAAGTCGTACTGCTCGAAGGTGTCCTGGTCGAGGCCGATCTCGCCGATGCCGGGCTTTCGGCCGGACTCGAGCGTCACCGGGTAGAGCTCGTCGTTGTCACCCCACGTCGTGCCGATGAGGGGCGCCCCGGTGGTGGTGACCGGGTCGCCGTCGGGGGCGATGGGTTGGGCGAGTGACGACAGACCGCCCTCGACGATCGCGACCCCGTCGACCGCGGCGATGGCGTCGACGAGGTCGGCCGGGATCGGTTCTCGATCGCCCTCGCCGGGGTCGTCGGCGAAGGCCGACTCGGACCGCACCTCGAGGTCGATGCCCTGGTTGATCTCGGCGAAGAGTGTGTCGAAGCTCTTGCGCACGGTGTCGGTGACGACGAGCGAACCGACGACGAAGCTCACACCGAGCACGACCGCGAAGCTCGTCATCACGAACCGGATCTTGTGCGCGAACAGATTGCGCACGCTGAGCTTGAGCATCACCGGTCTCCGAACTGCTTCATGCGGTCGAGCACGCGATCAGCCGTGGGGTCGGTCATCTCGTCGACGATGCGTCCGTCGGCGAGGAACAGTACGCGGTCGGCGTAGGCGGCCGCCGAGGGGTCGTGGGTGACCATCACGACGGTCTGGCCCCGCTCGCGCGCCGCGTTGCTGAGGAAGCCGAGGATCTCGGCCGAGGTCGACGAGTCGAGGTTGCCGGTGGGCTCGTCGGCGAAGAGGATCTCGGGGGCGCTGGCGAGGGCCCGGGCGACGGCGACCCGCTGCTGCTGGCCGCCGGACAGCTCGCTCGGGCGATGGTCGAGACGGCTGCCGAGGCCCACCGCGGCGACGACGGCGTCGAGCAGCACCGGGTCGGGCTCGCGGTCGCCGAGGCGCATCGGCAGCGCGATGTTCTCGGCCGCGGTGAGGGTCGGCACCAGGTTGAACGCCTGGAACACGAAGCCGATGCGGTCGCGGCGCAGGACCGTGAGCTCCTTCTCGGAAAGGGTCGACAGATCGGTCGAGCCGATCAGGACCTGGCCGGAGGTGAGGGTGTCGAGCCCGGCGGTGCAGTGCATCAGGGTCGACTTCCCCGAGCCGGACGGGCCCATGATCGCGGTGAACGCGCCGAGGGCGAAGTCGACCGACACGTCGTCGAGCGCGGTGACCTGGGTCGAGCCCGAGCCGTAGATCTTGGTGGCGTGGACGGTGCGGGCGGCGGCGGTGTCGAGGTCTCGGGGCCCGCGAACCGGGGAGTCGGTGAGAGTCATGGCCCCACCATCCCAGGACCGGCCATCCGGGTCGTCCGGCTGGGGGGTGATCGTGGGTCCTCCCGGAGGCTGATGACGCGGGTCACACCCCGGGGCGGACCAATCCGGTCTCGTAGGCGACCACGACGGCCTGGACCCGGTCGCGCACGTCGAGCTTCATCAGCACCCGACCGACGTGGGTCTTCACGGTGGTCTCGCCGAGGAACAGCGCCTCGGCGATCTCGGCGTTGGACAGGCCGCGTGCCATCAGGACGAGCACCTCGCGCTCGCGCTCGGTGAGCCGGTCGAGACGGATGTCGTCGTCGCCGTTTCCGACCGAGACCACCGCCTTGCCGAACTCCTCGATGAGCCGGCGGGTGACGCTCGGAGCCAGCAGCGCCTCGCCGGAGGCGACCACGCGAACGGCCCGCACGAGGTCCTCGGGTGGCGTGTCCTTCAGGAGGAACCCGCTGGCGCCGGCGCGGACGGCGTCGAAGACGTACTCGTCGAGGTCGAAGGTGGTCAGCACGATCACGCGCGCGCCGAGGTCGGCATCGTGGAGCCGGCGAGTGGCCTCGATGCCGTCGACCTCGGGCATGCGGATGTCCATGAGCACCACGTCGGGGCGGGTCTCCCGTACGAGGTCGACGGCTGCGGCGCCGTCGCCCGCGACGCCGACCACGTCGATGTCGTCCTCGCTGTCGAGGATCATGCGGAACCCGGCGCGGACCAGCTCCTGGTCGTCGACCACGGCGACTCGGATGCTCATGTGCGCTCGGATGCGGAGTGACTCGGCGGTGTCGGGGTCGAGGTGGCGGCCCCGATCGGGATGGTCGCCCGGACCTGGAAGCCGCCGCCCGGGCGGGGACCGGTGGCGAGCGATCCGCCGAAGAGCTCGACGCGCTCGCGCATGCCGATGAGGCCCTGCCCCGAGGACGGGATGCCCGGGTCGGTGGACCGGGGACCTCGGCCGTCGTCGGTGACCAGGATGGTGACGGCGTCGTCTCGGTGTCGGATGTCGACCGTGACCGTCGCCGGGCAGGCGTGCTTCATGACGTTGGTCAACGCCTCCTGGATGACCCGGTAGACGGTGAGGCTGACACCGGGGGCGAGCGCGCCCGAGCGGCCGTCGACCCGCAAGGCGATCTCCAGACCGGCGGCACGCCACCGCTCGATGAGCGCGCTGACGTCGTCGACGGTGGGCTGGGGGCCGTCGGGCCGGGCACCGTCGGACCGCAGCACGCCCAGCACCCGCCGGAGCTCGTCGAGCGCGTCGCGGCCGGTGCGTTCGATGATGCCGAGCGACTCGGTGGCCTGGTCGGGGTGACGGTCGATCACGCGCCGGGCGGCCCCCGCCTGCACCACCATGACGCTGACCGAGTGGGCCACCACGTCGTGGAGCTCGCGTGCGATGCGGCCGCGCTCGTCGAGCACTGCGCGCTCGGCCGCCGCCTCGCGGTCGGCTTCGGCCCGCTCGGCCCGGGCCTCGACCTCGGCGAGATAGGCGCGGCGGTTGCGCATCGAGTCGCCCAGCACCCAGGCGGTGGCGAAGACGATGGTGTTGCCGACCGCAGCGACGAGCGGCAGGTCCTCCTCGTCGGCGACGACCCCGATGACCATCACGCCGGACAGGATCAGACCGACGGCGGCGACGTGTGGAAGCGACCGAGCGCGGGGCACGTGCGCACCGACGGTGTAGATCAGCAGGAGGACGGCGATGCTCACGCCGGGGTCGATGTAGTCGAGCACCCAGTACGGGACCAGCGTCAGCGCGCTGACCCAGAGCGCCCGCACCGGCCATCGCCGTCGCACCGTGAGCAGCAGCGGCTGGAACAGCGCCAGGGCCACTCCCAGTGCGTCGAGATCCCGGTTGGAGCCCGACGGTGAGTCGGAGCGGATCGTGAGCAATCCACCGATCACGATGGCGAACACGAGCGCAGCGAGGAGGGCGTCGGCCGCCGCGGGGTGATCCCGCAACCACTGCGTCGGCGACCGTCGCGTCATCGCCGGAACGGTACCCAGCATCCGGAGTGGGCGGCGTCCTCCGCGGAGGTGACGTGTGGGTCCTCCGAAGGGATGAGGGACGACGAGCGGAGCCGCTCCGGGTACGCGACGATGTGACGTCCACCACAGGGAGCAACCGGAGGAGAGCCATGGCGACCATCGCCAGCACCGCAGACGTCATCCGCACCCACGCCAGCGAACGGGGCGACCAGGTCGCCATCATCCAGGGCGACTTCCGCCAGACGTGGGCCGAGCTCGACGCGCGGTCGAACCGGGTGGCCAACGCGCTCGCGGCGGCTGGCGTCGGCGCCGGCGACCGTGTCGCCATCATCGACAAGAACGGCTACGAGTACTTCGAGGTCCTCTTCGGCGCCGCGAAGCTCAACGCCGTCACGGTCAACGTCAACTGGCGCCTCGCACCGCCGGAGGCGGCCTGGATCGTCGACGACGCCGACGCCAAGGTCTTCTTCTTCGGCAAGGAGTTCGCCGACACCATCGACAAGATCCGCGACGACGTCCCCACGGTGACCTCGTTCGTGTGCCTCGAGTCGGACGAGCGGTTCGAGGACTACGCGTCGTGGATGAGCGACGACGCCACCGACCCGGGCGTCCAGCCTGCGGGGTCCGACGTCGCGTTCCAGCTGTACTCGTCGGGCACCACCGGCCTGCCCAAGGGCGTGATGCTGTCGAACGACAACCTGTTCGCACTGCTCCCCGACGCCAGCGAGACCTGGGGCTTCAACCCCGACATGGTGTCGCTGGTGGCGATGCCGCTGTTCCACATCGGCGGTTCGGGTTGGGCCATGGCCGGGATGTTCAACGGCGGCACCTCGGTGATCGTGCGAGAGCTCGACCCCGCCGCCCTCATCGACCTCATCGGCCAGGAGAAGATCACCCACGGCTTCCTCGTGCCGGCGGTCTTCCAGTTCATGCTGATGATGCCCAACGTCGACGACGGCGACTACTCGAGCCTCGAGATGCTGGTCTACGGCGCCTCGCCCATCACCGAGGAGGTGCTCGCGGCGTCCGTCAAGAAGTTCGGCTGCAAGTTCGCCCAGGCGTACGGCCTCACCGAGACCACCGGCGCCATCGTGACCCTCGCCCCCGAGGACCACGATCCCGACGGACCCAACAAGCACCGCCTTCGCTCGTGCGGCAAGCCCAACAGCAACGTCGAGCTGCGCATCGTGGACCCTGACTCGTTCGAGGACGTCCCCACCGGCGAGGTGGGTGAGATCATCACCCGCTCGAACCAGAACATGGTCGGCTACTGGAAGAACGACGAGGGCACGAAGTCGGCCTTCGTCGACGGCGACTGGTTCCGCACCGGCGACATCGGGTACCTCGATGAAGACGGCTACCTCTACATCCACGATCGGGTGAAGGACATGATCGTGTCGGGCGGCGAGAACGTGTACCCGGCCGAGATCGAGAACGTCCTCATGAAGCATCCCGGCATCGCCGACGTCGCCGTGATCGGCATCCCCGACGACAAGTGGGGCGAGGTCGGCAAGGCCATGGTCGTCAAGGCCGAGGGCCAGGACCCGACCGAGGAGGAGATCATCGCCTTCGCCCGAGAACAGCTCGCCGGCTTCAAGGTGCCGAAGTCGGTCGACTTCATCGCCGAGGTCCCGCGCAACCCCACGGGCAAGATGCTCAAGAAGGAGCTGCGGGCCCCCTTCTGGGAAGGCCGCGATCGCGCCGTGAACTGAAAACAGGACCGGGGCGAGCGGCG
>JBFJNI010000121.1:0-10937 GCA_041618235.1 Acidimicrobiales bacterium
GCAACCCGGTCGACCGGGCCTACTCGCACTACGAGATGGTTCGCCAGCTCGGCGTCGAGCGGCTCAGCTTCCACCATGCGATCCGCGTCGAGCCGATCCGACGGTGGCTGCTGTCGTCACCTCGCAACCCGCCCGGCGTGCACCGCCGGTACTCCTACGTCCATCGGGGCTTCTACGCCGCGCAGTTGCGTCGGGTCCTGGAGTGGTTCCCGGCCGATCAGCTGCTCGTCCTGCGCAACGAGGAACTGGCTGGGCACCACACCGAGACCCTCGACCGCGTGTGTGACTTCCTCGGAGTGTCAAGGATGGGCCACG
The DNA here is from genome assembly GCA_041618235.1 of Acidimicrobiales bacterium. Taxonomy (GTDB): domain Bacteria; phylum Actinomycetota; class Acidimicrobiia; order Acidimicrobiales; family Salinilacustritrichaceae; genus Salinilacustrithrix. The sequence continues at coordinate 316 of JBFJNI010000121.1, forward strand.
ACCGGCCCGAACGCGTCTACAGCCACCGCTACGCCCCGATGGACGACGCGGATCGCCGACACCTCGTCGACGTCTACGCCGACGACGTCGCCGAGCTCGAATCGATGTTCGGGTGGGACTGCTCGGACTGGCTGCGCACCGACGTCGCCGGTTAGCTGTCGGCGCGGGTCCGGCGAACGACGGCCGGTGACCGACGGAAGAAGTCCTCGACCTCGCTCTGGTATCGGTACCCGGCGTCGTCGCCGACGGTCCGACGCAGACGCCCGGCCTCGATGAACGCCCGGACGGTGCCGGCCGAGGTGTGGCTGTACTCGAAGCCGGTGCGCTTGAGACGACTGTTGTCGATGCCTCGGCCGTAGCTGAGGAGGTCGACGACCTCGGGCGGGATGTCCATGCCGAGGCGCCGGAGCCCGGCGGCCACGATGCTCTGCCCGATGGGCGGGAGCGGGGTGGTGCGCTTCCCGCAGATCCCCGCGACCTCGCTCCACGGCAGCAGGCCGTCGCCGGCGACGTTGAAGACGCCGGCGAGGTCGTTGTCGAGCACGTGGAGGACGGCACGGATGACGTCGTCCTCGTGGACGAACTGGAACCGCGGGTCGAAGCCGAAGATCGACGGGACGATGGGGGCCTCGAGCATCTTCGACAGTGGCGTGACGATCTCGCGGCCCAGCACGTTCGAGAACCGCAGCATCGACACGGCGACGTGGGGGTAGTCGACGGCGAAGTCGTGGACGAACGACTCGACCTCGAGCAGCGAGCGTTCGACCCGATGGCGAGGCGGGGCGCTGCGCTCGGTCTCCTCGGTGAACCACACGGGGTCGCGCGGGTGGCTGCCGTAGACGTAGGCCGACGACTTCACCACGACGTTCCGGACCGACGAGTCGGACGCCGCGGCGAACAGGTTCATGGTGCCGATGACGTTGATCTCGTGCATCTTCTTCGCCGACATCTGGGTCGAGTCGACGACGAGGAAGGTGTGCACGATGGTGTCGACCTCGGTGGCCGACACGATGCGCGACAGGATCGAGTAGTTCTCGTCGCTGCGGACGAACTCGGTGCGATCGAGCTCGATGGTGGGCTCGCGGGTGTCGAGGCCGACGATGACGTCGACCGACGGGTCGGCCTCGAGGGCCTTGGCGACGCGGGCTCCCCAGAAGGTTCCCAGGCCGGTGACGAGGACGCGACGTCCCATGGATGACTCCTTAACCCGACCAGACCGAGCGGCGCTCGCGGAGCATGTCGTAGAGCGCCTCCTGGATCTGCTGACGGATGGCCTCGGCCTCGTCCATGACCTTGCTGCGGCTGTATCGCGGTAGGTCGGGAGGCACGTCGAAGTACACCGGGTCGAGCACGCGCAGCTTGAACTTGGCCGGGAAGTACAGCAGCGATCCGAGCGGGCCGAGCAAGCCGCCGAAGGCGAGCATGTTGGCCGTGAGCGGGGCGTAGGGGACGCCGAGCGCCTTGGCCAGCGGCGCGATGTTGGCGATGGTGGGCATCGACTCCTCGGCGCCGACGACCGCGATGGGGATCACCGGCACGCCGGCGCGCATCGCGATCTGGACGAACCCACCCCGGCCGAAGCGGCGGAGGCGGTAGCGCTCGTTGAAGGTCTTGCCCGGCCCCTTCGAACCCTCGGGGAACACCAGCACGAGCTGTCGTTGGTCGCGCAGGAGGCGGTACGCGTTGTCGGGGTGGGCGAGCACGCCACCGCTGCGAGACCACAGCGTGCCGACCACGGGCATCTTCTTGAACAGCTCGTCGGCGAGGCCGTAGACGGGACGCTCGAGCTCGGTCTCGATGCCGTGCATGATCACCGGAGCGTCGCTGGGGACCGCGGCGGCGTGGTTGGCCACGAGCAGTGCGCCACCATCGGTGGGGATCTTCTCGAGACCCTCCCACTCGACTCGGAACCAATGGTCGTAGAACGGCGCGAACAGCGTCCGGGCGAGCTCTCGGGTGCGCTCGGAGCGACCCCACTCGTCGACGTCGCTCTGGCGCGGGTCTTCGAGCGGCTCGGGATCCGGGGCCGGTGCCGGCAGGGGAACCAGGTGCCCGCCGGTACGGGTGACCTCGGTCGTGGGACGGACCATGGGGGACGAGCGTACGCGGCTCGCGTGAACGGAGGAATTCGTCCGGCCGTCGCTAGCGTGCTGCGGGTGGTGACCGAGGCCCCACCCGAGCGCAAGCCCGGGCTCCGCGAGGCCGGGGCCGCCCTCAAGATCCCCGAGTTCCGCCGCTTCTGGATCGGCGCGCTGGTGTCGAACAGCGGGTCGTGGATGCAGAACGTGTCGGTGCCGTTCGTGCTCTTCCAGATGACGCATTCGGCGGCCTGGGTGGGCGCGGCGTCGTTCGCCCAGTTCATCCCCGCCGTGTTCCTCGGGCCCCTGGGCGGGTCGTTGGCCGACCGGTACCCGCGCCGGACCGTGCTGATGGTCGCCCAGTCGGCGATGGCGGCGCTGTCGCTGGCGCTGTGGGCGTTGTGGAGCAGCGGGTCGGCCACCCCGTGGACCATCACCGCCCTCGTGGCCCTGCTCGGGGCGGTCTCGGGCATCTCGATCGGGTCGTGGCAGGCCTTCGTGTCCGAGCTCGTGCCCCGCCACCTGCTGCTCAACGCCGTCACGCTGAACTCCGCCCAGTTCAACGGGGCGCGGGCGTTCGGCCCGGCATTGGGCGGCATCGTCCTCGCCAGCCTGGGGCCGTCGGGTGCCTTCGCGATCAACGCGCTGTCGTTCGTCGCGGTGCTGGGGGCGCTGGCCTCGATCCCTGGCCGGCCGGCGGCCATCGAGGTCGATGGCGTGCCCCGGCCGTCGTTGCTCGGCGAGACCCGCGAGACGGTCGGCTACATCCGCCGCACGCCCGGGATCCTCACCTGCGTCGGCGTCGTCGCGTCGATCGGCTTCCTCGGCAGTCCGGTGTTCCCGCTGCTGGTGGTCTTCGCCGAGGAGGTCTTCGGCGTCGGCGACACCCTCTACGGCGTGCTCGGTGCCGCGCTGGGTGTCGGCGGGGTCCTGGCCACTCCGTTCGTCGCCGGGCGGGGGAGCGGCATGCGCCGGTCGACCCTGGCGGGTGGCGGGTTGGCTGCGTACGCGGTGGCGTTGGTGGCGTTCGCCTTGGCGCCGATGTACTGGATGGCCGTGGCGGCACTGGCGGTGGCGGGTGGCGCCTACCTCGCCGTGGCGTCGACCTTGAACACCACGATCCAGATCCAGGTCGACGAGGCCCGCCGGGGCAAGGTGCTGGCCCTCTACGTGATGGGGCTCACCAGCAGCTACCCGCTGGGCTCGCTGGTGCAGGGCGCGTTGGCCGACCTGGTGGGCGTGCGGGCCGTGACGGCCGTGGCGGGGTCGATGCTGGCGCTGGTCTACCTGGGCCTGGCGGTGCGGGGGCGCTTCGCCACGATGGACCTCGACCCCCAGGCTCAGGCCGCCTCGTCCGAACAGGACGTGTGAGCGGTCTCCTCGGCGGCGAGGAAGTCGATGCCGGCCTCGCAGCGGCCGGCCGCCGGGCACCACCGGCACATGGGACCGGACTGGACCGGTGCGGTGACCTCGCCGGTGCGGATGGCCACCATGGCGGTGACCGACCGCGCGACGCGCTCGGTGGCCGCCTCGAGGACGCCGGTGGTGACCGTCTCGGCGACGGGCTGGCCGCTGTCGAGGTAGAGCGTGGCCAAGCGTCGGGGGGCGACACCCACCTTGAGCGTGTCGAGCAGGGCGTAGAACCGCAGGTCGTCGACGTGGTGGCGTGAACGTGACCCGGTCTTGAAGTCGATGATGACCTTGCCGGCATCGACGGCCTGGCCGAGGGTGAGATCGGGGCGGCCCGACAACACGATGCGGCCGTCGCACAGGTCGACCCGCAACCGACCGTCGATGACCGGTCGCCAACGGGACTTGAGCGGAGGGAAGCACTCTTCGAACGCGGTGGTGAACCCCATGGCCTCGCTGCGCAGCTCGGCCAGCTCGACCGTGCTGAGGCCCCGCAGGAAGCGACCGAGCGCACCGTCGTCGTCGGCGAGCCGGGCGACGGCCTCGTCGACCGCCCGACCGGGCTCGACCTCGCCGCGCCAGTTGACCGCGAGCTCGATGGCCTTGTGGGCGACCGTGCCGCGGACCGACGGCACCGTCCACGTGAACGGCAGCTCGCGCTCGGCCTGCCACCGCCCCGGGCACGAGTTGAACGTGGCCAGGGGCGACTTGCCGACCCAGAGCGTCTGGCCGGCGGGGAGCTGGTCGGCCACCGGGGCGAGGCGCTCGTCGAGCTCGGCCCGCAGCTCGTCGGCCAGGTGCACCGACACGCCGGGCCCGTCGTCGGCGCGGCGCCCCAACAGCTCGATGATGCGCTGCTGTGCCGGCGAGTACGAGGTGCGGGGACCCGTGATCGGTGCGGTGGTCTCGTCCATGCCGAGACGATCGCACGGGGGTGGTGACAGGAACCCCGGGCGGACGTTCCTGTCAGACCCCGTCCCCATGATGGAGCCATGTCCACCACGCTCCGCTTCGCCCAGGCCGTGCGCACCATCAGCGAGTCGGCGCGGTTGCAGGGCCTCGTCGTCCCGATGTTCCGCACCCCGCCCCGTGCCACCGGCGCCGTCCGCACGCTGCGCCACACCCGCCGTGGTCCGGTCGTCGCGGTCGCCACGGCCGGTCGACCGTGGATCAACGTGCTCGCCGACCTGGTCGACGGTGTCGTGGCCGCCAACCGCCTCGCCGGCGGGCCGGCCATCCGCTGCCGCACCGCGCTGTGGTCGGCGCTCGAGCGCGACGAGGTGCTGGCGGCATGAGCTGACCTACCGTCACGGCGTGGAGACGTACCGCATCATGCTCAGCAGCGTCGATCTCGACGGGATGCCGGTCGACGTCGACTACGGCCACGTGTACGTCGTCATCCGCGAAGGCGAGGACGGGCCGTCTCCCACCGACTGGGAGGCCAACATCACCACCGAGGCGTTCGTGCCCGTCACCGCGGCCCGCCACGACCTCGCCCTCACCGCTCCCGACGGCAGCTGCATGCGCGGCGCCGCCATCGTCCGTTTCAGCGACGGTCACCGTCACCTGTTCCGTGGTGACGCCGACCTCGAGGGCTTCGAACGGACCACGTTGGGTTGAGTTCTGGCCACCGTGCGTGAGGGGTAAGGCTCCGCGTCGATCGAGGAGCACCGATGCCCGACCAGCCACCCGCCGACGACCCACGCATCAACGATGCCGTCGTCGCCGATCACACCTACAGCCGACCCTTCGTCGCGCTGACGAGCCGCTTCAGCCCCGAGCGCCGCGAGCAGCTGGCGCGCGGGTGGCACTACGCCCGCTGGCCCGTGGCGGCGGGCGCGGCCGGCTTCGTGCTCCTGATCCTCATCAGCATCTGGATCTGGACCACCACCGACCTCCCCACCGACCTCGCGGCCACCGACTCGGCCGTGCTGCTCGACCGCAACGGCGACGAGCTCGCCCTCCTCGCCCAGGACGGGCTGCGCCTCGAGGTGCCCCTCGACGAGATGGCCCCCACCGTCGTCCCCGCGCTCCTGGCCGCCGAGGACCGTCGCTTCTACGAGCACACCGGCGTCGACGCCCTCGGCATCGGTCGTGCGGTGCTCAACAACCTCACGAGCGGCGACACCCAGGGCGGATCGACCATCACCCAGCAGTTGGTGAAGAACGTCTACCTCAACAGCGATCGGACGATCTCCCGCAAGGTGCGCGAGGCCGTCCTGGCCGTCAAGCTCGAGCGGAACCTGGGCAAGGACGAGATCCTCGAGCGCTACCTCAACACCGTCTACTTCGGGCGGGGCAGCTACGGCATCGAGGCCGCGGCCCGCACCTACTTCGACCGCTCGGCCGCCGAGCTCACCGCCGACCAGGCCGCGTTCCTGGTCGGGATCCTCAAGTCGCCCGAGTCGCTCGACCCCGTCGAGGAGCCCGAGGCCGCCACCGCCCGCCGCGACGTCGTGCTCGACGGCATGTTCGAGATGGGCGAGCTCGACGAGACCGAGCTGGACGCGGCCAAGGACGCCCCGCTCGAGGTGCTCGACGAGGTTTCGCCCACCACCCTCACCGCCGGCGTCGCGCCACACTTCGTCGAGCAGGTCCGCAAGGAGCTCATCGCCGAGTTCGGCGAACGAGCTCTCTACGACCGCGGCCTCATCGTGCACACCACGCTCGACATCGCCGACCAGAAGGCCGCCGAGGCGTCGGTCGCGGCGCACCTCGACGACCCCGAGGACCCGCAGGTGGCCGTCGTCGGCATCGACCGCTCGGGAGCCGTGCGGGCCTGGGTCGGCGGGAAGGACTTCGACGAGCTCCAGGTCGACCTGGTCACCGCGGCCGGCGGCAGCGGGCGTCAGCCGGGTTCGACCTTCAAGCCCCTCGTGCTGGCCGCCAACTTCGAGGCCGGCAACGGCGCCGGCCAGGTCTTCCCTGCGCCGGGGGAGATCACGCTCGACATCCCGCCCGAGCCCTGGACCGTCTCGAACGCCGGCGGCAAGGACTACGGCGCGCTGACCCTGTTCGAGGGCACGGTCAACTCGGTCAACACCGTGTACGCCCAGGCCCTCGCCCAGGTGGGTCCGAAGGCGGTCGTCGACATCGCCGGCCGCATGGGTGTCGACCGCGAGCTGGCGGCCAACCCCTCGATCGCCCTCGGGACCGAAGAGGTCTCGCCGCTCGAGCTCGCCACCGTGTTCTCGACCTTCTCCCGCTCCGGTTCCCGCATCGACCCCTACCGATACACCGAGGTCGAAGACCGCGACGGCGACGTCCTCTGGGAGATCGACGACCCCGAGGAGATCGAGGCCGTCGCGGCCAACGTGGCCGACACCGTCAGCCACGTCCTCCAAGAGGTGCCCGAGCGTGGCACCGCTCGCCGGGCGAAGCTCGACCGTCCGATGGCGGCCAAGACCGGCACCACCCAGGACAACGCCGACGCCTGGCTGGCCGGCTACACGCCCGAGTACACCGCCATCGTCTGGATGGGATACGCCGACGGCAACCGCCCCATGGAGGCGGTCGACGGCGTGTCGGTGCAGGGTGGTTCGGTCCCCGCCGAGATCTGGCACGACTTCATGGAGGTCGCGCTCGAGGACGTCGAGCCGACGCCGTTCCCCGATCCCGATCCCGAGCTGCTGGGCGACACCTCGCCCGAGGCGACCATCGAGGTGTCGCCCGGCGACGTCGATCCCGGGGCGAGCTTCACCGTGTCCGGTTCCGGCTACGACCGGTGCCTCAACGGCTGGCAGGTGGTGGTCGAGGGGCCCGAGGGCGGCATCCCCACGCCCGACCCGGGCGCGAAGGACGACGACGTCCCGGGTATCGGCTCCGACGCCCCGATCTACGAGCCGGTCCGCATCGAGAGCAGCCCGGAGACCGGGTCCGACGAGTCGGACCGGTCGACGCAGCTGACGATGCCGGTCTCGGCCGCCCCGGGCTCCTACAGCGCGACCGCGACGTGTGACTTCGGTGCCGGGGCTCAGCCGCGGGCGCAGACCTCCTTCACCGTCGGTGGCGGAGCGCCGGTCACGACCACCAGCACGACGACGTCATCGACGACGACCACCCAGCCCGACGGCAACGGGAAGCCGGACAAGACGACGACCACCACGACCACCTCGACCACGACGTCGACGACCACCACGACGGCGCCGCAGTCGGAGGAGTCCGGCGCCCCTGCTTCGTCGACGACCACCCGGCCGTCGTCGGGTGCCTAACGTGCCGTCACGGCCCGGGTGGCGGAACTGGCAGACGCAGAGGGCTTAAACCCCTCGGCTCCTCTGGGAGCGTGCGGGTTCGAAACCCGCCCCGGGCACGTCGTGCGCCAGGAACGGCGACGTCATCGCTCGGACGAAGGCGCCGTAGTCGGGTCGGAAGACGATGACGTCGCCGGGAACGACGTGGTCCGGCGTCTCCAGGACGAGGTGGTCGCTGCTGGCACCGAGGATCCGGACGCCGTCGGGAGGGGACAGACCGCCGGGGTCGGTGTCCTGGTGGCCGAGGGCGACGATCGTCTGCCAGATCTCGCCGCGGTCGACCGCCGGAAGCTGCACCCCGAACGCCCCCTGCGCGGCGACTCCCCACGGCACCGAGGGCTTGCGCTTCGACTCGATGACCTCGGCGGTGATCGTGATCGCATCCTGGTGAAGGCCCGTGAGCGGCGTGCGATGGAGCGGCTCGAGGCCGAGGAGGATCGACTCGCCGAGCCGGAGGTCGTTGACCCGACCGGTGTCCGGGGAGGTCATCAGCCACGGGAGGTTGGCGGAGTTGCCTCCGGAGACGAGGTCGAGGGTGATGCCGAAGGTCGACTCGACCCGGTCGGCGAGTTGCGACAGCTCGTCCATCTTCTCCTGATCGGGGGCGATGCCGCTCCGGCAGGCGAGGTTGGTGCCGATCCCGTCGAGCGTGATGCCGGGCAGCGCCAGCGTCGTTTCGACGACGGCGCAGAGGTCGGACGGCCGGATGCCTTCGCGTAGATCTCCCAGCTCGACCATCAGCAGGACCCCGTGGGAGACCCCGACCGATCGAGACGCGGCGGACAGCGCGGTGAGCACGGTCGGCTCGGTGTTGCAGCTGATGTCGGCCGACCGGACCACCCGCTCGACCTGACTCATCATCGGCGAGCGCAACAGCACGATCGGTGCGTCGATGCCGGCGTCACGCAACCGCTCGATGTTCTCGATCCTGGAGTCGCCGAGGCGGCGAGCGCCGGCGCCGAGCAGCGCCCGCCCCAGCTCGGGCATGCCGAGCGCCGCCTTGGTCACGCCGGTGATCGAGATGCCCGAGTCCGCGGCCAACGACACCAGAGCACGGGCGTTGTCGGCGATCTTGGCGAGGTCGATGTCGACTCGAGGGGCCATCACCGCACGAAGACGGGCAGCTTCTCCTCCAGCCGGGGGAAGGCCTGCAGCACCATCTCCACCAGCCGATCGGGCGACCGCGTGAGCGCGTCCGTGGTGGGCAGGCCGAGGGCTCGTTCGTACATCACGATGGCGGCGGACACCTCGGCGTCGGTCAGGTGCTCGTGGTTGAGCGTGAGGCCGATGACCCTGGTGTCGGCGAAGGTCTCGATCAGGTTGATCTCGCTCGCCGGCGTCGGCATCGGGACCGAGGGGAAGTCGCTCAGCACGGTTCGACCGGGGGCGTGCTGGAGCACGACGCCGGCCGGACAGGCGCCGCGGAGCACGAACGTCGAGCTCATGTAGGTGGGGTGGCTCAGCGCGCCCTGGCCCTCGACGATGATCACGTCGGGGTCCTCGCCCCGGAACGCCGCGACCACGGCCGTCTCGAGCTCGCCGGCGCAGAACTGCGCCGGGATCGCGTCGAGGGCGACGCCGTACTTCGCGCCCTGGATCAGTCCCGTCTGGCCCGTCGTGACCATGACCGCCCTGATCCCTCGGTCGTTCAGTGCCTTGGTGAGGATCGTCGCGGTGGTGCGCTTGCCGATGGCACCGTCGGTGCCGAGCACTGCGATGCGAGGACAGGTCACCTCGTGGATCTCGCCGGTGAACATGTGCAGGTCCTTCTTCGCCGGCGGCCGGCGGACGTCCACGATCTCGACGCCGAGGGTCGCAGCGGCGGCGACGAACTCGGGGTCGTCGTTGAGGAACTCGTGCAGGCCGTTGACGATGTGCATGCCACGCGCCATCGCATCGAGGACCACGTTCCGCTGATCGTCGGTCAGCAGGCCGCTGGTCGGCGCCAGTCCGATGATGAAGCGGTCGGGCATGGCGTCGAGCGCGACGAGTGCGTCTTCGAGGTCTCGGTGCACGGGGATGCCGTTGGGATCGTCGCCCAGGACGGTGCCGGCGTCGAGTCCCGTCTGCGTGCTGTCGATGACCGACACGATCTCGTAGCTCTCGCTGTGGCGCACGAGGCCGTTGGCGGTCTTGCCGTCGATGCGACCGAAGTTCGCCTCGCAGTACACGACGGCGGTGTCCCGGGCGCGGGGCGCGCCGAAGAGGGGAACGACGTTGGAGGGGGACATGAAGAGCTCCTCGAGAGTGGCTCAGAGGAGGCGACCGGACCGCGTCGACCGGACGGTCGAGTGTCAGCGGGTAGTCCCCGCGAAGTCAGGGTTCGGAGATCAGCGTACCGGGTGGCGGTCACGACCCCTCCTGCACGTCGGCCCGCCGCTTCAGGGCGGCTTCAGGTCGGCCGGTGGATGATGGGGCGGTTCCCGAGCGACTGAGGTGTCTGCCATGAACCGCAAGACCAAGATCATCGCCGGCGGCGCGCTCGCAGCCGCCGCCCTCGCCGGAGCGGCCGGCGTCGCCGTCGCCAACAGCGACGACGACGGCAGCGACACGCCGATCACCGGCGCCGCGCTCGACTCGGCAACCGCCGCTGCCCTCGCCCACACCGGCGAGGGTCGGGTCACCGAGACCGAGGTCGGCGACGAAGAGGGCTTCTACGAGGTCGAGGTCACCCTCGATGACGGCAGCCAGGTAGACGTCCACCTCGACGAGGACTTCAACGTGCTCGGCACCGAAGCCGACACCGACGATCCCTCCGAGGGCGAGGACTGAGCCGGGTCCCGAGCCGGGTCCCGAGCGAGGCCCGATTCCCGACATTTCCTCTTCCCGGGATCCGCGGTCAGGTCTACGATCGAAGGCGGTGGCATCGCCACTCCGGCTTGCC
>JBFJNI010000122.1:0-10823 GCA_041618235.1 Acidimicrobiales bacterium
CTCGCCCCTGCCTTCCGCGACTCGTTCGGACGGTCGGTGGGTACGGTCGTCCCATGGCCGAATCCCCCGACACCGTCACCGCCGCGACCCAGCAGCTCCGCGACGAGGGCTTCGAACACGACGCCGACGTCCGCGACGGCAACGTGCAGTTCCGGATCGACGGCCAGTGGACCCCCACCGGTACCGTCGACGTCGAGGTCATCCACCGCTTCGAGGGCCCGTCCGACCCGGGCGACGAGATGATCGTGCTCGGCGTGCACGACCACGCCTCGGGACAGAAGGGGGTCCTCGTCGCTGCCTACGGAGCGGACATCGACCCCGAGACGGCGGACTGCCTCCGCGCCCTGCTCGACGACCGCTGAGCACGAACGGTGCCGGCCCGAGGGCCGGCACCGTGCGGTCCGAGCGCTCCGGGGCGATCAGTGACCGTGGCCCTGCGCCACGAGCTGGCCGCGGACGGCGCCGCCGGGGAACTCGTTGTTGTGGACGTTGAAGTAGTAGTTCTGCGGGTTGGCGAGGATGTCCTGGACGACACCGGGGCCGGCATCGGCGGTGAACTTGCCGATCTCGTTCTCCGAGATGCAGTCGGCGGCCTGACCGTCGGTGGGGAAGGCGAGGTTGGCGACGACCGGGCCGTTCTGGCCCGTCACGCCGCGGTGGATGTGGGCGGCGCGCCCGTTGCCCGGGTTCTGGTCGAGCTCGGCGATGCCGTCGACGATGAGGAGATAGCAGAGGGTGTCGGTGTTGTCGACGGTGCCCTCGCCGATGAGGTTGTCGTTGTCGATGCCGAAGACGTAGCCCTCGCCCTTGGCGTCGGGGTCACCGACGATCTTGTTGCTCTTGGCGCCGGCGGCGACCTCGTTGCGGCCGGACAGATCCGACTCGAGGAGCGGGTTGAGGTGGCCGGCGGAGGCCAGGCCGGCCGAGCCGAAGACGAGGCCGGCGGCGAGGGTGGCGGTGGCGAGGCGGGTGCGTCGCTTCATTGGTGGATCTCCTGGGCTGAGGGGCGACCGCGGGACGGGTCGAGGTGGCAAGAACGCCACCCGGGAGCATTCGGACCAACCAGGAGGTTCGGATTTTCCGCCCAGGGCGCGCCGTGGCCGTCGTCAGCGTCTCGGTGACGCAGCGCCGAGTTGGTCTGCGTCCGGTGGGGTGAGCGCGGTCTCGAAGGCGTCGGCCACCCGGTCGGCCCAGATGGCGTAGCCGGCCCCGGAGGGGTGGAACCGGTCGGCAGCGAGGAAGTTGCGCAGGTCGCGTCGCGAGATCCAGTCGGGCCGGCGACGGACCGACGCGTAGTGCACCTCGGTGTCGGCGCGGGCCGCCTGGCGGAGCACGACGTCGAGCCAGCCGGCCCGCCACGAGGCGAACGTCCGCAGGGGTCGCGGGAGGCGCAGGGCGTCGTTGAGCTCGGGGATCGACACCAGCACCACCGGAGCATCGCCCGCCGCCTGCAGGATCTCGCCCACGTTGCTCCGAAACCGCCGGCGGGAGGTCAGCGCGGCGATGTCGTTGCCGCCCACGGTGACGCCGATGGCGTCGATGCGCTGGCCGATCTGCGCGAGCCCGTGGCGGAGCTGCTCGAGCGCCGCCAGTTGGTATCCCACGACGTCGTGGCTCGTGGCGCCGGGAGTGGCGAAGACGTGCAGACGGGTCTTGCCCTCACGGCCGACGGCGACCAACCGCGGGAGCGAGACCTCGGGCGAGATCGCTCCGAGACCGGCGGCCAGGCTGTCGCCCAACCACACGACGCGGAGGACCGCATCGTCGTCGGACACGCCGACGTGTCCGTCCACCACGTGCAGGATCCGATGGTCGTCGGGTGGAGCGACCGAGAGGCGCGACTGGAGATAGGCCAGCGCGCCGAGCGCACCGACCGCGCCGGAACCGGCGGCTCCGGCCACGAGCGCCGTGCGGCGCAGCGTGGCGGTGAGCGGTCGCTGCCCCAGTGGTGCGCTCCTAGCGCTGGCCGAGGAGCTTGCGGTTCTTGAGCTGTGCCTTGACGTAGTCGCGGTTCATGAACGCGATGTAGTCGAGGGGGATCTCCTTGGGGCACGCGTCGGTGCACTCACCATGGTTGGTGCACGAGCCGAAGTACTGCTCCATCGTGTGGACCATGCCGATGACCCGCTGGTGGCGCTCGGCCTGACCCTGGGGCAGCAGGTTGAGGTGTTCGACCTTGGCGGCGGTGAACAGCTGCGCGGCCGAGTTGGGGCACGCCGCCACACAGGCGCCGCAGCCGATGCAGGCCGCCGCGTCGAAGGCGGCGTCGGCGGCATCCTTCGGCACGGGGATGAGGTTGGCGTCGGGGCCGGCGCCCGTGGGCGCGGTGATGTAGCCGCCGGACTCGACGATGCGGTCGAACGGCGATCGGTCGACCACCAGGTCCTTGAGCACCGGGAACGCAGCGGCGCGCCACGGCTCGATGTTGATCTCGTCACCGTCGGCGAACTTGCGCATGTGCAGCTGGCAGGTGGCGGTGCCCTTCTGGGGACCGTGCGCCTGGCCGTCGATCATGATGCCGCACGAGCCGCAGATGCCCTCGCGGCAGTCGTGCTCGAACTCGACCGGCTCCTCGCCCTTGGCGATGAGCTCCTCGTTGAGCACGTCGAGCATCTCGAGGAACGACATCTCCGGGGAGACCGTGTCGAGCTCGTAGGTCTTCATCGCACCGTCGGCGTCGCGGTCTCGCTGGCGCCAGATGTTGAGCTTCAGCTTCATCGGATTCAGTACCTCACTTGTACGAGCGCTGGGTGAGCGCCACGTTCTCGAACTCGAGCGGTTCCTTGTGGAGCTGGGGGTTCGACGCATCGCCGGTCCACTCCCAGGCCGAGACGTAGGAGAACTCGTCGTCTCGACGGAGGGCCTCGCCCTCCTCGGTCTGGCTCTCTTCACGGAAGTGGCCGCCGCAGGACTCGTTGCGGTCGAGCGCGTCGCGGCACATCAGCTCGCCGAGCTCGAGGAAGTCGGCGATGCGCCCGGCCTTCTCGAGGCTCTGGTTGATGCTGTCGCCGGTGCCGAGCACCCGGAGGTCCTTGTAGAACTCCTCGCGGAGCGCCGGGATCTCGGTGAGCGCCTTGCGCAGCCCGGCCTCGTTGCGGGCCATGCCGCAGTACTCCCACATGATCTTGCCGAGCTCTTTGTGGAAGTGGTCGGGCGACTTCGTGCCGCCGATGGCGAGGAACTGGTCGACGCGGCCCTGGACGTCGGCGACGGCGGACGTGAAGGCCGGGTCGTCGGTGGGCACGGCGGGCTGGCCGAGGATGCCGGCCAGGTAGTTGGCCATCGTGTAGCTGATGACGAAGTAGCCGTCGGCGAGACCCTGCATGAGCGCTGAGGCGCCGAGGCGGTTGGCCCCGTGGTCGGAGAAGTTGGCCTCGCCGAGGACGAACAGACCCGGGATGTTCGACTGCAGGTGGTAGTCGACCCAGAGACCGCCCATCGTGTAGTGCACGGCGGGGTAGATGCGCATCGGCTGTTCGTACGGGTTCTCGTCGGTGATGCGCTCGTACATCTCGAAGAGGTTGCCGTAGCGCTCCTCGATGGTGTCCTTGCCGAGTCGGTTGATCGAGTCGGCGAAGTCGAGGTACACGCCGTTCTTCAGCGGACCGACGCCCTTGCCCTCGTCGACCACCGTCTTGGCGTTGCGGGATGCGACGTCGCGCGGGACCAGGTTGCCGAAGCTCGGGTACTTGCGCTCGAGGTAGTAATCGCGCTCGGCCTCGGGGATCTCGCTGGCCTTGCGCGTCTCGTCGGGGTTCTTCGGGACCCACACCCGACCGTCGTTGCGGAGGGACTCGGACATCAGCGTCAGCTTCGACTGGAAGTCCTCGGCCGGCGGGATGCACGTGGGGTGGATCTGGGTGAAGCACGGGTTGGCGAACGCTGCCCCCCGCCGGTGCGCCCGCCACGCCGCGGTGGCGTTGGAGTGCATGGCGTTGGTCGACAGGTAGAAGACGTTGCCGTAGCCGCCGGTGGCCAGGAGGACGGCGTGGGCCGAGTGCGTCTCGATCTCGCCGGTGCGCAGGTCGCGGGTGACGATGCCGCAGGCCACGCCGTCCTTGACGACCAGATCGAGCATCTCGGTCTTGGTGAGCAGCTCGACGGTGCCGTTGGCGACCTCCTTCATCAGCGCCTGGTAGGCGCCGAGCAGGAGCTGCTGGCCGGTCTGGCCCCGGGCGTAGAACGTGCGCGAGACCTGGGCGCCGCCGAAGGAGCGGTTGTCGAGCAGGCCGCCGTACTCGCGTGCGAACGGCACGCCCTGGGCGACGCACTGGTCGATGATGTCGACCGAGACCTCGGCGAGGCGATGCACGTTGGCCTCGCGGGAGCGGTAGTCGCCGCCCTTCACCGTGTCGTAGAAGAGCCGGTAGACGCTGTCGCCGTCGTTCTTGTAGTTCTTGGCGGCGTTGATCCCGCCCTGCGCGGCGATGGAGTGCGCCCGGCGGGGGGAGTCGTGGTAGCTGACGACCTTGACGTTGTAGCCCTGTTCGCCGAGCGTGGCGGCCGCCGAGGCGCCGGCGAGGCCCGAGCCCACGATGATGACGTCGAACTTGCGGCGGTTGTTGGGCGCCACCAGCTTCATGTCGAACTTGTGCTGGGTCCACTTGTCGCCGATGGGACCCTCGGGGACCTTGCTGTCCAGGTTGCCGATCATCGGCCCTCCTCCTGCTCGGGGTCGAGCTTCTTGCGGGCCTCGTAGGCCTCGATGAAGTCGAGGCGCTCACCGTCGGAGAACTCGTCGAACCGCTCGACCGTGAGGGCGCCGCTGCGCAGTGCCTCGGCGAAGACCTCTTCGCAGGTGACGATGCGGTCACCCTGCTCGAAGCACACATCGTCGCTGGCGGCACCGGACACGACGGCCAGCGGGAAGCTGAGGTTGCCGAGTGTCACGATGGCGGCGAAGCCGATGGCGAAGTTGCGGCGCCAGGCGTTGTACTTCGGGTTGTTGAGTCCGAGGCTCTGGAACATGCTCCACGAGCCGTGGAACAGGTGGATGCCCAGCGCCACGTTGGCGACGATGTAGATGGCGGCCGGCACCGCGTTCGTGAGGCTCGACTGCACGTTGCGGTAGACGTCGCCGCGGACGAAGTCGGGGTCCAGGAGGCCCCACGTGAGGTCGGCCAGGTGGAACACGAGGTACAGCAGGATGATGGCGCCGGTCCAGCGCATCGAGCGGCTGGCGATGCTGGCCGCCTGGTAGTCGCGGGGCGTGGCGTATCCACCGGCCTGCGCCCGCCGGTTCATGCGGGTGAGGCTGACGGCGGCGTGGATGTGGAACGCGAAGGCGACGATGAGGCCGCCGCGGACGATCCAGAGCAGGAGCGTGCGTGGCAGGAGCGGGTAGAGCAGCTCCCGGAGGAACTCGCCGTAGACGTTCAGCGCGTGGGCGCCCTGGTACATCTTGAGGTTGCCCACCATGTGCCCGAGCACGAAGCCCATGAGCATGATGCCCGTGATCGCCATGACCCACTTCTTGCCCACCGCGGAGCGGTAGAACTCGACGGGCCACGGCGCCGGCCGGCGGGAGGGGTGGACCGGAGCGACGCCGCCACCCGTACCGGACTTCTCCATCGTCTGCATGGATCGCACGGTACCCCGCCATCTGTGACGGCTTGAACTCACCCGGTCTCGGATTGATTCAACTCCTGATGACGCGTGCCGATGGAGACCTTCGAGGATCACGGATGATCCTCGTGGAAGGGTGGAACAGGGACGTGGCAGGCGCACGCGAAGACATCGCGCAGCAGGAATGGCTCCCGGGGGGGAGCGCCGTCGACGTCACCATCGCGCCCACGGACGAGTCCGTCCTGTCGACCACGCCGACGATGGATGAGGTGTTCGACACCGGCTCGCTCGGCTCCTTGCTGGAGCGCTCCTCCTGGGTCAATGCCGAGGGCACCGCCATCGTGCGCGACGGCTGCATCGAATGGGCCAACCCGGCGCTGCACGCCATCTGTGCCGTCCCCGACGGGACCCTGCACGGGTCGTCGGTCGAGGTCATCGAGATCTACGAGTCGACGGAGGGCAGCGACACCATCGGGGTGCGAGCCCGGCTCGACTCCAGCCTCGACAGCGTCCGCCCGCGACGCCGCGCACTGCAACGAGCCGATGGTTCCGCCGTGGCGGTCTCGGTGGCCGCCGACCGACTCCAGGCCGTACCCGACGGCGCCTGGGTCCTCCGGGTCCGCGAGATCGCCGCGCACGTCCGGGTCGACGAGGAGCTGCGCACCAGCGAGGCGAGGTTCCGGGCGCTCGCCGATCATGCGCCCATCGGGGTGTTCCTGTCCGACGTCGGCATCCGGCTGGCGTTCGTGAACGCCCGCTTCGCGCAGGTGTGGGGCCGCCCGGCCGAAGAGCTCGTGGGTGACCGCTGGCTCGACCCCGTGCTGGCGAGCGACCGAGACAAGATCCTGCGGGCCGTCGGCGACGTGCTCTGCGGCGATGATGCCTCGGTCACGATCAACGTGTTGCGCCCCGAGGGTGACGTCCGCACGCTGGACATCCGTTTCGTCCCCGTCGTCGGCGTCGACCGTCAGGCGTCGTTCGTCGGGTCGGTCGAGGACGTCACCGACGCCCGTGCCCGCGAGGCCGAGCTCGAGTGGCAGGCACGGCACGACGCGCTGACGGGGCTCCCGAACCGCACCGAGCTGTGGGAGCACATCAACGGCCACTTCGCACGAACGTCCTCGAGGGTCTCGCTGCTGTTCTTCGACCTCGACGACTTCAAGCTCATCAACGACTCGCTGGGCCACTTCGCCGGCGACATCCTGCTCAACAACGTCGCCGGCCGGCTCCGAGACGCCGTGCGGGCCGAGGACATGGTGGCGCGCTTCGGCGGCGACGAGTTCGTCGTGTTCTGTCCCGGCATCGGGACCGAGCTCGAGGCCAAGCACACCGCGGATCGCCTGTTGCGCGAGCTCCGCGAGCCGATCGACCTCGGCACACGGCAGGTCCGGGTCACGGCCAGCGTCGGTGTGATCGTCAGCGAGGCCGACGTCCACGACCCCGAGATGTTGATCCGCGACGCCGACGTCGCCATGTACCAGGCGAAGAACGCCGGCAAGGCCCGAGCCGCGATCTTCGATGCCGAGGCCCGACGGATGATCGAGCACCGGCTCGAGATCGTGTCGGACCTGCGCAGGGCATTGGCCGAGGACGATGTCGGCGTCTTCTACCAGCCGATCGTCCGCCACGAGGACCTGCAGGTGGTGGGCGCCGAGGCCCTGCTGCGGTACTCGCACCGTGAGCTCGGCCCGATCCCGGCCAACGAGGTCATCGAGATCGCCGAGGCCAGCGGCTGCATCGACGAGCTCGGGCTGTACGTCCTCCAGCGGTCTTGCGCCGACCTGGCCGAATGGCGTGCACGAACGGTCGGATGGCGGCCCCAGTACATCAGCGTGAACCTCGCCGCGTCGCAGCTCGCCCACCCGGACTTCGCCGACCAGGTCGCGGACGCGTTGACCGCGAACGGACTCGTGCCGCAGGACCTCTGTCTCGAGCTCACCGAGAGCCAGCTCATGACCGATGTCGACATGGCGGCCGACGTGCTGGGTCACCTCGCATCCACCGGGGTCCGGCTGGCCATCGACGACTTCGGCACCGGCTATTCGTCGCTGGCCTACCTGAAGCGCTTCCCCGTCTCGCTGGTCAAGATCGAGCGCAGCTTCGTGGCCGATCCGGAGGAAGCCTTCGTCGGCGCCATCATCGAGGCGGTGGTCGCGGTGACCCGTGCCGTCGGGGGGCGGGTGGTCGCCGAGGGTGTGGAGAACGTCGCGCAGCTCGACACGGTCGGTGCGCTCGGATGCTCGTTGATCCAGGGCTATCTGCTCGGGAGGCCGACACCGGCCGACCAGCTGCCGGTCGACCCCGACCGGAGATTCCGACTGGAACGGGGCGACTGATGGCTGCCGGGGGGCGCCATCAGGAGCGGAGGAGGGGGCGGCTCACGCTCTCGGGTCTGCGACGGGAGTTGGCTTCGATGCCGACCTCGCAGGCTTCGGCCGTCCGCGTGCTGCACGTGGTGGACGACCCGTCGTCGTCGGCTGCGGACCTGGCGCGTGCTGTCGCGGTCGACCCGGTCCTCACCGCGCAGGCGATGCGCCTGGCGAACTCGGCCTACTACGGCCTGTCGCGTCGGGTTCGCTCGGCGGAGTTCGCCGTGAGCGTCCTCGGCTTCGCCACGGTCCGGTCGCTGGCTGCGTCGTTCGCGGCCGGCACCCTCCACAAGGGGGTCCGCCTGCCGGAGCACTTCTGGGAGCACGCGGCGGCCACTGCGGTGGGCACGGCCTTCGTCTCGACCCGTCTCGACGTGGATCGTGCCGAGGCGTTCAGCCTGGGTCTGCTCCATGATCTCGGAGCAGCGCTGCTGTGCCGTCACGACCCGGGCGGGTACTCGTTCGTCGAGGAGGACGAGCAGCATCGGGACAGTGCTCGGTCGATGCTCGTGGAGCGCGACGTGCTGGGGATCGACCACGCCGACGCCGGGGCGGCCGTGCTCGAGGCGTGGAGGTTCCCCGCAGGGATGGTCGACGCGATCGCCACCCACCACGAACGCCCGTCGGGTCATGACTCGAAGCAGCAGCGGGCCCTGGCGGCCGGCCAGGCACTGGCCGAGCTCGCCGAGCTCGACGACCACGAACACGCCGCGGCGTGCCAGCTCGTGCTCCACCACGAGGATGCGCTCCAGCTCGCCGACGTCTCGCCTGCGGCCGCGTTCGACCTGAGCCGGATGATCCGTGGCGAGGCGCACGCGGTGGCGGCCTCGTTCCACGTGAGCGAGCACGACGCGCCAGAGGGCTACGCCGTCGCCGACTGACGGTGGGTCAGCGTTCGATCGAACACCGGTACTCGTTGTCCGGCTCGTCGTCGCCCACGCGCCCTCGCAACCGGAGGACGAGCTCCCCGGGTGCATCGGGCACCTCGAACTGGACCGTGCCGACGAGGGCGCAGCTGTCCGCCGGCACCGCCCCCTCGAACGACCAGGAGTGCTGGCCGCCGTCCCAGGTGAGCTCGGCGTCGACGCGTCCGGAGAGCTCCATGCGGCGGTCGGACACGACGTGGACGTCGAGCGCGACGGCGTCGCCGGGCGACACGGACGCCGGGAGCCGGTCGGCGACGACGATCACCGGGCGACACGCCGCAGTGAGGGCGTGGTAGCCGAGTTTGGGGACGCGCTCGTGATCGAGGACCGACCAGGTCACCCCGGGGTGACCGTCGGCGAAGCTGAACTGGGCGAAGCCACCGGTGGGCCGGTACTTCAAGCGGCGCAGCGTCTCGATGTGATGACGGACGACCGTGGCCTGGTACTCCTGCGTGGCCTGCTTCCACGACGCGTAGGTGTGTCCCTCGCGAGGCACGTGGCGATCGAGGATCGACCGTTGCAGGGCGTGGTGGTGGATGAGGTGGTCCCAGTCGAGGTCGGGCCAGGAGGCGGCGTCGATGAAGTCGTCGGTCTCGGGCACGGCCTGGGCGCCGAACTCGGTGGGGAACCGCACCTGGCTGGGCACCGCCCTGGCGAAGGCCGGGAAGTCCCGTTCGTGGCCCCAGTACCAGCCGAAGTACAGATGGCTGTCGGTGCCCTTGAGCGCTGGCAGATGCGGCATCACACCCGAGTGGGGGATCACGGGGCGGGTGCCGTCGGCACCGTCGATCGCCCGCTTCACCGCGCGGTCGAGGACGGACTTGTTCCACGTCGGCAGCTGCTGTGCGGCCAGCGCGCGAGCGCCGAGCTGGGCGGTCTGCTTCGGGTCGGCGAACGCGTCGGGCGGCAGATCGATGCCCATGGGTTCGTTGTGCCCGCACCACACGGCGATCGAGGGGTGGTGGCCGAGCAGGTCGACCATCTGTCGGGCCTGACGCACCGCCTGCTTGCGGATCTGGCGGGCGTAGCCCCACTGGAGCGGGAAGTCCTGCCAGAGCAGCATCCCGGCATCGTCGGCGGCGGCGTAGGTCTCGGGACGGGCGACGTGGGCGTGGAGGCGGAGCAGGTCGAGGCCGGTGTCCTTGGCCAAGGCGACGTCGCGCCGGCACTCGTCCTCGGTGGCCTCGGCGAGTGCCATGCGCGTCGGACCCTGGTTGGCGCCCTTCACGAAGAGGCGCTCACCGTTCACCGAGAGCACCCACTTCCGGAGCGACACCGTGCGCAGGCCGGTGCGGAGCCGTCGGCGGTCGGACACGTGGCTGCCGGCGGCATCACGGAGGCGGACCTCGACGTTGACCGTCTCGAGGTGGGCGTCGCCCAGGGCGTGGGGCCACCACAGTCGCGGGCGATCGACGGTGACAGACCACTCGACGGCGTTCGTGCCGGCGGCGAGGGTGTGGTCGGCGCCGTGGTCGATGGAACCGACCGTGGTGCGCACGTGGGCCTCGACGCCCTCGGCGGCGTCGAGCTCGGCGGCGAAGCCCAGCACGGCCCGCTCGGGCGTCGCCTCGAGACAGCGGGTCGTCAGCTTGGTGATGCGGACCGGTCCCGTGTCGAGCAGGTGGACGGGCTGCCAGATGCCCCCGGGGTTCCAGTCCGGGTCGAAGCAGTCCCAGTGCTGGAAGACGCCCGTGATGTTGCGCTTGCTGGTCCGGTCGGTCTGGGGAGAACAGGCCAGCTCGACCGCGAGGGTGTGTTCGGTGGCGGCCCGCAGCTGGTCGGTGACCTCGAAGGCGTGCGGGGCGAAGTAGCCCTCGGTGTCGCCCAGGTAGGCCCCGTCGAGCCAGATGTCGCCCTGGTAGAAGAGGCCGTCGAAGCGCAGCCACCACCGCCGGTCGGCCGGCCCGGCGGCCTGTTCGAACGTCGTGCGGTGCAGGAGCGGGCCGTCGTGGTCGGCGAACGC
>JBFJNI010000123.1:0-10771 GCA_041618235.1 Acidimicrobiales bacterium
CGTCGCGTCCGGGGCTCGGGCCGGCCTGATTCGTCTGCGACGGCTACGGTCGTTCCGTGCGGCTCGGACAGGCGGAGGGGGACGACGGAACGGACTCGGCGGTCCTCTCTGCGCCCTTCCAGCACGTCGCCATGCTCTACGCCGGCGACGACGAGTTCCTCGCCGGGACGATGGCGTTCCTCGAGGCCGGCCTCGACGCAGGCGAGCCCGCGTTGGTGAGCGTTCCAGCCGAGCGTCTCGACCTCCTCCGCCGCGGGCTGGGACCGTCGACGGGCGAGCTGGTCCGCCTGGTCCCCATGGAGGACATGGGGCGAAACCCCGCCTGGATCATCCCGGCCTGGGCCGAGTTCGTCGCGCCGCATCTCGCCGAGGGCGGGCGCGTGCGGGGCATCGGCGAACCGATCTGGGCCGGTCGCTCCGACGATGAGCTCGTCGAATGCGGCCGCCACGAGAGCCTGCTCAACCTGGCGATGGCCGACGCCGACGGCTTCACCCTGCTGTGCCCCTACGACGTCGACACCCTCGCCGACCACGTCATCGACGACGCCCTCCACCACCACCCGTCCGTGGAGAACGAAGGTGTCCTCGGCGCCAGCGCCTCGTACCGGGACACCATCCCTGCGCAGCTCTCCGACCCGCTGTCCGATCCGCCGGCGTCTGCGGTCGAGGTCACCTTCAGCGGCGGTGGCGCCTGGGCCCTGCGTCGCCAGGTGGCCGATGCGGCCGCCGCGGCCGGCCTCCCCGACGAGTCGCTCGAGGACCTCACGGTCGCGGTGAGCGAGGCGCTCACCAACAGCCTCACCCACGGCGGCGGCTCCGGCGAGCTGGCGTGGTGGGCCGATGACGACCGCTTCGTGTGTGAGATCCGCGACCACGGGTCCATCGCCGACCCGCTCGTCGGTCGGGTGCGCCCGGGTGCCGACCACAGCGGTGGGCGGGGCATGTGGTTGATCCATCAGCTGTGCGACCTGGTCCAGATCCGTGCGTTCGCCGACGGCCGCCAGGTCGTCCGCCTCCACCTCTCGATCTGACCGGCCGGCGCGGCGGGCACGGGCCGACTCGTACGATGCCGACGTGATCGACCGCACCGCTGACGAAGTCCTCTCCCTGGCCGACGACGAGGGCGTCGAGGTCGTCGACCTCCGGTTCTGCGACCTGCCGGGTCTGATGCAGCACTACTCGGTGCCGACCCATGAGCTCACCGAGGAGCTGTTCGCGGAGGGTTCCGGCTTCGACGGCTCGTCGATCCGCGGGTTCCAGGAGATCCAGGAGTCGGACATGATCCTGCTCCCCGATCCCTCCACCGCCTGGCTCGATCCGTTCGCCCGCCGCAAGACGCTCGTCCTGCACTGCCACGTCCACGACCCGGTCACCGGCGAGCCCTACTCGCGCGATCCACGCCACGTGGTCCGCAAGGCCGAGGACCACCTCCGGGCCTCCGGCATCGCCGACACCTGTTACGTGGGCCCCGAGGCCGAGTTCTTCATCTTCGACTCGGTCAACTTCGGCTCGTCCAAGCACGCCGCCCACTACGAGGTCGACTCCATCGAGGGGTCGTGGAACACCGGCCGGCGATTCGAGGCCGACGGCACCCCCAACCGGGGCTACAAGCCGCGCGAGAAGGAGGGCTACTTCCCGCTCCCGCCCATGGACCACTTCCAGGACCTGCGCACCGAGATGATGATCGCCCTCGAGGAGGCCGGCATCGAGGTCGAGATCCAGCACCACGAGGTCGGCTCGGGCGGTCAGGCCGAGATCGACATCCGCTTCGACGAGCTGGCCCGCATGGCCGACAAGCTCATGGTGTTCAAGTACATCGTCAAGAACGTCGCCTGGCAGGCCGGCAAGACCGCCACGTTCATGCCCAAGCCGATCTTCGGCGACAACGGCTCGGGCATGCACGTGCACCAGTCGTTGTGGAAGGCCGGCGAGCCACTGTTCTTCGACGAGACCGGGTACGCGGGCCTGTCCGACACCGCCCGTTGGTACATCGGCGGCCTGTTGGCCCACGCGCCCTCGTTGCTTGCGTTCACCAACCCCACCACCAACTCCTACAAGCGCCTGGTCCCTGGCTACGAGGCACCCGTGAACCTGGTGTACTCGCAGCGGAACCGCTCGGCAGCCTGCCGCATCCCGCTGTACTCGAAGTCGCCGAGGGCGAAGCGCATCGAGTTCCGCTGCCCCGACCCGTCGGCCAACCCGTACCTCGCGTTCAGCGCCATGTTGATGGCGGGCCTCGACGGCATCCGCAACCGCATCGAGCCCCCCGAGCCGATGGACAAGGACCTCTACGACCTGCCGCCCGATCAGCTCGCGGTCGTGCCCCAGGTCCCGGGATCACTCGACGAGGTGCTACGAGCGTTGGTCCGCGATCACGACTACCTGCTGGCCGGCGACGTGTTCACGCCCGACCTCATCGACAACTGGATCACCTACAAGCGCACGGTCGAGATCGACGGCCTGCGCCTGCGCCCCCACCCGTACGAGTTCCAGCTCTACTACGACATCTGAGCGCCGACCTCAGGGAGTGAGTCGCCGCATCCCACGGAGCGCGAACACGGTGAGCACGGCCGTGAGGGCGCACAGCGCGACGAGTCCCGGCCACATCTCCGACCAGGTGACGCCGAAGCCGGCCGGCGGGAAGAGCTGATCGGGCACGAAGCCGGCACGGGCCATCCGGAGGATGTTCGTCATCGGATTGACCCGTGCGACCGACGCCAGCCAACCGCTCATGGCGGCGATGGGCACCTGGGCCGTCGACAGGAAGATGGCCACGAAGATGCCGACCTGGATCACCGGCCCGACGTTGGTGTTCTGCACGCGATAGACGAGGCCGAGCCCCCACAGGGCGGCCACGACGGCGATGCCGAGCGCCGACAGGTACAGCGCGCCGAGGCCGAGGAGGCCACCCGGCACGGCGACCCCACCGATGGCCGCCGCCCCGAGCACGGCAGTCGTGGTGACGAACGCCCGGATCAGGGACGCCGCCAAGGCACCGAGGAGCAGCGTCATGCGGCTCATCGGAGCGAGGAGGAACCGGTCGAAGAACCCGGTCTCGAAGTCGCGCGCCGTGGTGAACCCGGTGGTCATGCCGGCGAAGGCCGCCCCCTGGATGATGGCCATGGGCGCGTACCAGGACAGGGCGTTGCCGTTGCCGAAGGCCCGCCCGGCGAAGCCGAACGCCCCGGCGAAGGTGATGACGAAGAAGATCGGCATGATCAGCGTCGGCACGAAGGTCGCCGGCTGACGACGGATGCTGCGCATGTTGCGAGCGACGAGCTGCCAGATGATGGCGACCGCTCCCGTGCGATCGCGCCCGAGGTCGACGCGTGCGCCGGTGGCGGTCATGTCGCCAGCCTCAGCCGCCGACGGAGCGCACCGAGCGCCACCGCGATCGACACCGCCGCGATGGCCGCCGCCACGACGATGGCGACGAACGCATCGGTGAACGACCACCCGAGCGTCTGGAGGTCGCGCTGGGCGTCGAGGATCCACGACAACGGGTTGTAGGTGGCCACGGTCCGGTACCAACCGGACATCAGCTCACGGGGGAAGAACGCCGACGACGTGAACATCAGCACGAAGATGAGCGGGAACGAGCCCTGCACCGCCTCGGCCGAGCCGGTGCGGATGCCGAGCGTCACGCCGAACCCGCCGATGCCCATGCCGAGCAGCGCCGAGGTCACGACCAGGACGAGCAGTGCGCCGATGCCACCGTGCATCCGGGCCCCGAAGGCCATGAGCACCGCGGTGAAGAACACGGCCTGCGCGGCGCCGAGGACCGCACCGCCCGCCAACCGTCCCACCAGGATCGACGTGCGCGAGACCGGCGAGGCCAGGAGGCGGTCGAAGAACCCGATCTCGATGTCGTTCGCCATCTCGGTGCCGGCCTGCGTCGAACCGAAGAGCACCCCCTGGAGCACGGTGGCGGGCAGGAGGAAGTCGAGGAACGAGTCGAACTGCGACGCGAACTCGGGCTGGGCCGACGTGATGCGGTCGAACGCCGCCGAGTTGAGGGCGGCGAAGAACAGGGGGAAGAAGAGCGACGGGAACAGCACCTGGGGTTGGCGCAGCACGGCGATCACGGCCCGGCGCGACAGCTGCAGCGACTGGGCAACGAACCGCGGATGGTTCTCGACCACGACGGTCTCGTTCACGAACGTCCTCGCCTCCGACCCCGCCTCGGGCGCGGGCCAGGGGCCGCCGCATCATCGGAGGCTTCGGCCGGCGACGCCTCGCCCTCACCGGCGCCCTCGAGTCGACGCCCGGTCGCCTCGGCGAAGACATCGTCGAGCGTCGGTGCATTGAGCTCCATGTGTCGAACGCTGACGTCCGCCTCGTCGAGCGCCCGCACGACCGAGGCGAGCTGCTGCGCGCCACCGTCGAGCCCGATGGCGAGCATCCCGGCCTCGCACGGACGCTCGTGGCCGAAGCGGGCGAGCACGTCGACCGCGCGTGGCGAGTCGCCCTCGACCTCGATCATGAGCGTCGGCGATCCGACTTCGTCCTTGAGCGCCCGGGGCTCACCCTTCTTGACGATGCGCCCGTGGTCGATGATGGCGACGCGCTTCGCCAGCTGGTCGGCCTCTTCGAGGTACTGCGTGGTGAGCAGGACGGTGGTGCCGCGCTCCCGGTTGAGGTACCGCACCTCCTCCCACAGGGCGAGGCGACTCATGGGGTCGAGACCGGTCGTCGGCTCGTCGAGGAAGAGCACCTCGGGCTCGTGCACCAGCGACAGCGCGAGGTCGAGCCGACGACGCATGCCACCCGAGTAGGTGCCCACCCGTCGCTCGGCGGCCGCGGTCAGCCCGACCCGCTCGAGCAGCTCGTTGCCGCGCTGGTGGGCCACCTTCGCCGGGATGCCGTGGAGCACCGCCTGGAGATGGACGAGCTCGGCTCCGGTCATCAACGGGTCGATGGCCGCGTCCTGGAGCGCGACGCCGATCCGGCGACGCACCTCGCCCGCCTGCCGGACGATGTCGAACCCGGCCACGCGTGCCATGCCCGACGTCGGGGTCAGCAGCGTGGTCAGCATGCGCACCGTGGTCGACTTGCCGGCCCCGTTCGGGCCGAGGAAGCCGAAGATCTCGCCGGCTCGCACCGCGAGGTCGACGCCGTCGACGGCCACGAGATCACCGAAGCGGCGAACGAGGTCCTGCGCCACGATGATGGGCTCGTCGGGGCTGCGGATCACGTCGTCATGCAACGCCTGTCGTTCCACGTTCACCGATTCGGTACTCCCGCCTGGCCGACTGCGCTCGAAGCGGCGACGGTACGGCACCGCCCTGCACGGACGCCACCACCGACGGCCGGCCTCGCGTGGTGGCTCCGGCTCCGATTGGCGCGGCGGGCGCGCGCTGGCAGAGTCTCCGACGACCGAATCCTGCCCTCTGGAGACCCGATGAGCTCGTCACCGACCACTCGCACCGCCACCAGCCCCGACGGCCTCGCCCTGCATGTCCGCGAGTTCGGTGACCCCACCGCCGCGACGGTGGTGCTCGTGCACGGCTATCCCGACACCGGCATGGTGTGGACCGGCGTCGCGGACCACCTCGCGGATCGGTTCCACGTCGTCGTCCCGGACGTCCGCGGTGCCGGCGAGTCGGAGGCACCCCCGACCGCTGACGGCTATGCGCTCGAGCACCTCGCCGCCGACATCCGGACGATCGCCGACGCCACGAGCCCGGATGCACCGATCCATCTCGTCGGCCACGACTGGGGCTCGATCCAGTCGTGGGAGGCGGTGGCGGGTGGCGCCCTCGACGGGCGGCTGTCGTCGTTCACCACGCTGTCGGGGCCGTCGCTCGATCATCTCGGCCACTGGATGCGCAGGGGCCGCCTCCGAGACCGACTCCGCCAGCTGCCCAAGTCCTGGTACGTGGCGGCGTTCCACACCCGGCTCGGGCCGCTGCCGTGGCAGCGCGGGTTGGCCGACCGCTGGCCGGTCATGCTGCAGCGGATCGAGGGCATCGAACCGTCGACCGGTCACCACGCGCCGACGTTGGAGCGCGACGGGGTCACGGGCATCGAGCTGTACCGAGCGAACGTGCGGTCGCGGCTGCGCGAGCCGCAGGATCGGACGACCGACGTCCCGGTGCAGCTCGTGGTCGCCGAGGCCGACCGATTCGTGTCGCCGGCGATGGCGGCCGCGGCCGTCCCCCACTGCACCACGCTCGTCCGCAGGAGCGTGCCCGACGGCCACTGGGGACTCCTGCTCCGCCGACCCGAGGCGTTCGCCCAGCTCATCGCCGGGTTCATCGACGAGGTCGACGCCGGAGCCGTGCCGACCGGGCAGTCGGGTGACTTCGCCGGCAAGCTCGTCGTCGTGACCGGCGCCGGCAGCGGCATCGGACGGGAGACGGCCGAGCAGTTCGCCGTCGAGAGCGCCGAGGTCGTGTGCGCCGACATCTCCGCCGAGGCCGCCGATGCCACCGCTTCCCGCATCCGGGCCGCCGGCGGCACCGCGCACGCCGTCGTCGTCGACGTCGGCGACGAGTCAGCGATGGAGGCGTTCGCGTCTGCCGTTCTCGCCGACCACGGCGTTCCCGACGTCGTGGTCAACAACGCCGGCATCGGCATGTCCGGGCCGTTCCTCGACACGAGCGTCGACGACTGGCGCCGGATCCTCGACGTGAACCTCTGGGGCGTCATCCACGGATGCCGGCTGTTCGGTGCGGCCATGGTCGGACGTGGCCTCGGTGGGCACATCGTCAACACCTCGTCCGCCTCGGCCTTCACGCCGTCGAAGATCCTCCCGGCCTATGCGACCACCAAGTCCGCGGTCCTCATGTTGAGCGAGTGTCTCCGCGCCGAGCTGGCGAGCGAGTCGATCGGCGTGTCGGCCATCTGCCCCGGTCTGGTCGCGACGAACATCACGAGCACCACGAAGTTCGTCGGGTCCGACGCCGAGGCCGAGACCGAGAAGCAACGCTCGGCCACCGCGCTCTACGAGCGGAGGAACTTCACACCCGACAAGGTGGCCGCCGCGATCCTCGACGCGGTCCGGGACAACCGAGCGGTCGTCCCCGTGGCACCGGAAGCCCACGCGCTGCGCGCCCTGGGTCGCTTCGCACCCCGGCTCGCCCGACGCTTCGCCCGACTCGATCCCAGCTGACTCGATCTCGCCTGACGGCACCGGTTCCGGCAGGCACCGCTACGGTCGGCCGATGCTCCTCCGTCGCACTCGCTCGTTCTTCGTCGCGCTCCTGGTCGTAACGGTCATCGCCGGGGCCTGCTCCTCCGACGACGACACCGATGCCGCTCCGGCCACCACGCCATCGTCGGCCGAGGACGCATCGACGACGTCGAGCACTCCGGAGGTCGAGGCTCTCGACACCGCAGCACTCGGTCCCTACGCGGTCGGCCGGCGCTCCGTCACCGTCACCGATCCGTCCCGTGACGGCCGAGCGCTCGCCGTCGACATCTGGTACCCCACCGATGCCGCGGGAGGCGAGCCCTCGACCTACCGCTTCGCTCCTGGGATCGAGTACGACTCGGACGTCGCGCTGGACGCTCCCCCGGTGTCGGCCGACAGCGGCTTCCCGCTCGTCGTCTACAGCCACGGCAGCGGCGGGGTGCGCTACGTCGCCTCGTACTTCACCGAGACACTGGCGTCGCACGGCGTGGTCGTGGTCGCCCCGGACCACGTCGGCAACACCGCCATCGAGCGCCTGGTCGGCACCTCCGACCCCAGCGAGGTGATCTCACGCAACCGTCCGCTCGACGTCTCGGCGGTGATCTCCGCGATGCTCGACGGCACGGTCGATGCCGAGGTCACCGCGGCCATCGACGCAGACCACATCGGTGTCGCCGGCCACTCCTTCGGCGCCTACACCGCACTCGCCATCGGGGGTGGCGCCGAGGCCTCGGGCGTCGACGCCGACGACCGCGTCGGTGCCCTGGTCGCCATGGCCCCTGCGGCCAACGGGCTGAGCGATGCCGACCTCGCTGCGGTCGACGTCCCGACCCTGGTGATCAGCGGCACGCTCGACACGACGACGCCCATCGATCCCAACACCGACCGGGTGGCCGATCTGGTGGCCGGTCGACCGCTGATCCGCGTCGACCTCGATGGGGCGACGCACCAGAGCTTCACCGACGTGTGCGACTACACCGTGCTGCTACCGACGCTCCCCGACATCGCTCCGGCGATCATCGAGTTCGTCGACGACCTGGCCGAGAACACCTGCGACCCCGACGTGCTCGATGTCGAGCGGGCGCACGAGCTGATCGACCGGTATGTCATCGCCTTCCTCCTCGCCGAGCTGACGGGTTCGGACGGGGCGCAGGCCGCGCTCGATGCAGCGGACCGCCCAGACGAGGTCGAGATCACGGTCCTGACCTGATCAGCTGGTCGGCGAAGGTCAGCGATCCGTCCAGTCGACCCAGTCGACGTCGTTGGCACGAACGTGGGCCGACACGGCGGAGCCGATGGTGGAGAAGTGGCGGTCTCGTCCGAAGCGATCACCCATCCCGTAGCGGACCAAGCGGTCCTTCACCGGCCCCTTCAGCCCGGCGAAGACCAGCCTGATGTCGAGCTCGGCGAGCGCCTCGTCGACGAGGACGAGCGTCTCCGCTCCGGTCGTGTCGATGTCGGTGATGGGGTCGGCGGAGATCACCACCCACTGCACCGGCCCCGGCGCATCGGCGACCGCGTCGAGGACGAGGCTCGCGAACACCGAGCAGTTGGCGAAGAAGATCGGCGCGTCGAAGCGCAACAGCACCAGCCCGGGGATCCGCCGGCCGGTCCGGTGCCGCGCCAGGTCGTGGTAGCCCTTGCGGTCGTCGACGCGCACGAGCTCGGCCGTGTGCGGTCGCCACGCGCGGGCCACGAAGGTGCCGAGGGAGAGCAGCACCACGATGGCGATCCCTTCGAGGACCCCGAACACCACGACACCCGCCGACGCTGCGATGCTGAGCCATCCCTCGGTGCGGCTCATCGACCACAGCGTGGCGACGGCCGGGAGATCTGCGAGGCGGGCGACGGCAGCGATCACCACCGCCGCCAGCGCCGCCGACGGGACGTCGGCGGTGAGTCCAGGGGCGACGATCAGGAGCAGCGTCACGGTGAGCGCGCCGACGAGACCGGTGACCTGCGTGCGCGACCCGCTCTCGCGCGCCACCGGCGTCCGGCTCGAGCTGGCCGAGACGGGGAAGCCGCCCAGCACACCGCAGGCGACGTTGGCGACGCCGACGGCGACGATCTCCTGATCCTTGTCGACGTCGACTCGATCTTCCATGGCCAGCGTCCGGCTGAGCACGCTCGAGTCGGCGAAGGCGATGATGGCGATGCCGACGGCTGCGGGGAGCAGCTCGAGCACGTCACCCAGCTCGAGACCACCGAGCAGGGGTCGAGGTGTGCCGCTGGGCAGCGCACCGATCACGGAGACATCGGCAGGCTCGGCCAGCGCGACGACCAAACCGCCGACCACCACCACCACGAGCATCCACGGGATGCGTGGCGCCACACGGCGCAGCACGAGGATGGCGACGAGGCTGGTCACCCCGATCGCCGCAGCCGCGCCGACGACGAGATCGGCCCGGATGCCGTCGACCAGCCCGCGGAGCTGGGCGCCGATCCCGTCGCCGTCGACGCTGAAGCCGAGCAACTTGGGGAGCTGACCGACCACGACCACCAGGGTGATCCCGTTGAGGTACCCGACGCGGATGGGCCGCGAGACGAGGTCGGTGAGTCGGCCGAAGTCGAGCAGGCCGCCGCCGATCATCACCACACCCACCAACAGCGCGAGGAGGCCGGCGAGCCCCACGGCACGATCGGCGTCACCCAGCGCCAGCGGCGCGATCGCCGCACCGATGACCGGCGCAAGCGAGGAGTCGGGGCCGAGCACCAACGTGCGCGACGGACCGAATGCGGCATAGGCCACGAGGCACGCGACGGTCGCGTACAGCCCGGTGACCGGCGGCAGGCCGGCCACCTCGGCATAGCCCATGCCTGCGGGGATGAGCAGTGCGGTGAGCACCAACCCGGCGACCGCGTCGCCCCGCAGGTCGTCGCGCCGGTAGTCCCGCAGCATCGCGACCCCGGGGACCGACTCCGCCAGCCGCCGGCCACGGACGTCAGCCCCGTTCCGGATCACGAGCTCACCGGCTTCTCCGGGACGGGGCTGAGCACCCGATCCAGCTCGGTGACCGCACGGACCATCACGCGGATGCCGATGCCGATGGCGCGCTCGTCGACGTCGAAGTGGCCGGCGTGCAGATCGAGTGGCTGCCCGTGACCAGCGGGATCGTGGGTGCCGAGCCGGACGTAGGCGATGGGGACGTGCTGCCCGTACCAGGCGAAGTCGTCGCCACCCCAGCTCTGGAACGCCTCGGTGATGGCATCGGAGCCGAGCTCGGCCGTCGCGCTGCGCCGGATCGCCTCGACGAGCGTCGGGTCGTTCTCCACCGGCGGGACCCCCCGCGTGTATTCGATGGTGCACGCGGCTCCGGCTGCCGTCGCCATGGACCGGAGCTCCTCGTCCACGATGGCGGGGAGCTCGTCCCACACGTCCTGCGCGGGGGTGCGGACCGTTGCACCCACCCGCGCATGCGAGGGAATGACGTTGGGAGCGCCACCGGTGTGGACCGAGCCGAAGACCACCTTGAACGGCGTCTCGGCACCGAGCCGTTCGGCGATGCGCCGAGGCAGGTGCTCGATGACCCGCCCGACCAGTGCGACCATGTCGACCGTCTCCTCCGGCCGGGCCGTGTGCCCGCCCGGACCGTGGAAGTCGATCCGGAGCATGTCGGCCGCGCTGGTGATGGCGCC
>JBFJNI010000124.1:0-10661 GCA_041618235.1 Acidimicrobiales bacterium
CGCTTCGAGCGCTACGCCCTCACCGGCGGCTACAACAGCGTCATCAACAGCCGCCAGTTCGGGCTGCCGGTCGACTTCCCCACCGAGTTCCGAGCGCCCGACCGGCTCCATTCGGCGTCGACCTCGTTCTCGATCAACGGCATGGAAGTCCTCTGCTTCCACGACAAGGGTGAGACCGACGACCACACCTGGACGTGGATCCCCGAGAAGAAGGTGCTGTGCACCGGAGACCTGTTCATCTGGGCCTCACCCAACTGCGGCAACCCGCAGAAGGTGCAGCGCTACCCGCGCGAGTGGGCCATCGCCCTGCGCAAGATGGCGGCACTCGAACCCGAGTACCTGCTCCCCGGTCACGGATGGCCGGTCATCGGCCGGGAGCGGGTGCACGCCGCGCTCACCGACACCGCGGCGTATCTCGAGTCCATCGTCGAGCAGTCGCTCGCACTGATGAACGAGGGCGCCCGCCTCGACGATCTGCTGCACACCGTGGCTCCCCCTCGCGAGCTGGCCGACAAGCCCTATCTGCAGCCGGTGTACGACGAGCCCGAATTCATCGTCCGCAACATCTGGCGTCTCTACGGCGGTTGGTACGACGGCAACCCGGCCCACCTCCACCCGCCCCGTCAGCGCGACCTGGCCACCGAGTTGGCCGACCTCGCCGGCGGCGCCGAGGCGCTGGCCCAGCGTGCACTGATGGTCGCCGATCGAGGAGATCTCCGGCTGGCCGGTGAGCTGGCCGAGCTCGCTCGTGAGGCCGACCCCGAGAACGCGACGGTCGCCGAGATCCACGCCGACGTGTACACGCGCCGCACGGAGGCGGCGAGCTCGACCATGGCCACCGGCGTCTACCGCTGGGCGGCGGGCGGCTCGCCCGGTGGCGGCGGCCACGGCCACTGATCCGGGGCGCGGCGTTCGGTACGGGCGTACGCTCGCTGGTCGGCGGAGGGCTCCCCCGCCCTTCCTCTGGGGCGCTCGACAGAACTGGACTGGCCCATGACTTCCGACGTCGAGCGCAACTACACCCGGGGCGGGCTCCAACGGACCGTGCTCGAGGCCATCGTGGCCGATGGCTTCGATCCGGACGATCTCGACCCCGACGCGCTGGCGCCGGCGGAGGAGTTCCACACGTTCGGACGGGCCGCAACCGTGGCCCTCGCCGACGCGGCCGCCATCACCGCGGACGATCGCGTGATCGACGTGGGCAGTGGCCTCGGCGGGCCGGCCCGCTACCTGGCCCGCGAGCGGCACTGTCACGTCGTCGGCGTGGACCTCACCCCCGAGCTCTGCGAGGTCGCCGCCGACCTGACCCGCCGTGTCGGGCTCGATGACCGGGTCGAGATCCGAGAGGGCAACGCCCTCGACCTGCCCGTGCCCGATGCCTCGTTCGACGTCGCCTGGACCCAACACGTCTCGATGAACATCGCCGACAAGGCGGGCCTGTACCGCGAGATGCGACGCGTCGTCCGACCCGGGGGGCGCCTCGCGTTCTTCGACCTCCTCGCCGGCCCGAACCAGCCGATCCACTTCCCGGTGCCCTGGGCCGAGGACCCCGCCTCGAGCGCGCTGGCAACGCCCGACGAGACACGGGAGTTGGTGAGCGCCGCCGGCTTCGAGGTCCGGGTCTGGGAAGACCTCACGGCCGACGCCGTCGCCTTCTACGCAACGCTCGCCGCCGGCCCTCCCCCGAACCAGCACCTGGGCCTTCACCTGCTCATCGAGAACATGCCGGCGAAGGGCGCCAACCTGAAGCGGAACGTCGAAGAAGGCCGGTTGACCCTCATCCGGTGCGTGGCCGACGCCAGCGGAGAAATGGCCTGAATGGGCGACGCCGGGTGCCGTCGGTCGTGCGCACGATCACGGCATCACATCACTCATCAGAGGAGCAGTGTCATGACCCCCACAACCGCTGCCGAGCTCGTCGCCAAGGCCAAGGAGTCGATCGAGAACCTCGACGTCGAGCAGTTCGCGGTGGAGATCGAGTCGGGCGGCGCCGTCCTCGTCGACCTCCGCGAGGCCGCCGAGCTGGCCGAGACCGGTCACATCCCCGGAGCGATCCACATCCCGCGCGGGATGCTCGAGTTCCGCGCCGACCCCACCTCGCCATACCACGATGAGCGGCTCGATCCGTCCGCGCGGACCCTGCTGTACTGCGCCAGCGGGGGCCGATCCGCGCTGGCTGGCGCGGTGCTGCGCGACCTCGGATACACCGACGTCGCACACTTGGCCAGCGGATTCAAGGGATGGTCCGAGTCAGCCCGGAGCCTCGAACACGTCTGAGCGACGTGAGGCGAGCGCGAGAGCGACGCCGTGAGCTGCACCACCCCCGCCCCGGCCGCTCGATCCGGCATATGCTCCGCGCATGCAGGGCGAGCGGCTGGGGCCGGTCTCTGGCTCGAACACCGCGGGGTTGCAGAAGAAGGCGGGGTGGCAGGCCTTGGCGCGCGGATCGTGGGCCGAGGCGGCGGGCGCGTTCGACGAAGCACTGAGCGTCGACGGCGACGATCCCGACGCGCTCGAGGGTCGGTCCTGGGCCGCCTGGTGGCTGGGCGAGGCCGAGGTGCTCTTCACCACTCGCGAGCGGGCGTTCCACCGATACCGGGAGCGAGGCGACCCCGTGTCCGCCGCCCGGGCCGCCATCTGGGTCGGCTGCGACCACCACGACTTCCGAGGCGAGCACGCCGTCGCCAACGGCTGGTACCAGCGAGCCCGTCGACTGCTCGAGGATGCACCCAGGGGGGCCGAGCACGCATGGCTCGCGTTCCAGCAGGGGGCCTATGCGATCGAGCTCGCCGAGGACACGGTCGAGGCGAAGGCGCGCGCCCGGGAGACCATCGACATCGCCCGATCGCTGGACCTCACCGACCTGGTCTTCCTCGGCTTGGCCCTCGAAGGCCTCGCGCTGGTCACCGAAGGATCGGTCGAGGAAGGGATGCGAGCGCTCGACGAGGCCAGCCTCGCCGCGATCTCGGGCGAGTTCATCGAACGCGTTCCGCGGACCTGGACGCTGTGTTACATGATCTACGCCTGCGAGCGGGTCCGAGACTTCGACCGGACCGCACAGTGGTGCAACAAGATGCAGCAGATCGCGTCGCAGGCCGGGTCAGACTTCGCGAGCGGCGTGTGCCGAGCCCACTACGGCGGTGTGCTGGTCTTCCACGGCGACTGGAACCGGGCCGAGGACGAACTCCGTGAGGCCGGTGCGCAGCTCGCGGGGGCGCGTCCCCCTGCGGTGGCCGAATCCGATGCTCGGCTCGGCGAGCTACGTCGGCGACAGGGGCGCGTCGACGAGGCCGACGAGCTGTTCCGGAGAGCACTCCCCCATCCACTCGCCGTGCTGGGGCTCGCCCATGTCGCGCTCGATGGGGGCGACCCGTACCGAGCCATCGAGCTCGCCGAGGATCTGGCCGCGTCGACGCCAGCAAGCAGCGTCACGCAGCTCGTCGACACCCTGTACGTCCTGGCCGTGGCCCGAGGACGGCTCGGGGAGATCGAGCGGGCGGCGGAGGCCGTCTCGGCTCTCGATGAGATCGCGTCACGGGTCGGAAACCGCCCGCTCGCGGCGGTCGCCGCCGCCGCCGGCGGGGCCGTCGCACTGGCGGACGGCGATCCCGGTCGAGCCCGGCGTTGCTACGAACGGGCACTCGCTGCCTTCCAACAGGGTCGACTCCCATACGAGGCAGCGTTGGCACGCGGCGAGCTGGCGGTCGCACTGGCGCAGCTGGGCCGCACCGACGAGGCCACCGCTCAAGCCGCTGCGTCGACGCGCCAGCTCGTGGCCATGGGCGCCGCAACGTCCGCCAGCCCGCTCG
Organism: Acidimicrobiales bacterium; assembly: GCA_041618235.1. Lineage (GTDB taxonomy): Bacteria > Actinomycetota > Acidimicrobiia > Acidimicrobiales > Salinilacustritrichaceae > Salinilacustrithrix. The sequence continues at coordinate 3,810 of JBFJNI010000124.1, forward strand.
ATCGCGCCGACGGCGCCGCCCTCAGTTCCTCGAGCAACGCTCCGCGCGTCGCCGGTCTGACCCGCCGCGAGGTCGAGGTCCTCTCGGCGCTCACCGACGGATTGACCGATCGGGAGATCGCACAGCGGCTCACGATCAGCGTCCACACCGCACACCGACACGTCTCGAACATCTTCACCAAGCTCGGCGTCACGACTCGGGCGGCGGCCGCCGCCCAGGGAGCGCGCCACGGCCTCGGGTCCTGAGCCGAAGCCGGGACCGACCGCTCCGGTCAGTCCAGTCCGAGTCCTCTGGCCAGTGCTTCGAGCTGCTGGTCGCGGAACTCCCTGACCACCGACGACTGTGGCGCCACCGAGTCGAAGGCATGGAATGCGCCCTCGACGATCGTCAGGTCGCACGGCGTGGCCGCGGCCGCGAGTCGCTCGGCGTACTCGACGTCCTCGTCGTGGAACAGGTCGAGGGTGCCCACGCCGATCCACGCCGGGGGCAGCCCGGTGAGGTCGGGATGCCGGGCGGGCGCAGCGACCGGATCGACGTCGGGACTGCCGGGCTCCGTGGCGAGGTAGCTCGACCAACCGAGCTGGTTCGACGGGCTGTTCCACAGACGGAACCACGGCTCGTGCGGCTGGGGCCGGCCCACCGTCCGGTCGTCCAGCATCGGATAGGTCAAGACCTGGAACGCCGGCCGCACCTCGCCGCGTTCCCGAGCCAACAACGCCAGCGATGCCGCGAGCCCGCCTCCGGCGCTGGCGCCACCGATGGCGACGCGCGATCCGTCGACCTCTTCGAGGCCCGCGAGCCAGACCAGCGCGTCGTGGCAGTCGTTCACCGGCGTGGGGTGGGGGTGCTCGGGAGCCAGGCGGTAGTCGACCGCTGCGACGATGATGCCGAGCCGATCGGCGACCATCCGGCAGAACGCATCCTCGAACGCGGCGGCGCCGAGCATGTAGCCGCCCCCGTGGATCCACAGCAGGGCGGGTGCTGGCGAACTGCCTCGAGGTTCGGATGGCCGGTGCACCCGGACCGAGACCGCCGCGACCGGCACGACCTCCGCGCCACCAGACCTCGCGCTGGCGAGTCGCCCGAGGATCCGGGCGACCTTGACGATCCGGTGCGTCCCGACACCCCTCGGCAGGAAACGGGCGACGGACCGGAGCTCGGGGTGGATGGGCGAGGTGGCCATGGCCGCGACCCTAGGTTGCGATCCTGCCGGAGGAACCAGCCTCGTTGACGTCGGCGGCTCCGGCGGACTTCACGCGCTGGGTCGGTTCCCGTGCCGGCCGGTCTCCAGCCAGGTGCGCAGCTCGACGTCGAGCAAGCAGGCCCGAGCCTCGTACTGCACCAGTTCGTCGTCGGTGAGCAGGTCGCGCCAGCGCCCGTTGGTTCCCTTGTGGATGAACCGGCCCATGCCGCCCTCGAAGAACCCGCCGTCGGGGCCGCCGGCCCGCGCCTCGACCTCGAGGAACTCGCGCCTCATCGATGAGAAGGAGGTCACCTCGACCACACGAGCGAGGTCGTCGTCGTCGATCCCGATGCCGAGGAACTCGGCGAGGCGCCGGATCTCGACGGTGGGATCGGCGAGGAGATCGGCGTAGTGGACGAACAGCACGTTGGGTTCGGTCCTCGCCTGCCACCAGGTCTCGAGGTGGTGGAACGCCGACCAGAACGGCCAACCATCTTGTTCCCACTCGAACCAGCCACGACCGATCCACTTCTGCCACCACTCGTGCGGATCGCCGCCGAATCGCGGCATCGGGTCTCCCGGACGCTCCTCGTCGTTGAGGACGGCCATGGCGGTGTCGCCGTAGGCGGCGTAGTGGTTGAGCAAGGACATGAAGACATCGCGCAGGTCGCGACCGACCACCACGAAGGACACCCGGTCGTCCCACGGCTGTCCGTCGAGCGGAAGATGGGACTTGAGGAAGCGACGGTGCGACTGCGCCTCGGCCGCCGCCGCGATCGGCTCGATCGGGCCCCAGAACCGCGCATCGACCCACGGGCTCAGATCACGGTCGACGGCCCGATCCGGCCCGTGCAGCAGAGCCGCCAGGATGCGTTGCGTCCATGTGGTGCCGGTCTTGTACGGCGTGGTGACAACGATGTCGTCTGATCGGTACGGCACCGCGTGCCATCGCGTCGAGTCGAGATGGTGATTCCGATAGACCCGCGTGCCGGCAATGGCCGGCGCCTCCCCCTGCGCCACGGCGCTCATGGTGACAGATCGGTCGCGCCGAGAGGAGCGACATCCCCGAGCAAGGTGAACCGGAACTCGGCGTCGAATCCCCCGGAGACGGACGACGCTGGGGAGCGGCACATGCGACAGGACCTCGAACGACTCGCGAAGGCGTCAGCCGGTCTCGACCCGACGGCGACGCAACGGGCGAGATGGGTCGAGGCGGTCACGACCCACGCCGAGGAGTGGATCCGCTCGCTGCCCGACCTCCCGGCCCACATCGAGGACGACGAGACCGCGATGGAGGTACTGGTGGACCAGACGTTCGCCGGCGGCCCGTCCGACATCGAGGACCTGCTGGCGGCGTTGGCCGAGGGCGTCGAACGTCCCGGCATCGGACCTGTCGGGTGAGCTGTCCCGGCCGTTCCGTGGTCTGCGGTTGTGGCTCCCATTCCAGCTGATCGGCGTCGAGGTGGGCCCGGAACCCGATCTCTCGATCGTCACGTTCCGGGTGGTTCCCGATGAGGCCAGCGCCACCGAGGCCGACGCGGCGACGCAACGGGTGGTCGATGCGATCCTCGCGGACGCGCGGATCTTCCTGTCGTCGACCGAGATCGACGAGCGGGTGGTCATCCGGATGGCGATCCTCAATCCGCGAACGCACCTCGAGCACGTCGACCATGCACTGGCGGTGATCCGGGAGGTGGTGGAGCGGGAGCTCGCACGCTGAACCCGGAGTCGGGACGTTCGACCCTGTGCAGGGTGGCGATGCCAGCGGACCATGGCGTCGATGACCACGAACGAGCGGGTGCGAGACACTGACGCCTTGATGTGGAACATCGAGGTCGATCCGATCCTCCGATCCACCATCCTCGTCGTCGGGCTGCTCGACCAGGCCCCCGATCACGGGCGACTCCGGGCGACGCTGGCCGGAGCCAGTGCGATCCTGCCCCGCTTCGAACAGCGGGTCGTCGGCCGCGGCGGCCGGGCCGAGACCTGGGAGCCCGCCACTCCTGACCTCGACTTCCACATCCGTCGCGTCCGAGCGCCCGGCGCCGGCGGGTTCCGTGAGGTCCTCGATCTGGCCGCGCCGCTCGCCACCGAGGCGTTCGACCCCGCCCGACCGCTGTGGGAGGTGGTCGTCGTCGAAGGCGTCGACGGCGACAAGGCGGCCATCATCGTCCGGCTCCACCACTCGGTGACCGACGGGGTCGGCGGGGTGGCACTCGCCGGCTTGCTGTTCGACGGCGAGCGGGACCCGTCGTCCACCATCGCCGACGTCACCCCTGCTCAGGACGCGCCACCGCAGGGCCCACCCGTCCCCGGCATCCGGCTCGCACAGGGAGTGCTGCACGCCGCCGGCGCGGCCGCCCGGGAGGGTTGGCACTTCGCGACCGACCCGCTCGGCGCGAGCCGCGACGCCGTCGAGACGATGCGCTCGGTCGGCCACCTGCTGGCACCAGCCACCACGCCCTGCTCGCCACTGCTGGTCGAGCGCGGACTCTCGCGCCACCTGCTGGTGTTCGAGCGCCCGATCAACGAGATCCACGATGCCGCGCACGCGGCCGGTGCGACCGTGAACGAGGCGTTCCTCGCCGCCGTGGTCCACGGCCTCGCCAGCTACCACCAGGTACACGACTGCCTCCTCGAGCGGCTCCGGATCACGATGCCCATCAGCATCCGTGACCCGGACGATCCACTCGGCGGCAATCACTTCGTGCCGGCCCGATTCGAGATCGGCGCCGAGGGAACGATCGAGGAGCTCCTGTCCCGTGCGTCGGACTCCGTCCGCGCCGCTCGCAACGAACCCGGACTCGGACTGACCGACGTGCTCGCCGCCGCCCTGCGCCGGCTGCCACCAGAGGGGGCCTCGAAAGTGCTCGGTGGGATGCTCACCGGGGTCGACGTCGACCTGGTCGACGTGCCGGGCCTCGACCGTCCCGCGTACCTCGCCGGCGCGGCCATCGACCGGCTCTACGCCTTCGCACCGCCGTCAGGGGCGTCCATGAGCGTCACGCTGCTCTCGCACGTCGGCTCGGCGTGCATCGGCCTGCAGACCGACCGTGCCGCGATCGCCGACCCCGAGGCGCTGGCCGCATGCATCGAGGCCGGACTCGACGCCGTGATGGCGTCCGCCGGCTGATGCTCAGCGCCTCGTCTTGTCGCCCAGGATCCGGTCGAGGTGCTTGCCGGCGGCCTCGAGATCGAGATCGCCGAGCGACACGCGCTTGGCCCGACCCGTTGCACCCGACGTGACCTGGACCTGATCCGCGCCGAGGCCGAACTCCTTCGCCACCAGCTTCACCACCGCCTCGTTCGCACGACCGTCGGCGGGCGGTGCACCCACCCGCATCTTGAGCGCGGTGCCGTGACGGCCGACGATGGCGGTCGTCCCCGCTCCGGGCTGGACATGCACCGACAGGAGCACGCCCTTCTTCGATTCGCTGAGCTCGGGGTGGGTCGTCACGACGTCGGTCTAGCCGCTCGGCGCCTCGACCTCCGAGTGCAATCGCCTCGGAACCCAGGGACGGAGCCGTCGTCAGAAGGTGACCTTCGTCCGTGGTCGGCGGCACCGGAGATCCGTACGGTCGACAGGAAGCGACGGACGGAGGGGTCTCCATGGCCGAGTGGGCGTGCATCGACGGAAACGAGGCCGCCGCACGGGTCGCCCACCGGCTGAGCGAGGTGGCGGCCATCTACCCGATCACGCCGGCCTCGCCGATGGGCGAGTACGCCGACGCCTGGTCGTCTGCCGGTCGGGAGAACCTGTGGGGCACGGTGCCCGAGGTCATCGAGATGCAGTCCGAGGGCGGCGCGGCCGGCGCCCTGCACGGGGCGACGCAGAAGGGTGCGCTGGCGACGACGTTCACGGCGTCGCAGGGGCTCCTGCTGATGATCCCCAACCTGTACAAGATCGCCGGCGAGCTCTCCCCCGCCGTCATCCATGTCGCTGCCCGAAGCGTCGCCACCCACGCCCTCTCGATCTTCGGCGATCACAGCGATGTCATGGCCGCTCGCCAGACGGGGTGCGCCATGTTGTGTTCGTCGTCGGTGCAGGAGGCGCACGACCTCGCCCTCGTCGCGCACGCCGCCAGCCTCCGCAGCCGTGTGCCGTTCGTGCACTTCTTCGACGGCTTCCGCACCAGCCACGAGATCGACAAGATCGCACTGCTGGACGACGACGACCTCCGTGCGCTGGTCCGCGAGGACGACATCCTCGAGCACCGCATGCGCGGCCTCAGTCCCGACCGACCCGTGCTCCGAGGCAGCGCACAGAACCCCGACGTCTTCTTCCAGGCACGCGAGGCCGCCAATGTGTTCCACGACGCAGTGCCCGACATCGTGTCCGAGCTGCTCGACGCGCTCGGCGAGCGCACGGGCCGTCACTACGGCCTGGTCGACTACGCCGGTGCACGCGACGCCGAGCGCGTCGTCGTGCTCATGGGCTCGGGAGCGGGTGCCGCGCTCGAAGCGGTGGAGTCACTCGTCGAGGCGGGCGAGAAGGTCGGCGTCGCCGTGGTGCACCTGTACCGCCCCTTCCCGACCCAGGCGCTCCTCGATGCCATCCCCGACACCGTCCGTTCGATCGCCGTCCTGGACCGCACCAAGGAGCCCGGAGCGCCGGCCGAGCCGCTGTGCCAGGACGTCACCACGACCTACGCCCGAGCCACGGCCACCGGAGCCGTCTCGATGCCACGCATCGTCGGCGGCCGATACGGCCTGTCGTCGAAGGAGTTCACCCCGGCGATGGTCAAGGCCACGCTCGACGCGCTCGTCGACGATCCGCCAGCGACCTTCACGGTCGGCATCCGCGACGACGTCACCGGCCTCTCCCTGACCGTGGACCCCACGTTCTCCCCGTCGACCGAGGCAGTACAGGCCGTGTTCTGGGGTCTCGGCGCCGACGGTACGGTCGGTGCCAACAAGGCCTCCATCAAGATCATCGGGGAACACACCGACCTGTGGGCGCAGGGATACTTCGTCTACGACTCCCGGAAGTCGGGTGCGGTGACGGTCTCGCACCTGCGGTTCGGCCCGGACCCGATCCGCTCCACCTACCTGATCGACTCGGCCGACTTCATCGCCTGCCATCAGTGGTCGTTCCTCGAGGGACCGGTCGACATCCTCGGCAACGCCCGCCGGGGTGCGACCCTCCTGGTGAACAGTCCGCACCCGGCCGACGAGGTGTGGGACCGGCTTCCGGGCGACGTCCAGGAGACGATCGTCAGCAAGGGCCTCGACCTGTGGGTGATCGACGCCAACCGCGTCGCCCAGGACGCCGGCATGGGCAACCGCATCAACACCGTGATGCAGCCGTGCTTCTTCGCGCTCAGCGGCGTCCTGCCCCGGGAACAGGCCATCGACGCGATCAAGGCGAGCATCGAACGCGCCTACGGCGCGCGCGGCCACGTCATCGTCGAACAGAACCACGCGGCGGTCGACGCGTCGATCAACGCGATGTGCCAGGTCGAGGTTCCCGCCACCCCGTCCGGCACCACCGACCGGCGTCCTCCGGTGCCGGACGATGCACCCGACTTCGTCCAACGGGTCACCGCCCGCATGTTGGCCCGCGAGGGCGACCTCCTCCCGGTGAGTGCCATGCCCGTCGACGGGACGTTCCCCACCGCGACGGCGAAGTGGGAACGACGGATGATCGCCACCGACCTGCCGGTCTGGGA
>JBFJNI010000125.1:0-10602 GCA_041618235.1 Acidimicrobiales bacterium
CTCGAAGAGGTCGGCGGAGGCGCCGTCGACGCCCTCCTGCTCGGAACCGGCCATGGGGTGGCCACCCACGAAGCGCGCGTCGTCGACGGCCTGGACCACGGGGGCCTTGACCGAACCCACGTCGGTGACGAGGCCGACGGTGCCGGCGAGGGCCTTGCGTGCCGCCTCGGCGATGCTGCGCACCGGCGTGGCCACGAAGGTGATCTCCGCGTCGGCGTCGAGGCCGCCACCGTCGATCACGCCGAGCTCGAGGGCACGATCGATGCGGGCATCGTCGTGGTCGACGCCGTGGACGGTCCAGCCGGCCCGACGGAGCGCGAGCCCGATGGAGCCGCCGATGAGTCCGACGCCGACGATGTTGGCCCGTTTGGGTGTCAGCACGTCGGACGAGCTTAGGACGCGGGGGGCCGGGCGACGGCAGCGCGTTCGAGATCGCGGACCTCGGCCTGGGTGAGCGGCCGCCACTCCCCCGGGCTCAGGCTCGTGTCGGTGATCGGACCGATGCGGACCCGCACGAGCCGCCGCACCGGATGGCCGACCGCCTCGCACATGCGCCGGACCTGACGGTTGCGGCCCTCGTGGATCACCAGCTTCACGACATCGGGGGCGACGGTGGACGCCTTCGCCGGCGAGGTCATGCCGTCGTCGAGCTCGACCCCCTCGCGGAGCCGGCGCAATGCACCCCGAGCCGGCTCGCCCTCCACGTGGGCGAGGTACTCCTTCTCGACGCCGTAGCTGGGGTGGGTGAGGCGGTGGGTGACGTCGCCGTCGTTGGTGAGCAGGAGCAGGCCCTCGGTGTCGGCGTCGAGCCGGCCGACGGGGAACACGCGTGGTTCCTCGGGCACGAGGTCGACCACGATGGGCCGGCCTTCGGGATCGGAGGCCGTGGTGACGACGCCGGCAGGCTTGTTGAGCAGGTACCAGACCGTGTCGGGGCGCACCCCGACCAGTGTCCCGTCGATCTCGATGGCGTCGACGTCGGGGTCGGCCCGGTCGCCGAGCTGGGCGACGGTGCCGTTCACCGACACGCGGCCGTCGGCGATCATGTCCTCGACCACGCGGCGGCTGGCGATGCCGGCTCGGGCGAGCAGCTTCTGGAGGCGGACGGGTTCGGCCACGACGCCATCGTGCCCGTCGCCGAGGTCAGTCGTCAGATTCGCCGGGCTCGGCCGGGTCGCTCTCGTGGTCCACGGGCTCGTCGCCCGGATCGTCCACCGGCGCGTCCGCAGGCTCCTCGCCAGCGTCGACCGGCGCGCCGATGTCGGCGTCGAGCGGGTCGGGACGCAGCCCCTTCTCGAGCGCCTCGTAGACGTCGGCGCCCGGCACGAAGGCGCCCAGCGGCGGGAGCTCGTCGATGTCGTTGAGACCGAGCTTCTCGAGGAACGACTCGGTGGTGCCGTACAGCACTGCTTGGCCGGGCCCGGGGTCGCGGCCGATCTCGTCGACGTAGCCGCGCTGGGTCAGCGTGCGGATGACGCCGTCGACGTTGACCCCTCGGATGGCCGCCACCTGGGCACGGGAGATCGGCTGCTTGTAGGCGACGATGGCCAGCGTCTCGAGGGCGGCGTTCGACAGCCGGCCCGACTGGCCGTCGAGGACGAAGCGCTCGACGTAGGGCGCGAGGTCGGGATGGGTCTGGAATCGCCAGCCACCGGCGATCTTGACCAGCTGGAAGCCACGGTCGGTGGCGTCGTACTCGGCGGCGAGTTCGGTGCACAGGTGCTCGATGCGATCGACGGAGGCCTCGAGGAGCTGGGCCATCACCTCGACGGCCAGCGGTTGCTCGGTGACCAGCAGCAGGGCCTCGGCCCCCCGCCGCAGCGTCCGGCTGTGGTCGTCCTCGCCCACAGGCGCCGGCGTCGTCTCCTCGTCACTCATCGCCCGACACCGTACGCGGGAGCGACACGTGGCGAGGAGTTCCGGCGCCCACCAGGGCGCGAGAGCGACTCAGCCGTCGTAGGCGTCGACGAAACCGAGGTCGTCGGCGTCGAGTCCGTCGGGACTCCCCACCCAGATCACGGTGAGCGACGCCAGCGTGTTGGGCTGGTCGAGGTCGATCCAGCCCTGCTTGAACAGCTCGAGCACGGCGAGGAACCGCACGATGACCTCGATGCGGTCGACGAGGGTCGAGGTGAGGTCGGCGAAGGTGGTGCGGCCGATGCGGGGCAGCTCGTCGAGCAGTTCGGCGACGGCGTCGCTGACCGTGACCCGGATCTGGTGGATGTGGCCGATCTCGACCCGCGGCACCGGCTTCGGGGCGACGGCACGGAGGAAGGCCGACCGGATGTCGAGAGGGGTGGTGTGCTCGAGCAGGTCGGGCAGCAGGCCGAGGAAGCGCTCCTCGACACCGACGATGCGGGGGAAGGATCGGGAGGCCTCGTTGGCGATGGTGGCCATGGCCACCGCGGCGTCCTTGAAGGTCTTGCACTCGACCAGCCGCGACAGCAGCAGGTCGCGCTCTTCCCAGAGGGCCAACTCGTCGTCGAGGTCGACATCGCCCTCGTCAGGGAGCAACCGCTTCGACTTCAGCTCGATGAGCGTGGCGGCGATCAGCAGGAACTCGGTGGCGACGTCGAGGTCCATCGACTCGAGCTGGCCGAGGTGGGTCAGGTACGCGTCGACGATGTCGCTCAGACGGACCTCGTACAGATCGACCTGGTCCTGGAGGATCAGGTGGAGCAGGAGATCGAACGGACCCTGGAACACCGGGGTCTCGACAGCAACCGACACAGACGAGATCGTAGATGGCCTCGGACGTCGGGTGGTGGATCCGCGAACGGAGTCCTGCGGGCCGGAGATCGACCCCTACGATGCCCGCCCATGACCGCAGCGAAGACGAGGGCGTTCTCGGGCATCCAACCCACGGGCGACGTGCACCTGGGCAACTACCTCGGGGCGGTCCGGCGCTGGGTCGACGATCAGCACGCGCTGGATTCGGTCTTCTGCGTCGTCGACCTCCATGCGCTGACGGTTCCCCAGAACCGTATGCAGCTCGCCGAACGCACCTTGGCACTCACCCAGCTGCTGGTGGCCTGTGGCCTCGACCCGGAGGTCTGCACCCTCTTCGTCCAGAGCCACGTGCCCGAGCACACCGGCCTGGCGTGGCTCATGGAGTGCACGACCAGCTTCGGCGAGCTCTCACGGATGACCCAGTTCAAGGACAAGTCTGACCGTGCCGACTTCATCTCGGCCGGCCTGTTCACCTACCCGGCGCTGCAAGCGGCGGACATCCTGCTGTACGACACCGACGTCGTGCCGGTGGGCGACGACCAGCGTCAGCACATCGAGCTGGCACGGGACGTCGCCAACCGCTTCAACCACCGTTGCGAGGCCGAGGTCCTGGTGGTCCCCGAGCACGTCATCCCCCCGGTCGGCGCTCGCATCATGGACCTGCAACAGCCCGAGAACAAGATGTCCAAGTCGCTCGACTCACCGCAGGGCACCATCCTCGTGCTCGACGACCCCAAGACCATCGAGAAGAAGATCAAGCGGGCGGTCACCGACACCGACAACGAGGTCCGCTTCGACATCGCCGAGAAGCCCGGCGTCTCCAACCTCCTGTCGATCCTCGGCGCCGCCACGGGTCGAGATCCCGAGGCGCTGGCCGACGACTACGGGATGTACGGGCCCCTCAAGGTCGACTGCGCCGAGGCCGTCGTGGAGATGCTCCGACCCATCCAGGAGCGCTACGCCGACCTCCACGGCGACGCGGCGGCCACGGCCGCGATCCTGCGGGCCGGCGCCGACAAGGCCCGCACCGTCGCTTCGGCCACCCTCGAGCGGGCACAGCGCGCCGCCGGTCTGCTGCCGCCGGCGTGAATGCGACACCGAGCCGGTGACCCCCGAACGCAAGCTGGGCCTCGTCGGCGCCGCCACCTTCCTCGTCACCGGGATCCTCGCCGTCGATGGCGCCGTGCGCGGCGAGATCGCCGCCACCGAAGTCGTCAACGCACTGCCCGGTCCCGTCGTCGACGCACTCGAACTCGTGATGCAGCTCGGCACCACGCCGGCCATCCTCTTGATCGCCGCGGTCACCGTCGTCGTCTCGAACGCCGATTGGCGGCGTGTGGCGCTGGCCGTCGTCCTCGCCGGGGGCGTGTCGTGGGCCGCCAGCCACGTGGCGAAGGACGCCGTCGAGCGCCCGCGCCCGGTGGCCTACACCTCCGAGGTCGTCGTCCGCGCGGACGCAGGCGGGTTCGGCTGGCCGTCGACCCACGTGTCGACCGCGGCCGGCGCACTCACGGCTGCAGCCCTCGTCTCCCGCCGGCGGCCCTCGGCGGCCATCGGGCTGGCCGGGCTCGTGGGCATCGGTCGGATGGCGGTCGGCGTCCATCTGCCCCTCGACGTCCTGGGTGGGCTGGGCCTCGGCGTGGGCGTCGCCATCGTCGTGGTCGAGCTCGTCGATCGGTGAGCGCCGGGCTCAGTCCCTCGGTTGACGAGCAGCCTTGAACCGCACGAACGTGATCACCGCCATGCCCAGGGCGAGCACGAGCCAGCCGAGGGCAAGCGCACCCGAGGCGTTCCCGGCCATCAGGAAGAAGCCGACCGTGAGGAGTGCCGAGATCGCCCAGCTGGCGTCGCCCATGACGTCAGACGACCCGTGTCAGCTCGGGCAGCGGATCGACGAAGCCGACCGGGACCTCCGCAGCGGCGGTTGCGACGGACTCCGCCTCGGCGACCGCCCTCGTGCCCTGTCGGGCCACCCACCAGTACCGGGCCATGATCAAGGACACGCCAGCACCTTCGGCCAGGACGTTGCAGCCACCACACATGTCGGTCTCCTCGGGTCTCGCGCTCCGGACGGGCCTCTCAGGAATAGCACGGCGCGGCGCTCGAGCCGTCACCAAGGCGTGTAGGGCGTCACCCAGAACGGGGAGCCCCAGGTCAGGTCGAAGGGCCACCCCTCGACTCCGTGCACGATGATCGTCCAGGACACGAAGCGACCGAAGCCGTAGAAGAAGAACCCGCGGTAGAAGGCCAGCAACGCACGGTCCGGCAGGGCGAACTTGGTCTGGATCCAGTCCCACGCTCCGTCGACCGGACGCACCATGGTCTCGAACCAGTCGCGCGAGAGCGTCCGCCAGGCGAACACGAGCAACAGGACCAGCGCCAGGGCGTCCATGGCGAAGCCCAGCGACGAGTAGTAGGCGATGGCGTCGCCGAACTTGCCCTGGCCGGCGCCGTACTTCCACGCGCCGAAGCTGAAGTTCTCCCACCAGAACGGCCAGAGGACCATGGCACCGGCCGTGTCGAAGGTGTCGGTCAGGACATGGGCCGTCCAGCCGATGCCGACGCCCCAGGCCCACGCCTTGTGGCCCTTGGACACCCAGAAGGTGAACGCGGCGGCGATCGCCGCCATGCCGAGGGACGTGGTGAAGCCGAGGCCGGGCCAGCCGCGGTGGAACTGCGCCGGGTTGTCGGCGCCGTAGTACGTCCATGCCTTGGTGAGGAAGTCGGGGCCGAGCGCACCGACGAGGAGCCCGAGGTAGCTGGTGCGCACGCCGAACTTCTTGAGGAGCGCGAAGTTCTCGAACTCGTGGGCCGCCCAGCTCATCGCCGATCACACCTCATGGACGATCGCGGCGCGCCCGCCAGCGCTCCTGGAACAGCGGGATGTACCAGGCCCACAACGTGATGAAGAGCGGGCCCATGATCCAGTTGAGGACGACGTCGTGCGTCAGGACGGCGAGCACGACGTAGACCACGGTGCCGCTGGCATAGAGGCGCAGCTCGGATGCCGGGAACAGCTCACGGAACGATCCCTGCTTCGCCCGCTCGAGCGAGGGTTCGGGGCGGACGTCGGTCACGGCCGGGTGACGGTACTCGGGGCGTCCGACGACCCGGAAGCCGCTCGGATCCGCCGGTCGAGGAGGTGCAGCTGACGGGCCAGCACCGACACCCGGGTCATCGGCGTCCCGGCCGCGGCGGCCGCCCGCAGCGGGGCGTCGTAGATGGCCGCCAGCTCGAGGGGCCGACCACCGTCGTGGTCGAGCTTCATCGACGGGGCATAGGGGGTCATGACGTCGGTCATCGCCAGCAACTCGTCCCGCAGCCCGGGTTCGACTGCAGCGCCACATGCGGACGCAGCGACCACGACCTCGTCCATGAGGTCGGCGACCAGTGCGCGGGTGTCCGGGTCGGCCAGGAGCTCGTCGGTGCTGGCATCGAGCACGACCGACAGGCCGTTGAAGGGGATGTTCCACCCGAGCTTTCGCCAGCGGGCGACCGCGAGATCCTCGACCGCTGCGGCCTCGACCCCGGCCGCAGCGAGATCAGCGACGAGGCCGGCGGCGGCCGGCGAGGGGCCGACCGAGCCCAGCTCCCCCACCGTGACCGCGCCGTAGTCGAGGTGGTCGGCCCGACCGGGCGCCGTCCGGTGCGCGCACACGAAGCACATTGCGCCGAGCACTGCGCCGGCGGCCGGCGCAGCAGCACGGGCGGCGTCCTCGACACCGAGGCCGTTCTGGAACATCGCCACCGTCGCTCCCGGAGAGACGGCCGGAGCCACGAGCTGGTCGAGGGCGCCATTCGCCGTGGTCTTCAGGGCGACGATCACGGTGTCGGCCTCGGCGGCATCGCTCGGGTCGGTCACGACCGACAGGGCCTCGGGTTCGACACGCAGCTCGACCCCCTCGGACCGCACGGAGATCCCTCGGGCGCGCACGAGATCGGCATCGTGGGGCAGCACCCATTGCACGGGATGTCCGGCCACCGCGAGCCGGGTGCCGTACAGCAGGCCGACCGCGCCGGCGCCGATGACCGTGTACGAACGCACCGTCAGTCGTCGTCGGCGGCGGCGAGCGCGGCCCCGACGGTGCGGTCGACGGTCCACTTCTCGGGCGGGAGGTGGTGCTCGCCGGCCCAGGCCACGGTCAGCGGTGCGGAGCCGGCCTCGTCGAGCAGGCGGGAACCGATGGCGTCGTGACGCAGGTAACGACCCACGCGACCGGCGAGACCGCTCCGCTCGGACCATGCCGCGACGCGGACCCGACCCACGACGGCCGCCACCGCGGTGGCACCGACACGGGCGAGCGTCCCGAGATCCGAGTCGACCTTCCCGACGTCGTGGAGCAGCGCGGCCGCCAGCACGGGCCGGGGGGCGCCGTCGAGGAGGCGATCGACCTCCCGGGCGACGCCGGCAGCATGCTTGCGGTCGGCGAGTGACAGGCGAGCCCAGAGCTCGGTCTCACCAGGCAGCAGCTGCTCGGCCACCCATCGAGCGTCGGCCGCGGCGAGCGGGCGCGGCGAGAGCGACCCCAGGAACCGTCGAGCGAGGTGGAGCAACCGCGACACCGCCGAGCGGCCGAATCAGGCGTGATCGATGCAGTGCCGGGTCGAGGGCATGATCTCGAGGCGGGCCTCGCCGATCTCGGTGCCGCACACCTCGCAGGTGCCGTAGGTGCCGGCGTCCATGCGCTCCAGCGCCTTCTCGATGTCGTCGAGGTCCTGGCGGAGCTGGTCGTAGAGCACGCGGTTCTCGCCCCGCTCGGCCGCGACCTGGGCCGAGTCGGCGAAGTTCACGTCGTATTCGAGGTCGTCTTCCTTGGCGTCGAGCTCGTGCACCTTCGTCCGGAGGAGATCGCGCTCCTTCTCGAGCTCTGCCCGCACCGTGGGATCCTGTTGTGACGTCTCGGACATGGCGCGATGGTAGACGAGCCCGGCACATCGGGTCGGGAGGGTTGCGCGCCCGTCCCTTTCGGACCTTTCAGCGACGCGTCGCTCGAGGGTGCGCGTGGCGCCAGGCCGACACCAGGCGCTCGGTCGACACTCGCGTGTACACCTGGGTCGTCCCGATCGAGGCATGCCCCAACAGCTCCTGCACGGCCCGGATGTCGGCGCCGTGGTCGAGCAGATGGGTGGCGCACGAGTGCCGCAGCACGTGGGGCGTGAGGCGGTCGCCGAGACCGACCCGGTCGCCGTGACCACGGACCACCAGCCAGGTGCCTTGCCGACCGAGACGGCCGCCGCGCTGGTTGAGGAAGACTGCGTCCTCGGCGTCGCGGTTGCGCCACCTGGCCGGGATCATGGCGCCCCGCCCGTCGACGGTCAACCACTCGGCGAGCGCGTCGTTGGCGGCGCCGAGCACCGGCACGACCCGTTCCTTGTCGCCCTTGCCGATGACGCGCATGAACCCGTCGTGGAGGTCGAGGTCTCGCAGCGACAGCCCGACGAGTTCGGAGATCCGCACCCCGGTGCCGTAGAGGGTCTCGAGGATGGCTCGGTCGCGGCGAGTGACCGGGTCGGTGCCGACGACGGCATCGAGGAGCGACCCGACCTCGGCCTCGGTGAGCGCCTTGGGCAACCCTCGAGCAACGGAGGGCGGAGCGACGTCCGCGCCGGGGTCGCCACCCACGATGCCCTCTTCGGCCAGGAAACGGTGCAGGTTCCGTGCGGCCACGACCCGCCGCTTCACGGTCGAGGGCGCCAGATCCTGCGTACCCAGCAGATGGATCCAGCCGAGGAGGTCGTCCTCGGTGACCTCGGTGACCGGGCGATCCAGGGCCCGGAGGTACGAGCACCAGTGCGTCAGGTCGCGGCGATAGGCCTCGACGGTGGTCTGTGCACGGCCCCGTTCGAGCCGCAGCCAGGTGAGGTACTCGTCGATCTCCGGCGGCAGGGGTGCCGGCTCGCTCACGGTCGCGGCGTGCGGAGCATCCCGATGATGGTCTTGGCATCGGTGATCCGACCATCGGCGATCATCGCCAAGACCTCGTCGAAGGGATGTCGTTCAACCAGCATCGCCTGCTCCTCGGGCCCTTGGAGGTCGTTGGCCACGGGGTGCAACCCGGTGGCGAGGAAGAGATGCACGACCTCGTCGGAGAACCCGGCCGCCACGTGGAAGGTCCCGATCGGTTCGCAGCGCTGGGCGTCGAGGCCTGCCTCCTCGGCGAGCTCGCGGCGCGCCGTGACGTCGGGCGGCTCGCCGGAGACATCTCGCAGGCCGGCCGGTATCTCGAGCAGGTCGTCCTCGATGGCGGCGCGGTACTGGCGCACCAGGGTCACGGAGCCGTCGTCGTGGAGGGGCACCACACCCACCGCACCCGGATGATGGACGATGTCGCGCACGAAGCGGTGGCCGTCGGGCGCCTCGAAGGTGCCGACGCTGACCTCGATGGCGTACCCGCGGTGGACGACCTCCTCGCCGACGAGCCGGAAGCCCGCGGCCGGGCTGGCGTCGGGCCCGGTGTCGGGCCCAGCGTCAGGAACGGTCACTCGGCGCCGACACTCGACGATTCCGCGGCGGGCTCGGCCTCGCGGTCGGAGGGCGCGTCGAGATCGAACAGGTGCGGCATGCGACCCTCGGCCCGAGCAAGCGCCGCAGCCACGAACGCCTTGAACAGCGGTGCGGCACGGGTGGGCCGGCTCTTGAGCTCGGGGTGGGCCTGGGTGGCCACCCAGAAGGGATGGCCCTGCAGCTCGATGAACTCGATGAGCCGCCCGTCGGGCGATTCGCCGCACAGCAACAGGTCGGAGCCCTCGAAGCGCGAGCGGTACCTCGGGTTGAACTCGTAGCGGTGCCGATGGCGCTCGGAGACGACCAACGATCCGTACGCCTCGGCCACCTGCGAACCAGGCGTGAGCTGCGCGACGTACGCGCCGAGGCGCATGGTGCCGCCCATGTCGGTGACGTCGTGCTGGCTCGGCATGATCGTGATGACGGGGTCGGGGGTCGCCGGGTCCATCTCGGTGGAGTTCGCCTTGGGCAGACCCAACACGTTGCGGGCGTAGTCGACGACCATCATCTGGAGGCCGAGGCACAGGCCGAGACAGGGGATGTCGTTCTCGCGCGTGTAGGCAGCCGCGGCGATCTTGCCTTCGGTGCCCCGCTCGCCGAAACCACCGGGGATCACGATGCCGTCCAGGTCCTTGAGCCGGCCGTCGGCCATGAGGCCCTCGACCTCCTCGGCCTGGATCCACTCGAAGTCGATCTTCGCGCCGTGCTCGAAGCCGCCGTGCTTGGTGGCCTCGACCACCGACAGGTAGGCGTCCTGGAGAGCGATGTACTTGCCGATGATGCCGATGCGCACCGGCTTGTCGGCGGCCTCGACCTTGCTGACCAGGGCCTCCCACTCGGTGAGGTCGGGATCGGGAAGGTCGGTGAGCTGGAGCACGTCGCACACCACCGCGTCGAGTCCTTCTTCGTGCAGCACCAGCGGGATCTCGTAGATGTTGCCGGCGTCGGCCGCGTTCACCACGCCGTCCTGGTGGACGTCGCACAGGCGGCTGATCTTGTTCTTGAGGTCCTCCGGGATCGGGTCGGCCGAACGCACGACGATGGCGTCGGGCTGGATGCCCCGGCTGCGCAGCTCGGTGACCGAGTGCTGCGTCGGCTTGGTCTTCTGCTCGCCCGACGGACCGATGAAGGGCACGAGGGTGACATGGACGTAGCAGACGTTGCCCCGACCCACGTCGAGCCGGAACTGCCGGATGGCCTCGAGGAAGGGCAGGATCTCGATGTCGCCCACCGTGCCGCCGACCTCGGTGATGACCACGTCGACGTCGTCGCCGGCGACGTTGGTGATCCGCCGCTTGATCTCGTCGGTGATGTGGGGGATGACCTGGACCGTCTTGCCCAGGTAGTCGCCACGCCGCTCGGCGGCC
>JBFJNI010000126.1:0-10265 GCA_041618235.1 Acidimicrobiales bacterium
ACGGCCTCTGCGGTCCTTGCGTCCTGACTGAACCAGTCAGGATGTGGATTGCAGAGGCCATCGATCGGGGTGGAGGTCGACCATGGGCATCGGCTTGCGCTCGATCAGGGTCCACGAACCACCAAAGGCATTGACGGTCGGGTAGCCCGAAACGGTGGCGGCGGCAGCCGACGGCACGCGGGAGGACGACACGCAGACGACCCCGGTGGTCGGGTCGAGCGTCTGCGTGAAGCGAGACGAGGTCGAGAGCATCGGAGTCACCTCTTTCGGCGTGTCGAGTGGGCTGGCGGAGTCTGTCCGGAGCGAGGGCGGGTCGATTGGACCGCCTTGTTCCGTTCGGACATGGCACCACGGACCTGACGGATCAGTCAATTGATTTATCGGAAACCTCGCGAAAGTCGCGCGATTGGCAGGATGGGCTGATGCACCGGCCGAAGCGCACGATCCTGTGAACGACGATCCGCTCGACATCGACGTGCCCGCCGTGGGCCGCACCTACGGGCACCGGCGGCGGGTCCACCTCGCCGACGGGTCACCCAAGGGCCGGACCCGCCTCGATGCCCTCGCCCGGATGCTCCAGGACGTCTCCGACGAGGACACCACCGATGCCGGCTTCCCCGCCGACGAACCGTGGGTCGTGCGCCGCGTCGACATGGGGGTGCGGGCCTTCCCGTCCTTCCGCGACATGGTCACGGTCACGACGTGGTGCTCGGGCATCGGTGCCCGGTGGGCCGAGCGGCGGGTCCGCATCGTGGGCGACGCCGGCGGCCAGGTCGACGCCGCCGTGCTGTGGGTGCACCTCGACCGCGACGGCCGTCCGGCACGTCTCCCCGAACGGTTCGGGGGCCGCTATGCCGAGGCCGCCGGCGGACGCAAGGTCCGGGCGCGGCTCCACCACGAGGCTCGGCCCGACCACGTCGACGCCTGCCGGCCGTTCCCGCTGCGGTTCTGCGACTTCGACATGATGGGTCACGTGAACAACGCCGTCTCGTGGGTGCCGGTCGAGGACGCCCTCGCCGACCGCCCCGAGCTGCGAGCACCGCTGCGCGTCTCGGTCGAGCACCCAATGGCGATCGAGATGGACGCGGCGCCCGAGGTCGCGGTTCGTGACGTCGTCGCCGGCGACCCGGCCAGTGGCTTCGACCTGTGGATCTCGGTCGACGGCCGGACCTGCTCGACCGCACGGGTGCGGCCGTGGGCCCCGATGCCGGTGGGTCAGGATTCGGCGGGTCAGGATTCGGCGGGTGCGGGCACGAGCTCGTAGTTGAGCTGGTCGTCGATGCGCCGCGACGTCATCTCGCCGGCGTGGCGCAGGTGCTCGAGGTGGGCGTAGGTCTCCGACTCGGCCATCCGGCCCCACGACCGCTTCTTGAACAGGTGCTGGGACAGCTCGACCACGCTGGCCTCGCCGGTGGCGGCCGCGGCGGCCCGGAGCTTGTCGAGCCGTTCCTCGTGGTGGATCTTGATGTCGACCGCGCGGCCGGCGAGGTCGGCGAAGGGGTGGCCGTGGGCCGGCAGCGCCAGCGTGACGCCCTCGAGCTCGGTCATGCGATCGAGGCTGGCGAAGAACTGCGACAGCGGGTCGGCGCCGGCGACGAGCCCGGAGATGTGCGGTGTGATGGTGGGCAGCACGTGGTCGCCGGCGAGGACGACGCCGTCGGTGGGCGAGTAGAGGCAGAGGTGGTCGCTGGTGTGGCCCGGCGTGTGCACCGCCACCCACTCACGACGCCCGAACGAGACGATGTCGGCGTCGGCGACGCGGATGCTGGGCTCGGGTGCCTTCATGAACCGCTGGCCCATGAGCCGCATGGCCTTGTAGGCGAAGCGTCGCTTCATCGGCGGCTTGAACGTGCCACCGCCCCACGGCTGCTCGACGCCCCACGGCGACATCCGTTCGCCCGTCGCGGGGGCGTCGTCGGGAAGCTCGTCCGGACCGGCATCGTCGCCCTCGTCGGGGTCGAGCCAGGTGCGGAACGCGGTGTGCGTCACGACGTCGGCGCCGGTCTCGTGGCGGATCTGGCCGGCTCCGCCGAAGTGATCGGGGTGGCTGTGGGTCACGATGACGGTGTGGATGTCCTGCATCTTGTAGCCGGCCGACTTCAGGCGGGCATTCAGCGCGTTCCACGACGCCTTGCCGGGGAGGCCGGGATCGACCACCGCGAGGCCCCGGTCGTCGCACAAGGCGTAGGTGTTGACGTGTCCCAGTCCGGGGAGCTGGATGGGCAACTGCATCCGCAGGATGTCGGGCGCGACCTCGGTGACCTCGGTCGATGCGGGCTCCTGCTCCTGCCGGGTTGCCATGGGTCCGGACCATACTTGACCGGTCGGTCAAGTGGGCGGGCGACATGAGCGGCGTCGATGTCGCGCTGGTCGTCCTCCGGCTCGCGGTCGGGTGCTGGCTGCTGTGGCAGGTCCGCGCGCTGCGGCTCGCCACGCCCATCGGGGGCGCGCACCTCCGCGGGGTCACCGTCGTGATCCCGGCCCGTGACGAGGAGCGCTCGCTGCCCCGTCTCCTGGCGAGCCTGCCGGTGGGAACCGATGTCGTGGTGGTCGACGACGGCTCGACCGACGGCACCGCAGCCCAGGCGGTGGTGGGCGGCGCTCGGCTCGTCGAGTCGAAGCCGCTGCCCGAGGGTTGGGTCGGCAAGTCGTGGGCCTGCGCCCAGGGCGCCGCGGTCGCGAACGGCGACGTCCTGGTCTTCGTCGACGCCGACGTGCGCTTCGCCCCCGGTGGCCTGGCCGCCGTCGTCGACGAGCTCGCACAGCACGGCGGCCTGGTGAGCGTCCAGCCCACCCACCGGCCGGTGCGTGCGGTCGAGCACCTCGCCATGGTCTTCAACATCGTCGGGTTCGCCGGCACCGACGCCGCCACCCCGCTCGGGCGCCGGTGGGGCAGCCGAGGGGCGTTCGGTCCCGTGCTCGCCACCACCCGTGCCGATCTCGAGCGCGCCGGTGGGCACGAGGCCGTGCGTGATTCGGTGGTCGAGGACATCGCCCTCGCTGCTCGCTACCGCTCGCTGGGCTCGCCGGTCACCATCTTCAGCGGTGGCGAAGCCGCGAGCTTCCGCATGTATCCCGAGGGCTTCGGTCAGCTGCTCGAGGGCTTCACCAAGAACCTGGCCGCCGGCGCCGCCGCCGTCCGTCGTTCGACCACGCTCCTGGTCGCCGCGTGGCTGACGTTGCTGGTGCAGGCGAGCGTGGCGCCGGTCCGGGCGGTCGTCGCGGGGCAGGTCGACGATCTGCTCCGCGCCGGGCTGCTCTACGCGGTGGTCGCCGCTCAGTGCTGGTGGATGGGACGCCGGGTCGGTCGGTTCCACCGGTGGGTGGCTGTCACGTTCCCGGTGTCGACCGCGCTCTTCCTGGTGGTCTTCGTGCGATCGGTGTGGGCGACCGCAACCGGCCGGGTCAGCTGGCGGGGGCGTCGGATCCCGACCCGGCCGCGCCGGACGCCCGATCGCTGAACAGCGTCGAGCGGTAGTACTGGAGCTCGGCGAGCGACTCGCGGATGTCGTCGAGGGCTCGGTGGGCACCGGTCTTCGTCGGCGCGGCCTTCACGATCTCGGGTGCCCAGCGCCGGCCCAGCTCCTTGAGCGTGGAGACGTCGACGCTGCGGTAGTGGAGGAACTCCTCGACCTCCGGCAGGTAGGTCGCCAGGAAGCGACGGTCGGTGCCGATGGAGTTGCCACACAGCGGCACCGTGCGGGCCTCGGGGATGTGCTGTTGGAGGAACGCGAGCGTCTCGGCTCCGGCGGTGGCGAGGTCGATGGTCGAGGCCTTGATGCGGTCGATCAGCTTCGACTCGGTGTGCATGCGCACGACCACCTCGTCCATCTCGGCCAGCTGCGCGTCGGTGGCGTGGACCACGAGGTCGGGGCCCTCGGCGACGATGTTGAGGTCGTCGTCGGTGAGGAGCGTCGCGATCTCGACGATCACGTGCCGAGCGGGGTCGAGCCCCGTCATCTCCAGGTCCATCCATGCCAGCATCCGGGCGACGGTATCGCCCTCCTATCGTGCCGGGGGTGTCCCAGCTGATCATTCCCGTCCGCCACCTCGATCCCGAGCTCCCCCTCCCGTCGTACGCGCACCCCGGCGACACCGGCGCCGACCTGGTGGCGCGCGAAGACGTCCTGCTCGGCGCCGGCGGTGGTCGGGCGCTGGTCCCCACCGGCATCGCCCTCGCCCTGCCCGACGGATGGGCGGGGTTCGTGCAGCCGCGGTCGGGTCTGGCGCTGCGCCACGGCGTCACCGTCCTCAACAGCCCCGGGCTCATCGACGCGGGGTACCGCGACGAGCTCAAGGTGATCCTGGTGAACACCGACCCGGCCGCCGACTACCAGGTGCACCGCGGCGACCGCATCGCGCAGCTGGTGATCCGGCCGGTGGCCGACGCCCGGTTCGACGCGGTCGACGAGCTGCCGCCCAGCGCGCGTGACACCGGCGGATTCGGTTCCAGCGGCCGGTAACGTCCGTTCATGGCCCTGACCCGTCTGACCAACGAGCGGTGGGGGTTCTCCTCGAACTGCTTCGTCTGCGAGCCCACCAACGACCAGGGTCTGCAGATCCCGTTCTTCCACGACGACGAACGCGAGGTGGTGACCGCCGAGTTCCAGCTCGAGAACGCGTTCTCCGGCGCCCCCAGCTACGTGCACGGCGGCATCGCCCACACCGTGCTCGACGAGGTCCAGTCGTGGGCCACCATCGCCGTCGGCGGCAAGTTCGCCGTGACGACCAAGACCACCGTCGAGTTCCGCAAGCCCGTCCGGGTCGGCAAGACCTACACGGCCGAGGCCGAGGTCACCGGCTCGACCAAGGAGACCATCGACACGGTCGGACGCATCCTCGACCACAAGGGCGAGGTGTGCACCGAGGCGGTGTCGACCTTCTACGTGCTGTCGGCAGCCGTGGCGGCCGACGCCATCGGTGATGTCAGCGGTGACGACACCGCTTTCCTACGCGACGACTGACCGGGATCAGTCGTCGTCGGCGGCCGTCTTCGAGAACGAGATGCGGCGGCCTTCGTCGGCGACGGTGATCTTGCCGACGGTGGCCTCCAGGATCTGCTCGGCGAGTCGTTCGCTGGTGCCGTCGTTGCGGCCGGCGGGGCCGTCGGCGATGACGTCGACCTCCATCTTCCCCCGCTCGACGGCGAAGGAGATGATGAGCGTGCCCGTGCGATCGGCGCCGTCGAGCAGCACCTGGCACACCTCGCCCATGGCGAGGCGGAGGTCCTCGACCTCGTCGTAGCTGAAGCCCGAACGGGTGGCGAGGCCGGCGATGGCGACGCGCGGGACGCGGACGTAGGCGAGCATCGCCGGGATCGTCATGCGGATGACGTCACCGCTCACGCGCGCCTGCCGTTGCTCGCTGCCATCGGCTCGTAGCCTCGCGCACGCGCCGTCCCGCCGCGACATGCCCCCGCGGCCGGCCGTTCACGGGTCGGCGGTGACGTCCGCCGCGTCCTTGTCGTCGCGCCGACCGGCGTAGGTGGGGTGGCGCAGTCGACCGTCGCCGGTCCACTCGGCGTAGGCGACCTCGACCACGACCTGCGGGTCCAGCCAGACCGCGCCGGCCGCGTGCATCCGAGGTGGCGGCGGATCGAACGGACAGATGTCGACGGCGAGGGTGGAGAAGCGGTCGAGCAGCAGGCGGCGCTCGGTCTCGGTGAGGCCGCTGCCGACGCGCCCCGCGTACCGCAAGGGCCCGCAGGCGCCGTCGTGGTAGCCGACGAGCAGCCCGCCGATGCTCGACGACCGTCCACCGTTGCCGGGTGCCCAGCCGCCCACGACGAACTCCTGCCGGCGGCGGATCTTGACCTTGATCCACTCCCGCGTGCGGCTGCCCACGGCGTAGCGCGACCCCCGCTTCTTGGCGATCAGTCCCTCGAGGCCGCGCTCCTCGGCGGCTGCCAGCAAGGCCTCGCCGTCGTCGTGCACGGCGGGGACCTGCCAGTGCGGGCCCGGTTGCACCAACGACTCGAGCAACCGCCGCCGGTCGGCCAGCGGCACATCGACGAGCGACTGCCCGTCGAGCGCAAGGAGGTCGAAGAGCGCCAGGACGGTGGGTACCTCGATCGCCTTCTCGGCCGCGACCCGGGGGTTGCTCACGTGCATGCGCTGCTGGAGGCGACCGAAGTCCGGCCGGCCCTGGTCGTCGAAGGCCACGACCTCGCCGTCGAGCACCGCCGACGACACCCCCAACGCCGCGCCCAGACCCGCGAGCTCGGGGTACGAGGCAGTGGCGTCCTTGCCGTTGGCGGAGGTGAGGCGGACGTCGTCGCCCTCGACGGTGACGATGAGGCGCATGCCGTCCCACTTGAGCTCGTACCACCACTCGTCGCCGGTGGGCAGGTCGCCGGCGGTGGCCTTCATGGGGAGGAGCGGCTCCGGCACGGTCGGCTCCGTCAGCGGCGGGGCGGTCGGGCGACGAGTGCGCCGGAGGCCTCGAGGGCCTCGATCTCGGCGTCGGTGCAGTCCAGGAGGTCGGCGCACACCTGCCGGTTGTGCTCGCCTCGCCAGGCCGGCGGCCCGGCCACCTCGGCGGTGGCGTCGGAGAAGCGCCACGGCGCCTGCGGGATGGCGAAGGCGCCACCGGAACGGTCGTCGACCGCGACGATCGAGCCGCGGTGGGCGACGAACTCGGAGCCGGCCAGGTCCTCGACCGGGTGGACGACGCCGGCGGCGAGGCCGACGTCGTCGAGCAGGGCGACGAGTGCGTCCGCGGTGGGCACGTGCGAGCAGAACTCGCGTACGTCGTCGCGGAGGTGGGCGGACCGGGCGCGGCGGCCTTCCCACGTCTGCATCGACGGATCGGCGAGGAGGTCGTCGCGGCCCAGCAGGCGGAGGAACGACTCGTAGGCGACGCCGCCGGGGTCGCCGGCGATGCTGACCCGCTCGCCGCTGGCCACCTCGACGACGGGCGACCAGCCGCTGCCGAGGATGGCCGGGTCGCCGGCCTCGGTCTCCCCGGCCAGGCGCTCCTGCACGTGCTCGTTGACGAAGAGCATGGCGTCGATCATGCACACGTCGACGTGCTGGCCCGTGCCGGTGCGCTCGCGCGCGAACAGCGCGGCGAGGATGCCCGACAGGGCGAGCAGGCCGGTGTAGACGTCGCCGTGCGAGAACGCGTCGTTGGCCAGCACCGCCCGTCCGGCGACGATCTCCTGGTGCTCGAGCTGGTGGTGGGTGAGCCCGCCGATGGCATGGGCCACGACGGCGTAGGCCCGCTGCTGGGACCAGGGCCCGGTCTGGCCGAACCCCGTGATCGAGCCGTAGACGACGCCCGGGTTCGACGCGGCGACCGTCTCGTAGCCGATGCCCCAGCGGTCGCAGACGCCCGGGCGGAAGTTCTCGAGGACGACGTCGGCGCGGTCGGCGAGGCGGCGC
Source organism: Acidimicrobiales bacterium (assembly GCA_041618235.1). Taxonomy (GTDB): domain Bacteria; phylum Actinomycetota; class Acidimicrobiia; order Acidimicrobiales; family Salinilacustritrichaceae; genus Salinilacustrithrix. The sequence continues at coordinate 7,383 of JBFJNI010000126.1, forward strand.
AGCACGTCGCGCCCCTCGGCGGTGTCGAGGTCGATCGAGACGTTCTCCTTGCCGCTGTTCTGCTGGGCGTAGTAGCCGCTGATGGCGCCGTGGCGCGGGATCGAGAAGCGGGTCAGGTCACCTGCCGGCGGCTCGACCTTGACCACCCGGGCGCCGAGATCGGCGAGGGCCCGACCGCAGATCGGACCGGACAGCACGCGGGTGAGATCGAGGACGACGATGCCCTCGAGCGGCCCCGGCGGGCGGTGTGGACTCGGTGCCTCCGGTGCGGTCATCGCCGGCGACTCTAGGTTTCCGGTCATGTCGACACCTCCGGACCCCATCGCTCCCGCCACCGGCCCCGGTTCCCTGGCCGGGAAGGCCGCCCTCGTCACCGGTGGTGGCAGCGGCATCGGCCTCGCCTGCGCTGCCGCGCTGCTGCGCGACGGCGCCTCGGTCACCCTGGCCGGCCGCACCGAGGCCAAGCTCGTCGCCGCCGCCGACGGACTGCGTGCCGATGCTCCCGACGGCGCGACGGTGCAGCACGTCGTCTGCGACGTCGCCGACGAGGACCAGGTCGTCGACGCCGTCACGCACGCCGCCGCGCCCACCGGCAACCTCGATCTCTGCGTCGCGGCGGCGGGCAGCGGCACCCTGGCACCCGTGGTCGCGATGTCGGCCGAGCAGTGGAACGACATCATCTCGATCAACCTCACCGGCGCGTTCTTCACGCTGAAGCACGCGGCCGCCGCCATGGTCCGAGCCGGCGGCGGGAGCTTCGTGGGCATCTCGTCGATCGCCGCACCGCTGACGCATCGGTTCATGTCGGTGTACTGCGTGTCGAAGGCGGGCTTGGAGACGCTGATCCGCACCGCCGCCGACGAGCTGGGTCCGGCCGGCGTGCGGGTCAATGCCGTCCGTCCGGGGCTGGTGCCGACCGAGCTCGCCAGCGCGCTCGATGGCGACCCTCAGGTCAAGGCCGACTATCTGGCCCAGATGCCGCTCGGTCGCGTGGGAACGGTCGACGACATCGCGCAGGCGGTTCGCTACCTGTGCGGGCCCGAGTCGTCGTGGGTCACGGGCGAAGCGCTGGGCGTCGACGGCGGCCACCACCTTCGCCGGGGTCCCGACGTCGAGCACTGGAGCCGAGCGCTCTTCGGCGACGACGCCACCGAGGGCCGGGTTCCCCCGCCGGAGAGCAGCTAGCCGAGCCCGCTCTCGTCGATGATCTCCTGGAGCCGGTCGAGCTCGCTGAGGGGTGCCTGTGTCGGCATGCCGGCCAGGATGCCGCTGACCTTGGTGAACGCCAGCCCCAGGTTCATGCCGTCGCTGTTGATGATGAGCTCGCGGATGTCCTTCTCGTGGGTCGAGCCCCGCATCTTGAGCACCGCGAGGCCGCGGCGGACCTGACCGAGGATCTCGACGTAGCGCAGCAGGATGATGGTGTCGGTGAGCGTGGAGATGTGCGACACGGTGACCGACTCGCCGCCGAGCAGGGTGGGGGTGGTCGAGGTCATCATGCCGGTGATGCCCCGCTCCTTGAGCCACGAGGTGACGCCCAGGATGAACTGACGGAAGCTGCGGGGGCTGGACACGCGCTCGAGCGCCGAGAGCGAGTCGAGGGCGAAGCGCTGGGGCTTGAAGGTGTCGAGCTCTTCGCGGATCGACAGGAGGTGCTCCTCGAGCGACATCTCCTCGGGGTAGAGGCACACGACCTTGAGTTGACCCTTGCGCTCCATCTCCTCGAAGTCGATGCCCCAGCCTCGGGCGTTGCGGAACATCTGGTCGCGGCTCTCCTCGAAGGCCGAGAGCAGGCAGCGTTCGCCGGATGCCTTGGCGGCACCGATGAACTCGGCGACGGTCAGGGTCTTGCCGGTGCCGGTCGCGCCGGAGACCAGGATCACCGAGTTCCGGAAGTAGCCCCCGTCGAGCATGGCGTCGAGGTCCTCGTTGCCCGACGAGACGCGGTCGGTGCCCGACGGCTGGTGGAGCTTGGTGCTGGTGAGCGGCAACACGTTGATGCCGGTCTTCACGGCGATGGTGAAGGGGTACTGGCCCTTCCGGTGGTCGGTGCCACGCAGCTTGAGGACCTGCATCGTGCGGCGGGTGGACTCGTTCTCGAGGACGTTGCGCAGGATGATGACGTTGTCGGCGACGTACTCCTCGACGCCGAAGCGGGCCACCTCGCCGTATTCGTCGGTACGTTCGGCTGTCAGGAGTGCGGTGACGCCCATGGCCCGCAGCGACTCGGCGATGCGGCGCAGTTCGCGGCGCACGACGGCTTGGTCGGGGAACTCGGTGAAGACGGCGGCGATGCTGTCGAGCACGACGCGGGTGGCGCCCTGCGTGTCGACCGCTCCCTGGATGCGAGCGATGAGGGCGAGGAAGTCGTAGCGGCCCACGAACTCGGCGTCGGACGAGTCGGGCGACGCGTCGACGAAGGTCCAGCTGCCGTCGGCCTCCCACTGCTCGACGTCCCATCCGAACGAGTCGAAGTTCGTCCGGAGCATGTCCGGCGTCTCTTCGAACGTGACGAACACGCCGCGCTCATCGAACTGGGAGATGCCGGCCGCCAGGAACTGCGCTCCGAGCACCGTCTTGGCGCTGCCGGCCGTGCCGGTGACCAGCGTGGTCCGGCCTCGGGGGAGGCCACCGTTGAGGATGTGGTCGAGGCCGGGGACGCCCGTGGGCAGCTTCTCGAGCTTGTTGGTCATGACAGCTCCTCAAGTGCGACAGGTGTGTCGACGTTGGTCGGACGAGGGTTCACAGGTCGAACAGCAGGTGATCGATCTCGTCTCGCTGGTGCGCAGCGGACAAGTCGCCCACGAGTCGGACCCTAGGCAAGGGAGCCAGACGGATCACGGTCGGCGTGGCCAGCACCCGGTCCTCTTCGGCACGGCTGGC
>JBFJNI010000127.1:0-10227 GCA_041618235.1 Acidimicrobiales bacterium
AGCCGACGAGCACCTGGCCGCCGAGGGCCAGGAACGACACCAGCGCGACCACGGTGAGGATGCCCTGGAGGTCGAGGCCGAACGCGTCGCGGATCTCGGGCGTGAGCCCGCCGAACGCCGAGCGGTCGAGCTCGTCGACCGCGTTGAGGCCGAACAGGATGGCCAGGGGGACGAGCGACGAGCGGTTGCCGATGGCGCGGAGCCGGGCGCGGATGTTCTTGGTGTCGACGGCGACGCCGAGTTCCTCGAGCAGCTCGTCGGGGATGTCGGCCGCCGGCGTGGGCGGGCCTTGCTCGTGGACGCTCATGACCGGACCTCGGCCAGGATCTTGGTGTCGTCTCGCTCGGCCTCGACCTCGATCACCTCGATGGCGGTGGGTTCGGCCGACGACGGGTCGTCGGGCGGATCGGGAAGATCGTCGTCGACCCGCACGTCGGCGAGCAGCGACGGCACCACGATGCCGCGCTTCACCGCGACCCGCCGCAGGATCTTGTCGCGCGTGCCGTAGACGACCTGGCCGAGGCCGCCGGGGAAGAACAGCAGCACCAGCAGCAGGCCGAAGCCCGTGGTGAGCAGGCGCACCTCTGGCGAGCCGACGAAGTAGGTGAGGAACTGGAACCAGGCGACGCCGATGAGGACGCCCGTGGTCGAGCCGAGCCCACCGAAGACCACGATGGAGAACAGCGTGATGCTCTCGGCCGGCTGGAGCGGGCTGCCGAGCATGGCGTGCTGGTGATAGGCGAACAGGCCGCCGGCGAGGGCGGCATAGAAGCCCGACAGGGCGAAGCCGGTGAGCCGAGCGCGGATCAGGTTCACCCCGTAGCCCTGGGCGGCGCGCTCGTTGTCGCGGGCGGCGACCAGCACCCGGCCCGTGCGGCTGGCGCGTAGCGAGCGGATCGAGATCAGCACCACGGCGAGGATGGCGAGCGACACGTAGTAGTAGGTCCACTCGGACTCGAGGTCGAACTTGCCGAACAGCGTGGGCCGCAGGATGCGTTCGGCCGGGTCGGGCACGTACCAGTCGAAGGCGGCGAACTCGCCGTTGAGGAAGAACGACGACCCCGCCAGCGCGAGGGCGAACGTCGCCACGGCCAGGAACGGGCCCCGGATGCGCAGGGCCGGCAGGCCGATGAGCACCGCCACGACCACGCCCGCCAAGCCGGCCACCACGAGGGTGAGGAAGAAGTTCCAGCCGTTCTGCGCCGCCGTGCCGGCGAATGCGGCGCCGAAGCCGGCGAAGGCCCATTGCCCGAGGCTGATCTGGCCCGACCAACCGGTGAGGATCAGCAACGACATGGCGAGGATCGACAGGATCACGCCGTAGGACAGCAGGTTCACGCTGCGGGCCCCGAGCTGGAGCGGCAGGACCAGCAGCGCCACACCGACCACGGCCTTCACGCTGCCGAAGCCCCAGCGGATCTCGGGCAGGTGACGAAGCTGCGCGGGGATGGGGCGCACCTCGCTGATGGACTGCCAGGAGCTCTGGCCCTTCTCGACCGCCCGCGAGACCGTGGTGCGGAACTGCAGGAGCAGGGCGCCGATGATGACGAAGAACAGCACGGCGTCGGCCACGAGCGTGCGGCCCGTGTGCCAGATCACGGCCTGCTCGACCATGCCGAGCACGACGGCGGCGGCGAAGGTGCGGTTGAGGTTCTCCATCCGGCCGATGACCGCCGCGGCCAGCGCACGGAGCAACAGGCCGGGGCCGAGGACGGTGCCGATCGAGACGCCGACGATGGGCGCCCGCAACAGGGCGGCCGTGCCCGAGAGGCCGGCGGCGAGGATCCAGACCAGCGTGCCGATGCGCTTGACCGGGATGCCGAGCAACAGCGCCCGGTCAGCGGACTCCGCTGACGCCCGCACCGCCATCCCGATGCGGGTGAACCGGAAGAACGCGGCCAGGGCCGCGGCCACGATCGGCACGACGATGATGGCGAAGACGTGGCTGCCGCGGAAGACGACGGGGTCCCACGAGAACGAGAAGTCGAGGGGCGTGGGGAAGTCCTGCGGGGCGAGGCTGAACCCGAAAAGGACCGGGATGCCGAGCTGGCCGGCGGCGAGGAGCTGGGCGATGCCGATGGTGGCGACCGTGAGGATGAGCCGGGGCGCCTTGGCGAAGCGCCGGACGAAGGTGACCTCGATGAAGGCACCCATGAGGAGCGCGGCGACCACGCCGACGAGCACCGAGGGGAAGAAGCCCCAGCCGGGTCCGCCGATGAGCGAGACCGAGAGCACGCCGGCCAGGGCGCCGAGGTCGCCCTGGGCGAAGTTGATGACCCGGTTGGCGCGATAGATCAGGACCAGGCCCATGGCGGTGAGCGCCGACAGCGACCCGAGCACTGCCCCGAGGAAGAGGATGGCGGCCGGCGCCGGGTAGAGGAAGCCGACGAAGATCAAGAAGGCGAGGACGAGGGCCGTGGTGGTGAACCCGCGCTTGACGTCGTCGTCCTGCACGAAGCGGTCGATCCTCGTCAGCAGACTCGTCGCCGTGGCGCTGGAATCCGGCGCCGTCTCTTCCGCCATCCGTTCCCCCCGGAACTCGTCGGTGACCCCTGTGGCGATGGACTTCGACGCGTTCCTGACCGCTTCCTGCCGGATCTGTGACAAATGTCCGTTCGGCAGCAGGAGAACCAGCGGTGTGCCGTCGAATACCGCGCCATCGGCCGTACGGGGGTAGGGCCACACCTGCGAACCCTGGGGGATTCGAATGGAACTGTCGCTGCGGGACATCTTCGACCGGTACGGACCGATCATCGCCGTGGCGGCCGTGCTGACGCTGCTGGTGGTCCTGCTGCCCGGCAACAGCGACGGGCAGTCGCTGTCGACCTCACCCGGCGGCTTCGACGCCGGCGAGCCCTCCGACGGCCTCGGCGCCAACGGCGGCCTCGACGGCACGGGCACCGACGACGACCTGGGCGGCGCCAACGGCGGCCTCGACGGCGACGACCCGCTCGGTCTCGGCAACGCGGGCGGCGCCGGCGACGGCCTCGGTGGCGGCGGTGCAGGCGGTGGCGGCGGCGCCAGCGGCAGCAACTTCGTCGCCGGGCCGTCGGCCGGCGCCGGCACCGTGAAGGGCGCGGCCGGCTCGGGCCTCGAGAACACCGACTGCCGTACCGACGGCAACATGCCCGCCTTCTCGCTGTACTCCCCCGACTGCGTCCCGGTGTTCACCGGCGACAACGGCGGCAACACCGGCATCGGTGTGAGCGCCGACAAGATCAAGGTCGTCTACTACTTCCCGAAGACGTCGGCGGCCACCGACGCCGCGCTGCGGGCCATCGGCGCCGACGACCCACGGCCGCAGACCAAGGACGTGGCCGCCACGCTCACCCGCTACTTCAACGTCCACTCCGAGACCTACAAGCGCCAGGTCGAGCTCATCTTCTTCGAGTCGACCGCCGACAGCGACGACGACGCGGCCCTCAAGGCCGACGCGGTCAAGATCGCCACCGAGATCAAGCCGTTCGCGGTGATGGGTGCCTCGAACGTCACCGCCGCTGAGCTCGCCGCGCGGGGCATCATCTGCCTCTGCACCACCAGCGAGCCGAGCGCGTTCTATCAGCAGAACGCGCCGTTCGTGTACGGCATCCTCCCCGAACTCGACGAGTACTACGACCACCTGAGCGAGTACATCGGCAAGCGGCTGGCGGGGAAGAACGCCATCCACGCCGGTGAGCTGCCCGTGGGCATGACCGCGAGCAAGCGCAAGTTCGGGCTGATCTACATCGAGGGCACGGGCAGCCGCGTGAACCCGAACATCAAGGGTTCGGTGGCCCACTTCGAGAAGCTCCTGGCCAACCACGGCGTGCAGCTCACCAAGAAGGTGGCCTACACCTACGACGCCGCGAGGGGCCAGGACCAGGCCACCAACATCCTCGCCCAGATGAAGTCGGCCGGCGTCTCGACGCTCATGTGCGCATGCGACCCGATCACCCCGATCTTCTTCACCCAGGGCGCCACGCAGCAGCAGTACTTCCCCGAGTGGCTCATCACCGGCACCGCCCTCACCGACACCACCTTCTTCGGGCGCACCTACGACCAGGCCCAGTGGTCGAACGCGTTCGGCATCAGCCCGATCCCGATCTTCCCCGACGACGTGTCGAAGACCGCCGCCTACGGCGAGTACCACCACATGAAGGACAGCTCGGCCCGCGGCGACGAGGGCACCCAGATCAACGTGCGTGAGCCCGGGTTCAGCCTGCTCTTCGCCGGCATCCACAACGCCGGCCCGACGCTCAACGCCCAGACGTATGCCAAGGGCCTGTGGAACGCCGGCGTGCGCGGCGGCCAACCCGCCGCCGTCCGGGTGAAGTTCACGCCGGAGAGCTACACGGCCATCAAGGACTTCGTCGAGATCTGGTGGGACCCCCAGGGCCGCAACCGCGACGAGACCGGCAAGGAGGGTCAGGGCCTGATGATGAAGACGAACAAGGGCAAGCGCTTCGCCTACGGCTCGTGGGAGCGAGGCGAGCCGCCGGTCTTCAAGCGCGAGGGCTCCGTCTACGCCGTCACCGAGGGTGCCCGCTTCGAGCACGCCGCCGACGGCCACAAGCACGGGCCGGACGAGAAGTGCCGGTCGTGCGGATGAGCTGACACCCGGCCGGGGGAATCGAGAGGGGGCGCCGGCGGGTTCCCCGCCCGATGCGTCGATTCCTCATCCTCCTGGCCGCCACCGCGCTCACCGCCGCCGCCTGCTCCGGTGACGACGCAGGCTCGTTGGCGACCGAGGGCGTGCCGGAGGCGAACACCAACCTCCCCACCGGCCCGTCCGCGCTCGACGATCCCGACGCCGACGGCCTTCCCCAACCACTGGTCGACACCCGACGCATCATCAGCGGCGGACCGCCGCCGGACGGCATCCCGCCGATCGACGAGCCCCACTACACCCCCGCGAACGAGGTCGACTTCCTCGCAGACGTCGAGCCGGTGCTGGTGGTCGAGGTCGCAGGCGAGACCCGGGTCTTCCCCGTCCAGATCATGACCTGGCACGAGCTGGTGAACACCGCCATCGGGGGCGTGCCGGTCACCGTCTCGTACTGCCCGCTCTGCAACTCGGCCATCACCTACGACCGACGGATCGAGACCGAGCTCGGCGAGGCACTCCTCGACTTCGGCACGTCGGGCCGGCTCTACAACTCTGCGCTGGTGATGTACGACCGCCAGACCGAGTCGTTGTGGAGCCACTTCACCGGCCAGGCGGTGGCCGGCCTGCTCACCGGAACCCTGCTCGAGACCTTCCCCACGTCCACGGTCGGCTGGGCCGCCGCGCTCGCCGCCCACCCCGAGGCGCTGGTGCTCGACCGGGACACCGGCTTCCCCAGGGCCTACGGCCAGAACCCCTACACCGGATACGACGACGTCACGACGAGCCCGTTCCTGTTCGACGGCGAACCCGACGGTCGGCTGCAGGCCAAGGTGCGGGTCATCGGCCTGCGCGACGGCACCGATGCCCTCGCCGTCCAGACCGAGACGATCAGCCTTCCCGGCGTGGTCGAGGTCGACCTGGGTGACCGCCCGCTCACCGTGTGGCGGATGCCGGGCGCGTCCTCGTCGCTCGACACCGCCGACATCGCCTACGGGCGCGACATCGGCTCCACCGGCGTGTTCGACCGACGCCTCGGCGACGACCTCCTGTCGTTCGTGGTCGACGGCGACGTCATCCACGACACCGGGACCCGATCGTCGTGGAACGTGCTCGGCGAGGCCGTCTCCGGCCCGCTGGCCGGCGCGGAGCTCACGCCGGTCGAGCACGTCGACACCTTCTGGTTCGCCTGGGCCGCCTTCCTCCCCGACACCGTCGTCATCCCCCCACCGGGCGACTGACGAGCCGCTCCACAGGTCCCAGCCGTGCCGCCGGCCTCCCGCCGCCGGCGGTACGGTTGGGCACCGTGCACGCCGCCGACCGCCTCGACGATTCGATCCGGCGGACCGGTTCCATCGCGTGCGTCGGGCTCGACCCGCGCCCCTCGCTGCTGCCCGACTCGCTGCGGAGGCGGTACCTCGACAGCCACGGCCCCGGCCCCGCAGGGGTGGCCGCCGCGTTCGTCGAGTTCAACGTCGTCATCATCGAGGCGGTGGCCGGGCGCTGCGCGGCGGTGAAGCCACAAGCCGCCTGTTACGAGGCCTACGGCTCCGCCGGCTTCGCCGCCCTCGAGGCCACGGTCGCCCACGCAGAAGCCGCCGGGATCCCGGTCATCCTCGACGCCAAGCGGGGCGACATCGGCTCGACCGCCGCCCACTACGGCCAGATGGCCTTCGGCGGTGCCCCCGGCCTCGACGACGAACCGGTCGCCGGAATGGGCGCGTCGTGGATGACCGTCAACCCGTACCTCGGGGCCGACGGCGTGCTCCCCGTCGTCGGCGAGCGCACCAACGGCCTCTTCGTCCTGGTGAAGACCTCGAACCCGTCCTCGGGCGAGCTCCAGGACCGCTCCCTGGGCCACGACGAGACCGGTGCCCCCGAGACCGTCGCCGACTCGATCGCCGACCTGGTGGCCGATTGGGGCGCCGAACGCATGGGCTCCTGCGGGCTGTCGGACATCGGCGCGGTCGTCGGCGCCACCTACCCCGACCACGCTCGTGCCCTGCGCGAGCGCATGCCCGACACGGTGTTCCTCGTGCCCGGCTACGGCGCCCAGGGCGGCTCGGCCCACGATGCCCTCGCCGGCCTCCGCCCCGATGGCCGCGGCGCGCTCGTGTCGTCGAGCCGGGCCATCTGCGGTGCATGGCAGGCGACCGGCACCGACGACTGGGCCGCCGCTGCCACCGACGCCGTCGTCACCATGAACCGCGACCTCGAGTCCGCCATCCGCTGACTCGATCTGTCGTTCATCCGGCCCCCTGGCGGGCGATCGACGACAGACCCCGTCGGGTGGGTCAGGCGGGTCCGTCGCCGTCGAGACCGTCGGCGAGCCGGCCCTCGGCCAGGGCCCGGCCGAAGTCGCGCAGCCGACCGACAGCGACGCGGTCGATGCTGCCCCGTGCGTACAGCGAGTCCTTGATGCGCAGGTAGGTGTCGGCCTCGAGCCCGCACACGAGACAGGCCTCGAGGTGGGCGGCCACTTCGTCGGCCGTGCGGTCGTCGGTCTCGGCGTCGAGGACCTGCTGGAGCACCCGGCCCACGGCCTTGCAGTCGAGGGGGCCGTCGGCGGCGACCCGGCGTCGGAATCGATCGAGGAAGCTCATCGGTCGGTCTCCTTCCCCGAACCCGGTGGTTCGACGATGCCCTCGGCGGCGAGGTGGTCGCGTATACGGCCGCGCGCGCGGTGCAGCCGGCTCATGACCGTGCCGACCGGGACGCCGAGCGCCGCCGCCGCGTCCTTGTAGGGCAGGCCCTGGAGGTCGACGAGGTCGACGACGCCGCGGAAGCGCGCGGGCAGAGCGTCGAGGGCGGCTTGGACGGCGGCGTCGAAGAGGGGGTCCACGACCTGCCCCTCGGGTTCGTCGGCCGCGTCGGTGACGGGACCGTGCGTCTCCATCTGCACGTCGGGGTCCCGCAGGAGCTCGGGTCGCTTACGCCGGACGCGGTTGCGCTGGGCATTGCGCATGATGGTGAACAACCAGGCACGGGGATGGCGGCCGTCGAAGCGGTCGATCGCCCGGTAGGCCCGGATGAGGGTCTCCTGCACCAGGTCCTCGGCGTCGACGGGATCGCGTGTGATCGACGTGGCGACGCGTAGGAGGACCTCGACCTCCGGTAACACGTAGGCCGAGAAGGCATCGTCGGATCTGGAGAGAGCGTCGGATCCCATGAGCGCCACCGCAACGTAACCCGGCGATGGTCCGAGGGCATTCCACCCGCCCGATCGTGGAGCGGGTGGGCCGGAGCTCCGCCGTACACTCCTTCCATGACCGCTGCGCCACCTGCGTCCGCTGCTGCGTCCACGGCGTGGGCCGTCGAGCCGTCGGGCCCGCTGCGGGGCGAGGTGCGGGTCTCGGGGTCGAAGAACGCCATCACCAAGCACATGGTGGCGGCGATCATGGGCGACACCCCCTCGACCATCGCCAACGTGCCCGACGTGGGCGACGTCGGCATCACCACCGAGGTGCTCCGCTCCATCGGCGTCGGCGTCGAGCTCGCCGGCGACGTCGTCACCGTCACGCCGTCGGCCACGCTCGACCCCGAGGTGCCGCTGCGGTACTCGGGCCTCAACCGCATCCCGATCCTGCTGCTCGGCCCGTTGCTCCACGCCCGCCAGGAGGCCTTCGTGCCGGTGGTCGGCGGCGATCGCATCGGCGCGCGCCCGGTCGACTTCCACGTCGAGGCGCTGCGCGCGTTCGGCGCCGAGGTCACCGAGACCGACGACGGCGTCCGCGCCCAGGTCCGTGGCCGGCTCCAGGGCACGCAGATCACGCTCCCCTACCCGTCGGTCGGCGCCACCGAGACCGTGCTGCTCACCGCGGCGCTGGCCGAGGGCCGCACGGTGCTCAAGAACGCGGCCACCGAGCCCGAGATCATCGAGCTCGCCCTCTTCCTCCAGCGCATGGGTGCCCGCCTCGAGCTCAACCCCGGGCGGCGCTTCGTCATCGACGGGGTCGACCGCCTCCACGGTGCGTCCACCGCCCTCGAAGGTGACCGGCTCGAGGCGTTCTCGTACCTGGTGGCCGGTCTGGTCACCGGCGGCAGCGTCAAGGTCGGCGGCTGCCGGCAGGAGCGCCTCGTCACCGCCATCTCCACCCTGCAGCGCATGGGGGCCGAGGTCGACATCGACGACGACTGGATCAGCGCCCACGCTTCGAACGGGCTGAAGGCCATCGCCGTCCACACCGACACGCACCCCGGGTTCATGACCGACTGGCAGTCGCCGCTGTTCGTGCTCATGACCCAGGCCGAGGGCATGTCGGTGGTCCACGAGACCGTGTTCGAGGACCGCGTCCGCTATCCGGCCACGGTCGTGCAGGCCATGGGCGGCGAGATCGAGCTGTTCGAGACCTGTCTCGGCGGGCCGGCGTGCCGGTTCCACGACACCAACGCCGTGCACTCCGCCGTCGTGCGGGGCGTGTCGAAGCTGCGCGGTGCCGAGGTCGAGATCCCTGACCTCCGAGCTGGTTTCTCCGGTGTCATCGCCGCGGCCGTCGCCGAGGGCTCGTCGGTCATCGGTGGCGTGCACCACCTCGAGCGGGGCTACAACAAGCCGTTCGAGACCCTGCGGTCGCTCGGCCTCGAGCTGCGCCGCGTCGACTCCCACTGAATATTTCGTGGTTTCCTCAGCCCCGGGCTGAGGAAACCACGAGATGTTCGGGGCGGGGTCAGCCGGCGATGAGGCTGGCGAGGGCCCACACGGCGCCGACGGCGCCGACCACGGCGAAGGCGATCGAGCGGCCGACCGGAGCAGCCTCGAGATCGCCGTCCTTCACCTGCTCGGGCGGGCGCACGATGGCCAGGATCGAACCGACGGCCATGGCGCCGCCGATGGCGAGCACCAGGTAGGCGAGGATGTCGGCGCCACCGAGGAACATCTGTCCAGGCTAGGGCTCGAGCATGGCGTCGGTGACCTCGGTGGTGATGTCGGTCAACGACGTGTGCTCGTCGACCGTGCCGTGGTCGATGCGGGTGTCGGCCAGCGCTCCGGAGGCGAGGTCGAAGCACAGCTCGGCCGACTCGCCGTAGCCGCCCCGCGGGTCGTTCCGGGTGCGGGTGAGGACCCAACAGGTGCCCCGGCGGTCGAGGCCGACGGGCCTGCGGACCTCGTAGAGCGGGTCGGAGCCCGTCACCAGCGAGCGGAACTCGGCCACCTCCGCGACGACGAGCTCGTCGAAGGTCTGGATCGGCGGGCCCAGGGAGCACTCGGAGACGCGACCGACGCTGGCAGGCGGGCAGAGCAGGGCCCGATCGCCCCGATGGCCGCTGACCTCGCCGAACTGGCGGCGCAGGCGGTCGGGGCGACGCTGCACGAGCTCGACGGGCACCTCGAGACGGGCGCCGTCATCGCCGACGCGCTCGAAGGTGCCGGCGGCGCGATAGGTCGCGGTCCGGCTGCGCTGGTAGGCGTCGACCAGTGCATCGACGGGATCGGGAGCGGGCGGGTCGTCGGTGCTCCGATCACCCGTGACGACGCCGACGGCCACCAGGACGGCGAAGCCGACGACGGCCAGCACACCGAGGCGATCGAGACGCTCCACCCCGCCAGCGTCGCGCTCCGGTGTGCGACACTGGCGTCAACACGCGTTTCCAGTTCCTGAGGGGAGCTCCCGATGGGGTACCACCACTTGGCTTTCGCCGCCCGA
>JBFJNI010000128.1:0-10197 GCA_041618235.1 Acidimicrobiales bacterium
ATCAACCCGATCGCGATGGACGAGGGTCTGCGGTTCGCGATTCGTGAGGGTGGTCGCACGGTTGGTGCGGGCCGGGTCACCAAGATCCTGAAGTAGTCGTCGAACGACTCGGGTCAGGGGCCGCCCGTCGGGGCGGCCCCTGTTCCGTTTTCGGATCGAAGTACGCTTGTCATGCATCCGTTGCGTAACGGACCACCGGACCGGGGGGTCGGAATGCCTGCGATGACGACCGAGATGGACGAGCTGGTGGCTCGGGCCCAGGACGGCGAACGGGAAGCGTTCGACGAGCTGGTGCGCCGGACCCATGCCGACACGTACACCTTGGCTCTTCGTCTCTGTGGCAACGAGGAGGATGCGCGCGATGTGGTGCAGGACGCCTACCTGCGGGCCTACAAGGGCCTCAAGCGGTTCCGCGGTGACGCCCAGTTCACCACCTGGATGTACCGCATCACCGCGAACTGCGCGAACACACTGATGAGCAAGCGCACCAAGCACCGTCACGACGAGCTCCCCGAGACGCTCGAGGACAGCGATCACACCGGCGATCCGGTGGCCCAGGCCGACGCCATGACCCTGCGGGCCGATCTCTCCGACGCCCTGGCGACCCTGTCGCCCAAGCTGCGGGCCGTCGTGCTGCTGCGCGACGTCTACGAGCTGCCCCACGAGGACATCGCCGCCGAGCTCGGCATCAGCGAGACGGCGTGCAAGGTGCGCCTGCACCGTGCCCGCCTGCAGCTCAAGGAGCTCCTGTTCCCCCGACGTGGCGACGAGGTCGACCGTGCCAGTTGACGCCCCCACCGTCGAGTCCACCCGTCAGAACCCGCCCGCGGAGGTGGACCGTGCACTCCGTTGACATCGCCTGCGACGAGGTCGCCGAGCAGCTCAGTGCGTCGGCCGACACCGGCGACCTCCTGACGCGTGACGCCCGACGTCACGTCGAATCCTGCCTGCGGTGCCAGGCCGACCTCGTGCAGTACCGCAAGCTCCTGCGCAGTCTGCGCAGCCTGCGGACCGAGGTGCTCGAACCGGCGCCCGGCCTGCTGCCCGAGATCCTCGCCGGCCTCGAGCAGGCGGGGGAGCGCCATGCCATCCGGGCGGCGCTCAACGGTCGCCGAGCCGCGTACCTCGGGGGCATCGCCGCGGCCACTGCGGCCGGCGCGGCGGGCGCCATCGTGCTCGCCAGCCGCAGCCGGCGCCTCAAGCTCGCCGGCTGACGAATCCCGGCAATGGGGATCTGTGGGGGGCAGTGCTAGCGTTGTCGCTTCACGACCGCCGAGGGCAGTAGCTCAACTGGCAGAGCACCGGTCTCCAAAACCGGCGGTTGGGGGTTCGATTCCCTCCTGCCCTGCTCATCCCCACGCAACACGAGGTCGCCACCTCAATGGCCATGAACCGAGAACAGAAGCGCCTGCTCAAGAAGCAGGGGCAGCTCAACGAAGCCGGGGAACCGGTCCGTGGGCCGCGCCCCAAGGGCCCGGCCGCACCGCGCCCCGAGAAGACGGGCCCCGTCCAGTTCGTTCGCGAGGTGCGAGGCGAGCTGCGCAAGGTGGCCTGGCCCTCCCGCGACGAGGTCGCCAACTACTCCGTGGTCGTGTTCGTCGGCATCGTGGTGCTCACGGCCATGATCGCCGGGCTCGACTACGTGCTCGGCGAAGCCGTGCTCAAGCTGTTCGAACGATGAGCGACCTGAACCCAGAGGAGAGCGCCGTGTCCGGCCTCGACACCCAGACCGACCAGACCGACGAGACCGCCGCCGACGAGGTGGTCGACGACACCGAGTCCTCCACGTCTGCGCCCGTCGCCGACGACGCCCCGGTGAAGCTGTCCGCCGAGTGGACCGGGGCCCAGGCCGCCGAGCCCGAGGTCATCGACGCCGAAGACCTGATCGAACCCGAACCCGAGCCGGTGGTCAGCCCCTACGACCGACCCGGCAAGTGGTACGTCGTCCACACCCAGTCGGGATACGAGAAGAAGGTCAAGTCCAACCTCGAAGCTCGCACCGCGTCCATGAACATGGAGGAGCGCATCCACGAGGTCGCCATCCCGCTCGAGGACGTCGTCGAGTTCAAGAACGGCAAGCGCGTCGTCGTGCAGAAGAAGATGTTCCCCGGCTACCTGCTCGTGCGGTGCCGCCTCGACGACGACTCGTGGTACGTGATCCGCAACACGCCCGGAGTCACCGGCTTCGTGGGCGCCGGCGCCAAGCCGACGCCGCTGCGCCGCAAGGACGTCGAGAACTTCCTCGGGACCAAGGACGAGGACGCCGACGTCGCCACGGCGAAGATCAAGCCGCGCATGCAGTACGAGATCGGCGAGACCGTGCGGGTCAAGGACGGCCCCTTCGCCGACTTCTCCGGCGAGGTCATCGAGCTCAACGCCGAGCAGCTCAAGGTCAAGGTCCTCGTCAACATCTTCGGCCGCGAGACGCCGGTCGAGCTCGAGTTCAGCCAGGTCGCGAAGCTGTAGTTCCGCAGTTCCTCGCTCGACCCACCCCCTCTGATTGGCGGGTCCCGCCAATCCCCGGCCACACTGGTCGGTCGCCCAGAACGCATCAGGAGTAGAAGTCCCATGGCCAAGAAGAAGGTCGCGGCTGTCGTCAAGATCCAGATCCCCGCGGGGCAGGCCACGCCTGCTCCTCCCGTCGGTACCGCACTCGGTCCGCACGGCGTCGCGATCATGGATTTCTGCAAGGCCTACAACGCCCAGACCGAGGCCCAGCGGGGCACCATCATCCCGGTCGAGATCTCGATCTTCGAGGATCGGACGTTCACGTTCATCACGAAGACCCCGCCCACCCCGGTGCTGCTGCGTCAGGCCGCGGGCATCGAGAAGGGTGCCAACACCACCGGCACCCAGGAGGTCGGCACCGTGACCGACGCCCAGATCACCGAGATCGCGCAGACCAAGATGCCCGACCTCAACGCTTACGACCTCGACGCCGCCAAGCTCCAGGTCGCCGGCACCGCCCGTTCGATGGGCATCAAGATCTCCGGGTAATCCCCGGCGAGACACCAGCCGATCCTCCCGGAGCACCTCGCCGGGAGTGACGCACCGACATCCCCGAGGCAGTCCAGGAGACGAAGCAATGGCAGCAGGCAAGCGATACACCGACGCGTTGAAGCGCTACGACCGCGACGCCCACCACGCCCCCGCCGAAGCGCTCGAGCTGTGCTCGTCGCTGGCCAAGGCGAAGTTCGACGAGACCATCGACTTCACCGCCCGACTCGGCGTCGACCCCCGCAAGGCCGACCAGATCGTGCGTGGCACCGTCGCCCTGCCCTCGGGCACCGGCAAGGACGTCCGCGTCGCCGTGTTCGCCCAGGGCGAGCTGGCAACTGCCGCCCGTGAGGCCGGCGCCGACCACGTCGGTGGCGACGACCTCGCCGAGCTCGTCGAGGGCGGCATGCTCGACTTCGACGTCGCCATCGCCAGCCCCGACATGATGCCCACCGTCGGCAAGCTCGGCCGCGTGCTCGGTCCCCGCGGTCTCATGCCCAACCCGAAGACCGGCACCGTCACCACCGACGTCGCCAAGGCCGTCGAGGAGTTCAAGGGCGGCAAGGTCGAGTACCGCACCGACCGCTACGGCAACGTGCACGTGCCCATCGGCAAGGCGAGCTTCGACGCCGAGCAGCTCTCCGCCAACTTCTGGGCCGTCGTCGACGAGCTCCAGCGGGTCCGGCCGTCGTCGGCCAAGGGCCGCTACTTCCGCAAGGTCGGCGTCAGCTCGACCATGGGCCCCGGCGTCCACATCGACCCGGCCCGCCTCAAGCGCGAGACCGATTAGAAGATCCTGACCGGCACCGATAGCGTGTCCGGTTCACAACCGAACTGCTCGCCGCAGACATCCGGTGCGATCTGATCGCGCAAAGGGCTTCACCCGCAAGGGCCAGCCCGCCTGACGAGGCGACACCTTCCTTGTCCGGCTCTTCGCCGGCTCTGCATGCGTGCGAGCCACGAGATCTGATGAAGGAGGTGTCCCCCAAGATGAGCACAGGTACCCCCAGACCCGAGAAGGTCGCGGTGGTCGATGACGTGCGCCAGCGGCTCGATGCCACGAGCGCCACGATCCTCGCCGAGTACCGAGGCCTCAGCGTGGCCAAGATGGCCGAGCTGCGCACCTCCCTGCGTGACGCCGGTGGCGAGTTCAAGGTGTACAAGAACACCCTGGTCCGCTTCGCCGCACGTGAGCTCGAGCTCGACATCGAGGACCTGCTCACCGGCCCGACCGCCCTGGCGTTCGTCGTCGACAAGCCCGACGGCTCCGCCGGCGACGCAGTGGACGTGGCCAAGGTCCTGAAGGACTTCGGCAAGGACAACCCGGCGCTCGTCGTCAAGGGCGGTGTCCTCGGTGACAAGTTGCTGTCCGCCGACGACGCCAAGGCCCTGGCCGACGTCGAGCCCCGCGAGGTGCTCCTCGCCAAGCTCGCCGGTGGCATGGCTGCACCCATGGTGCAGTTCGCCGGCCTGCTGCAGGCCCTGCCCCGCAACATGGCGTACGGCCTCAAGGCCCTCATCGACCAGGGCGGTGCCGCCGGCGCTCCTGCCGACGAGACCCCCGCGGCCGAAGCCGCCCCCGAGACCGCCGACGAGTCCACCGAGGACGCGCCGGCCGCCGAAGCAGTGGTCGCCGACGAGGCGCCTTCTGCCGAGGCAACCGAGACCACCCAAGACCCCGAACCCGACACCGACGTTGCTGCGGAGAACCCCGCCGCGTCCGCAGACACTGAGGAGAGCTGAATCATGGCCACCAAGGATGAGATTCTCGACGCCATCGCCAACATGACGGTCCTGGAGCTCAGCGAGCTCCTGTCGGACTTCGAGGAGAAGTTCGGCGTGACCGCCGCCGCTCCCGTCGCCGTCGCCGCCGCTGGTGGCGCCGCCGCCGGCCCGGCCGAGGCCGAGGAAGAGCAGACCGAGTTCGACGTCGTGCTCACCAGCGCCGGCGACAAGAAGATCGGTGTCATCAAGGAGGTGCGTGCGCTGACGAGCCTCGGTCTCAAGGAGGCCAAGGAGCTCGTCGACGGCGCCCCCGCCACCGTGCTCGAGAAGGCGTCGAAGGAAGACGCCGCGAAGGCCAAGGAGGCCATCGAAGGTGCCGGCGGCACCGTCGAGCTGAAGTAATCCGGCAGCGGTCTTCCCCGCTCCACACGCACTGCGCTCGGGCGCCGCTCCTCACGGGGCGGCGCCCGAGTCGCGCCCGGTCAGACGATGCCGAGGCGGTCCGGGCCCACGTCGGGGAACACCGCGTCGACGTCGGTGACGCCGTGCGGACCCTCGAGGATCTCGGCGACGACGGTGCGCCAGTCGGTGGCCACCGGGACGTCGCCGTCGTCGAGGACGTCGGCCGACAGTCCAGGCCACTCGCCGTGGCGCCCGCCCTGCACGCCGCCGCCCAGGGCCAGCAGCACGCCGCCCCGTCCGTGATCGGTGCCGCCGCTGCCGTTCTCGACGACCCGCCGGCCGAACTCGCCCATGGCCACGACGGTGGTCCGGTCGAGGGCGTCGCCGGCCTCGTCGGCGAACGCGGCGAGGGCGGTGGCGAGGGTCTCGACCAGTTCGGTCATCCGACCGCCGCCGGCATCGCCCATGTCGTCGTGGGTGTCCCAGCCGCCGATGTCGACCGTCGCCACGTCGATGCCGATGTCGGCACGGACGAGTCGGGCGAGGTCGCGGAAGGTCTGCTCGACCGGTTCGGGTCCGTAGACGCCGGCGGGATCGTCGCTGACGGCCGTGCCGCCGCCTGCCGTACGGGCGGCGGCGTCGAGGAGGACCGGGATCGCATCGAGGGCGCCGACGCCGGCGGCGAGCACCATCGGGGGCGAGGTGGACTCGGGGAGGAGGCGCAGCGCGGCGTCGATCCCCGCGGGGGTCATCCCGGGAAAGGCCGGGGGCCCGACGGCGTCGAGGTCGTCGACCGCCACGACGAGATCGCTGCCGGCGAGGCTCGGCGGCACCCGGCCGCCCATCGTGACGGCCCGGAAGCCGGCGGTGTCGCCGGCGGGGTCATGGGATCCGAGCAGTCGGCTCAGCCAGCCGGTGCCGTCGGCAGCGGTCGAGGCGACGCCGCCCCGTTCGATGTGCGCCTGCTGGTCGAAGTGGCTCCTGGTTGCGAGCACCGATCCACACGCCGGGACGATCGCCAGCCGTCCGGCATCGGCCAGGGGAGCGAGCGGCGCCATCGCGGGGTGCAGTCCGAACGTGGTGTCGAACGGGAGCACGTCACCCTCGTCGAGCGCGATCCCCGGCCGGCGGTCGTGGTAGGTCGCGTCGCCGACGGGCACGAGGATGCTGCATCCGTCGGGCCCGCCACGCAGGAACACGACCACGAGGGTGTGGTCGCCCGACGTGCCCGCCGCGCGGGCGTGGGCGGTCCACCTCGGGGCCACGGAGACGCCGGCGCCCGCAGCGAGGCCCGCCAGCAGCCGTCGGCGCGTGATCATTGTGGTCATCGGAGCTCCTATCGCTCGTGGGTCACGCCGGTGGCGAGCGCGAGCGCCACCAGCCCGGCACGGATCTCGGGGTCGGCGTCGTCGTCGTCGGCCAGCCCGGTGGCAGTGGTGAACGCATCGGCCTCGTCGGCGGAGGCGGGCCGCAGCCAGATCCGCTCGGTACAGGCGCGGACGGCCGCGCCCACGGTCGTCGCCCCGTCGGCGAGCGCATCGGGGTCGAAGTCGAGCGCCTCGTGGGCCTGTGTCATCGCGATGGCCAGCTCCCAGCGGACGCTGACCGAGTTCGTCGACACCCATGCGGCCGCGACGTCGGGGTAGCCCGTGGGCGGTGCGGCTCGGAAGAGCGGCTGTCCGAGCCGGCCCAGCCCTTCGTGGAGCGCGACCGCAGGGCGTGCCGAGCTGCGGTCGGTGAGGTCGGCGGGCATGGTGGCGTCGACGCGGCGCAGCATCGTCGCGAGCGCCTCGAACGGCCGCGACACCTTGGGGCCGACGGCGCGGTCGAAGACGTCGGGGTCGAGGACCGCCCGCACGACCTCTGCGATCCGGCCACCGCTGGCCTCCCAGGCGGCGACGCCGGCGTCGACGACCGCGGCGGTCGGGACGTCGGCCACGAACCGCCGGACCAGACGGCTGGTGACGTGGCGGGCGGTGGCGGGATGGCCGGCCAGGTACCGCAGCAACGACCGGCCCTCCTCGACGCCGTCGGCGCCGGCGATCCCGTCGGTCGCCCAGTCGAGGACCGACTTGGGTGCGTCGTCGTGGAACGCCGGCCGGAACGTGAACTCGAGGGTCGATCGATCGATGCTCCACCCCGTGAAGACCCGGGCCGCATCGATGACGTCGTCTTCGTCGTAGCCGCCGTCGACGCCGACGGTGTGCAGCTCGAGCAGCTCGCGTCCGTAGTTCTCGTTCGGTGAGGGCTTCCGGCTGGTGGCGTTGTCGAGGTAGCTGAGCATGGCCGGGCTCGACGCCGACGCCAGCAGCAGGTCCCCGAAAGGGCCGAAGGCGCCGGCCCGGAAGGCCGCGTCCTCGTCGGCCTTGGTGAGTGACACGACGATGTCGCTGGTGTCGGTGTTGAAGTGGTTGTTCCAGTGGTCGACGAGGACCTCACGCAGCTGGTGGCGGCTGGCCACCGCCCGGATGAGCGTCGCGTGACGCAGCTCGAACGCAACGCGCTGGCGGCCGAGATCGTCGGACTGGGCGAGGGCTCGACGCTCGGCCGGCGCCATGGCGAGGGTCGAGTAGTCGGCGATGAGCTCGTCGACGCTCGGGTCGTGGTCTCCTGGATCGAGCTGTTCGTCGAGCCACGTCGACCATCCGACCTCGTCGACCTCGGCCAGCAGCGCGCGCGTGAGCCCGAACGTTGATCGGCGAAGGCGGCGATGGAGCCGTTCGGTCGCCGTCGCCGGCGGCAACGTCGTGGCGACAGGATCGGAGCCGTCGGCCACGTCGTCACCGACTCCGGGCAGGACCGGTCCGGCGACCTCGGCGCGCTCGCGGCAGCCGGCGAGCGTCAGGCCCGCGAGGGCACCGACGCCCGTGAGGCCGGCGAGCACCCGGCGGCGCTCGGTCGGTGCTTCGATCTCGTCCATGTCGATCCCCTCGTCGTGTGGCTGGGCCTGACCCTCCCATCCGCAGATCCTGACGACCTCCGGGGAACCTGGGAGCTCGCTCACAAACCGCGTCGGATGCCCGGGCCCACCCCTATTCTCTGGACATGTTCTCCCGAATCAGCAACGCGTGGTCGCTCGCCAAGTCGTCCTGGGCGGTCCTGCAGCACGACCGCGAGCTGGCCTGGCTCCCGGTCGTCGGCGGCATCGCCGGCCTCGTGGTCGGTGCGCTGTTCTTCGGCCCGGTCCTGGCCATGCTCGGTGGCGGGTCCGACAACGCCATCCCGGCCGCGGGCTACCTCCTGATGTTCCTGGGCTACGTCGCGACCTCGGCCATCTTCATGTGGTCGCGGGCCGCCGTCATCCATGGCGCCAACCTGCGCATGGAAGGCGGCGACCCCACCGTCGCCTCGTCGTTGCGGGGTGCCACCGCCCACTGGCCGGCCGTCACCGGCTTCGCCGCCGTCTCGGTCACGATCGGACTGGTCCTCAACGCCATCCAGGAGAACGGTGGCATCCTCGGCTCCATCGTGGCCTGGATCGGCGACGTCGCCTGGAGCGTCATCACCTACCTGGTCCTGCCCGTGGTGATCATCGAGGGCGTCGGCGCCGTCGAGGGCATCAAGCGCTCGACGTCGTTGGTCAAGCGCACCTGGGGCGAGCAGATCACCGCCAACGTCGGGTTCGGCCTGCTCGGTTTCGCCCTGATCCTCCCGGGCATCGCACTCGTGGCCCTCGTCGGACCCGCCGGCGGTCTCGCCGCGGTGCTCGGCGTCGTCGTGGCCGTCGTGTGGATCCTCACCGTGGCCGCCGTGATGTCGACGCTCACCGGGATCTTCCAGACGGCGCTCTACCGCCAGGCCACCGGCCGGGCCGTCGCCCCCGAGTTCGACCAGGCCGCCCTGGCCGCCTCCTTCCGCCGCCCCTGAGTCTCCCCGATCCTTGACGAGACGGTCGGTTCCGCTTACCCTCTCACCGATCTCGCTCGGCCGGATCGGCCGCCTCCGGGCAGCCGTTCCACCAAACGAACGAGGGGAAATCGAGAGCAATCCGCGTGGCGTCGAATCTCGTCGTCGCGATGCTGGGTTGCTCTTGAACCCGCGTGGTCATAGTGTGGGCGAGTCGTGTGCGTCCTGGGTCTCCGTGAACTGAACATCGGTTTGCTGCTTTCCTTCGTCGCGCCTGGCCGTGCCCATGCCGCCCCTCGTCGCCGCTGAGGAGGACTCCTTGAGTTCCGCTGGCTCCCGCGAGCGTTATTCGTTCGCGAACCTCGATGAAATCCTTCCGATCCCGGACCTGATCGCGATCCAACGCGAATCGTTCCGCTGGTTCCTCGAAGAAGGACTCGCCAACACCTTTCGGGACATGTCCCCGATCAAGGACTACAGCGAGCAGCTCCAGCTCGAGCTGGAGTTCGACCCGTTCGACGAGGACCTGAAGCCCTATCCGAAGTTCTCCGTCGAGGAGTGCAAGGAAAAGGACATGACCTACGCCGCGCCGATCTTCGTGCGCGCCCGGTTCATGAACGCCGGCACCGGCGAGATCAAGGAACAGACGGTCTTCATGGGGGACTTCCCGATGATGACCGACCGGGGAACCTTCATCATCAACGGCACCGAGCGTGTCGTCGTGTCCCAGCTCGTCCGGAGCCCGGGCGTCATCTTCCAGCCGGGTGAGCGGTTCCGACTCCGCAACCTGTCGAAGCACCAGCTGGTCACGGGCACCATCCACCCCTACCGCGGCGAGTGGATCGAGTTCGACGTCGAGCAGAAGCCCGGCAAGCCGGTCACCGCCGGCTGCCGCGTCGCTCGCAAGCGCCGCCTCAGCCTCTTCGTGCTGCTGCGGGCCCTCGGCTACGACGAGGAGAACGCCCCCGGCTTCCTCGAGTCGTTCGTCCGCGAGTTCGACTTCCTCGAGGACCAGTGGGAGAAGGACCGCGACATCGCGCCGACGCAGGAAGACGCGTTGGTCGAGATCTACAAGCGGGCCCGCCCCGGCGAGCCCCCGTCCGTCGATTCGGCACGCAACTACTTCCGCTCCGCCTTCTTCGAGAACCGCCGCTACGACCTGTCCCGGGTCGGCCGGTACAAGCTCGACAAGAAGCTCGGCCCGGAGCTCCGGCGCCTGGCCGACAA
>JBFJNI010000129.1:0-9993 GCA_041618235.1 Acidimicrobiales bacterium
GCACGCGATGTCGAAGCGCGGCGAGTGGGCGGCGATGGGCGACCTCGTCACCGACGAGATCCTCGAGACCTTCGCCGTCGTCGGCACGCCGGCCGAGGTCGCCACCGAGCTCGACCGTCGCTACGGCGACGTGGTCGCCCGCGTCACCAGCTACGAACGACCCGACGCCGCCGGTGACCAGGCCCGCAGCGACCGCGCCTGGGCGCCGATCGCCGCCGCGCTGCGCGCCTGACTGCCGCCGATCGACTCGCCGCTGCCGAGGTGCCACGAGTGCCGACGTGACCGCCCACCGGGGCGCGCCGACGCGGCCCGAGAATCGAACTCGGGCCTCGCCGGCGAAAGTCTGACGATCAGTTGGGGTTCGGCGGGTCCCAGACCCCTGGCACGATCGGCTCGTACCACTGCCAGTCGGCGCGCTCACCGGTCGGGCCGGCATAGGGCGCGACGTCCGGCGGCGCCTCCGTGGGTGGCCGTGCCACCGATGACCCGTCGAGCACCCGGCCACCGACGTCGGTGACCGTGATGGCCTCGCCCGGACCTCGGATCGTGATGAGGCCTCGATGATGCAAGCGATGGTGGAACGGACAGACCAGCACGAGATTCCACAGCTCGGTCGGACCGCCGTCCTCCCAGTGCTCGATGTGGTGGGCGTGCAGCCCCGCGGTCGCCCCGCAGCCCGGGACGCCACACGTCGGGTGCCGGAACTCGAGCGCTCGCCGCAGCCGCCGCGGGATCTGACGGGTCTCACGCCCACAGCCGATGGGCTGACCATCGCGCTCGAACCACACCTCGACCGTCGAGTCGCACGACAGGTATCGCCGCTCGGCCTCGGACAGCGCCGGCCCGAGGTGCAGCGAGCCGACCTTCGACTCGACGTCGAGGTGCAGCACCACCGTGGTGCGCTGGCCGTGCGGACGAGCGACAGCATCGGCGTCCCAGCCCTGCTCGACCAGCCGCACGAACGCATCGGCCACGGTCGGGAACGGCGGCGCCGACTCGGACACGCCAGCCGAGGTCTCGCGATCACGCTTCCACTGCGCCACCAGGGCGTCGAGATGCGACTGCAGCCCCGCCTCGAACGCCGCCGACTCGACGTGCGGCAGCTTGATGCGCCAGTAGTCGAACTCGTCGTCGGAGATCTTCGTCACCGATCGCTCGGGCTCGTCGAACGGCCCGGGCGGTTCCGGCGGATCATCGTCGGCCGGCTTGGGCGCCAGCGTGATCGCCTTGCGCAGCTGCTTCACCGTGGCCGCCTGCGCCAGCTCGGCGTAGTGGTCGTCGGTGCCGGCGGCCGCCCGCTGCGCGATGACGGCGACCTGGTCGAGCGACAGCGAGCCCTCGGCCAGCCCGGCCATGCACCGGGGGAACTCGGCCGCCCGCGACGCCACCGCCACCAACGCCCGAGCATGCGAACGCGTCGACCCGGTCTTCCACTCGACACACGACTCCAGCGACCGTGCGCCGGTGTAGCCCCACAAGTCGTCACGGGCGAGCTCGCCGAGGACCCCGACGATCTGCGCATCGATCGCGTTGCGCTGACCCTGCAACTCGGCCAGGAGATCGAGCTGCGCATCGAGCCGGTCGAGCTCGTTCTCGTGCTCCTCGGGAGCCGGCGACATCACGGACATGGATCCATCATCCCCACACCCTCTGACAAGAACCCCCGCCGAACTCGTCACCGCCGCACCATCGCCGACCTTCGCCCAGCGGTATCCGAGCCCCCATCGGCGATCCGCCCTCGCCACGAACGTCTGCCCGTGCTCGTCGACCACGAGCGGATGGGGCGATCGGCTGGAGGCCTCGCCTGACCCAACGCTCCCCCTACGCTCCCGGCTGTGCCCGGATCATCTCCCGAACCCGCCGAACGCACGCTCGACGAGCGCCGCCTCGAGGTCGTCCGCGTCCACATGGCCTCGGAGAACGACCACGACTTCGACACCACCATGTCGACGTTCGCCCACCCCCGCTACGAGCTGATCCCGACCGGGCAGGTCTTCGACGGTCCCGAAGAGGTCCGGGCCTACTTCGCCGGCAGCCGGGGCGCCTTCGCCGACCAGCGCAACGAACCGATCGCCCTCCACCCCGCACCCGACGGCGTCTGGGCCGAGTTCTGGCTGCTCGGCACCCACACCGGCCCTCTGCTCGGCCACGAACCCACCGGTCGTGAGATCCGGGTGCGCATGGCGGCGTTCTTCGAGTTCGAGCCCGGCGGCGAGGGCATCGTGTGCGAGCGCGTCTACTACGACCTGCAGTCGATCGTCAGCCAGCTCGGCCTCGACGGCTGAGTCGGAGTGAGCCGACCGCGCCGATCTCAGGACTCCAGGCGGTCGATCAGGTGTCGGTCGTCCTCGTCGACCGTGCCGGCGAGGAACGCCTCGACGATCTCCTCGGCCACCGCGGTCGACGCGGTCCGCAGGCTCAGCGCCAGCACGTTGGCGTCGTTCCAACGTCGGGCACCGTCGGCCGTGGCGGCGTCGCCGCACAGCGCGGCCCGCACGCCCGGCACCTTGTTGGCGGCGATCGACACGCCCGTGCCGGTCCAGCAGCACACCACGCCGACGTCCGCATCGCCGGCGGCGACCAACTCGCCGACCCGGATGCCGACGTCGGGCCACGGATCGCCGTCGCCCGCATCGGTCACCGAGTGTCCGGCCTCGGTCAACCACCGGCGGAGGTGATCGGTGAGCTCGGTGGCGTCGTCGGTTCCGAAGGCGATGCGCACAGCTCGAGGCTACGACGACCGGCCCGATCGACTCGGGTCAGCGCCAGCTCGGCGCGCAGGAACTGCTTGGTGACCAGCCCGTCGCCTTCGAGGTCCGACACCCTTCACGGCAGAGGGGTGGCGACCGATGCGCCGATCGCCGCCGCACGGCGTGTCTGAGCCGACGGCTACGACAGCAGCTCGTCCACCAGCGTCCGAAGCGCTTCGTCGTCGACCACATGGTGGGTGTGGTGCTCGGTGCCGAGAGACTCGGGCGAGACGAGGACCGTCGGGAGGTCGGCCGGTAGGAGCTGACGCGCTCGCTCGTCGAGCGAGTCATCGGTGACGACCAGGTCGATCGGTTCCGTGTCGAGCGTGAACCGGACGGCGGTCCCCGCCGCCGCCGACACGGTCTGGTGACCGCCGGCGCGGAGCACCGATGCCAGGTGCGCGGCGCGGACCGTGCGGGTCGAGACGACGAGGATGCGGGTGGCCCGCCCGCGCCGGGACGGCCGGCGCGGATGAGGCTCGTCGGCGACGGGCAGGTGGAGGTGCACCGTCGTACCCACTCCGATCGTGCTGTCGATCGTCACCGCGCCCTGACAGCGATCGGCGAGCGCTCGGACGTTGGCCAGACCGAGCCCCGATCCCTGGTCTCCGGTCTTGGTGGAGAAGAAGGGTTCGAACGCCTTCTCCAAGGTCCCGACGTCCATGCCCTGCCCGTCGTCCTCGACGCTCACCACGCCGTAGGTGCCGGCCACCACCCCGCCGGCATCGGCGGATGCGGTGGTCGGTGCCACCGAGCGCGTGTCGAACCGGATCGTCACCGTCGTCGCACCCGCCTCGCGGGCGTTGAGGACCAGGTCGATGAGCGCTTGATTGAACTGGGCGGGGTCGGTCAGCACGGCGCGGTCTCGATGCGCCGAGCCCAGATCGATGCGGAGATCGACCTCGGGCGACACCGCCGGACCGACGAAGGACACCACGTCGGCGATGAGCCCGGACACCTCGGTGGGGAGCACGTGGCCGTCGTGGCGTCCCAGCGTCATCAGCTTGCGCGAGGTCGCCGACGCGGTCTCGGCCGCTCGCTCGATGGCCTCGAGCGACGCCTGCATCCCGCCGTCGAGGCGGGGGTCGCTGAGCAACAGTTGGGCGTGGCCGGCGATGACCGTCAGGGAGTTCTTGAAGTCGTGCACGAGCCCGCCCGCCATCAACCCGACCGTGCGGGCGGTCTCGGCCTGGAGCATCCGGTTCTCCATCGCCTGGGTGTCGGTCGCGTCGATCATCGTCCCCAGCAGACGCGCCGGGGTGCCACCGGGTCCGGCGACCGACTGCATGTGCTGATCGACGGTGCGTACCGTGCCGTCGCGGACGATGCGATGGGTCAGCCGGTACGGCCCGGGCTGGTCGAGGATCCGTCCGATGACGTGATCGAGCAGCTCGCGGTCGTCGGGGTGGACGCAGGCGCGGAACGACTCGAGACCCGACTCCTCGACGCCCAGGATCTCGAAGACCTGCGTCGACCAGTACACCTCCCCCGAGGCGAGGTCGACCTCCCACACCCCGAGGTTCCCCCACCGCTCGACCTGCGCGAGGCTCGGGCCGACCGAGTCGATCGCCGAGGGCTCGGGGTCGGCGTCCTCGACCAGCACGGCTGCACCGCGATCGGTGGGGATGATGGTGCAGCGCAGGCGCTCGATCCGGCCGAGCCGCCGGACCGAGCGCTCGATGGTGGCGACGCGCTGCCGGGATCGAGCCACCATGACCTCCGAGGCGAAGCCGGCCAGCACGCCGAGGGGTTCGTCCCGATCCATGTGCGCACCGACGATGCTCTCCCCGAAGCGCGATCGAGCGCGGGGGTTGGCCCATGCCACCCGCAGGTCCTGCGAGCGGCGGCGGTCGTCGACGGTCTCCAGCGCGAGGCAGGGAACGGCCAATCGTTCCAACGCTTCGCCGGCGATACCGGAAAGATCCATGGCATTCTCCCGTTCGTCCCCGACCCCATCGGTGACGTTTCGTACTGTAACGCACACTTTGGGTAGTTGCCGTGGATTTGCCTCACGGGCGAGGCCTGGCCCTCCAGAATCCGTGGTACCACGGATGCGGCCGATGGCGACCGTCCGTACCGTTGGTCTCCAGTGGCGGCGGTGGAGGACCGCCACATCTCCAGGGGAGGAACGGACATGCCCGTGTACATGGTGGATCGGGATCTTCCGGGCGTCACGCTCGAAGCGCTCGGCCAAGCCCAGCAGAAGGCGATCTCGACGGCGGCGCAGTACCAGAAGCAGGGTCGCGACGTGCGCTACATCCGCAGCACGTTCGTGCCCGGTGAATCGCACTGCATGTGCCTGTTCGAGGCACCGACCGCAAGAGACGTGAGCGAGCTCAACGACGAGGCGGAGATCCCGTACACCCGGGTGACCGAGGCCCTCGACCTCACGCCCTGAACTCGGTCGTGCCGGCCGCGTCCCGCGCGTTCTCGACGGACCGGCTCGTGACCCAGACCGCGAGCTGCGTCCGGGTTCCGAGCGAGAGCTTGCCGAGTGCGTGCGACACGTGGCTCTCGACCGTGCGCTGCGAGATGAACAGACGGTCGGCGATCGCCCGGTTCGACAGACCCTCGGCGACGAGGCCGGCCACCTCGAGCTCGCGTCTGGACAGCTCGGTGACCACCGGGTGCATGGTCGAGAGGTTCTCGCGCACCAGATCGGCGCCGGACGCGTCGCCCAGCTCGTCGAACAGGGCCAGCGCCCGCTCGTAGAACGCGGTCGCCTCGGACGCGGACGCCTGCTCGTCCCAGAGCCCGCCGAGGTTGTTGCACGTCGCAGCTTCGCCGTGGCGGTCCCCGACCGCGACGAAGTGGTCGAGCGCCTGTTGGGCGAGTTCGACCGCGTGGTCGAGCCGACCGAGGCCGTGGGCGATGATCGACAGGTTGTTGAGACACAGGGCGGCGCCGCGACGGTCGTCGATGCGATGGAACAGCTGGAGCGCGCCATCGTGGAACCGTGAGGCGCGCCGGATGTCGCCGTGGTCGATGGCGATGTTGCCGAGGTTCGCCAGCACCGCCGCGGCCGGATGGACCGCACCGAGCTGCCGGAACACCCGGAGCGCCTCGAGCAGCTCCCGGCACGCGGGCGCGACCTCGCCGCGGGCAGCCGCCACCAAGCCGACGCCGGTCCGGGCGAACGCCACGCCGCTCGGGTCGTCCAGGTCCAGCATCGTCGCCAGCGCGGCGTCGGCGTTCCCGGTCGCGCCATCGAGGTCGCCGGCGGCCAGCGCCACCATGGCCAGCGCGCCCCGACTCGCCGCCGCCGCCCGACGGTCACCCGCGTCCTCGTGGCACCGGATGGCCTCCCGGTGGGCGTCGCCGGCGGCGGCGACATCGCCCTGCGCCATGGCGAGCGTGGCGACGGCGCCGAACGCCCGAGCTCGTTCGGCGGGCGTCCCGGCGCCGTCGGCCAGGATCCCCTCGAGGGTCTCCCGCCCGGCCGCGAACTGTCCGTGCGACTCCCAGTGCGAGGCGAGCCGGGTGGCGAGCACCAACGGGGAGGTCACGTCGCCCTCGTCATCGATCCGCCGATCGTCCACGCCACGCCCTCCGTCCGCTCCGCAACCAACCCCGGCGCCACGAACCGCCCGGAGCGAACGTAGCCCGACCATCCCCGGAGCTCCAGCGGTCGACCGCTACCGCCCCGCCAGCTCGCGCAGATGGTCCTCGAGGCGCCGCCGGCCGACGGCGGGCGCCACTGCGTCGACCGTGCCGGCGGTGATGAGGAACTCGGCCAGGTCGCCGAACTGGTCGTTCAGTCGGCGGATGCCCTGGTGCACCGGCGTCAGCACGCGCGGCGACAGCTTGACGGTGCGGACCCTGCGACCCCAGATGCGTCCGCACATCTCGGCCAGGTCGAGCTGCGTGAGCACGTCGGGCCCGCCGCAACCCACCGAGCGCTCGGTTCCCGTCGTCGCCTCGACCGCGACCCGGGCGACATCGTCGCCGTGGATCGGGTTCATCTTGTTGGTGCCGTCGCCGACGATGAGCACGACGCCCCGCTTCGCCATCGACAGCACCGAGCCCATGTCGGAGAAGTAGCCCGACGGCCGGACCACGGTGAAGTCGATGCCCGATGCCTCGAGGTCGGCCACGAACCGCTCGTGGGCCTGGACGATCTCGAGATGCGGGATCTCCTCGGGCGCCCACAGCGAGATGTAGACGAACTTGTTCACGCCGGCGCGGACGGCCTCGTCGAGCAGCGCCTTGTTGGCGAGGTGGTCGACCTGTTCGAACGTGAGCCCGTCACGCTGGCGACTGATGCCCACCGACGAGAACACCACGTCGACCCCATCGCAGATCCCGGCGAGCGTCTTCGGCTCGGTCACCGATGCCACGACCTCGGTGCAGACGTCGTCCACCGCCGGCGACCCGAACGGGCCGCGCTCGGCCAGCTTGCCCGGCGTGCGGGTCAACGCCCGGCCCTCGTAGCCGGCCGCGGCGTACTGACGGACGGCGTAGCGGCCGACGTAACCGGTGGCGCCGGCGACGAGGACAGTGGTCATGGGCCGCAACGTAACCGCCCTCCGTCCCCGTCCTCCGGTGATCCGGTGCCCGTGCCGTATCCGACCTTCTGGGGCAGGGCCGATGCAACGGACAATTCGCACTTCAGTCCGGGCGGACTTCGAACGATGAACCCTCACCCTCGCGACCACGCGGGACGACGGATGGGGGTCGAAGTGGAGGCGAAGCAGATTCGTTTGCGGTGGGCGTCGAGGTGCGCGGGTTGCGAGGTGGACCTCCCACCTCGTACCGAGGCGTGGTGGATCAGTGCGACCAAAGAGACGCGGTGCCTCGGCTGCCTGGCCGTCGCGGAACTGAGGGCGGGTACGGACGTCAAGCCCGCGGGCGAGGTCGCAGCGCCCGTCGCGTCACCGCCGATCACCGTCGGCCAGGCCGGCGCGTCCGCCCGCCGCGAGCACCAGCGCCGAGCAGAACGCGAGCGCGCTCGGAAGCAAGCGGAGATCGACGACATGATGGCTCGACGTGCGCAGGTGAAGGTCGAGATGCCCATCCTCGGTCGCGTGGGACTCGCGTTCATCCCCAAGCCGAAGATGACACCCGATTCCCAGTCGACGAAGGCGTGGGAGGTGGGCGCCGCCGGCGAGGAGCGAGTCGCCGAGGTCCTCGCTTCCACCGATGCGATCGCACTCCACGATCGTCGCATCCCCGGATCCCGCGCCAACATCGATCACATCGCCGTCTGCCCTTCCGGCGTCTTCGTGATCGATGCCAAGAAGTACAGCGGGAAGATCGAGAAGCGTGACCTGGGTGGCTGGCATTCGACCGACGAGCGCCTCTACGTGAACGGCCGGGATCGGTCGAAGCTGCTGAAGGGCATGACGCCCCAATGCGACGTCGTCCGCACGGCCCTCGGCGACCAGGCCGACCGCATCACCGTTGCCGGCGTGCTGTGCTTCGTCGGCTCCGAGTGGCCGTTCCTACGCCCCAAGCCGATCCGCTTCGACTCCGCCATCTGCGTGTGGCCCGCCGCACTCACGAAGCTGGTCGGGGCCGAAGGACCACTCGACCAGGGTCAGATCGAGTCGATCGGAGCGAAGCTGGCGGCCGCCCTCCCGCCCGCCTGAGTCACCTCGCCGGCACGGTCAGGCCCATCGCTCGACGTCGCCCTCCAAGGTGCCGCCAGCGGGAGTCGCGGCGGCCGCCGACTCAGGTGGGTTCGCAGATGACGACGGGGATCTCGCGATCGGTGCTGGCCTGGTAGCCGGCGTAGTTCTTGAACTTCGACGTGATCTGCTTCCACAGCTCGGCGCGCTCTTCGGGCGACGCCGTGCGAGCGGTGTAGGCCTTGCGCTCGTCGTCGATGGTCAGCTCGACGTCGGGGTTGGCGACCAGGTTCTTGTACCACTGCGGATGCTCGGAGTGGCCGCCCTTGGAGGCCACCAGGATCACCCGGTCGGGCTCGCAGATCGGGGCGGTGAGCCACGTCGAGTGCACGTTGCCCGACTTGCGACCCTTGGCGTGCAGCTCGACGGTCTGCATGCCGGCGAGCTTCTTGGGCCAGCGGCCACCGGTGACGGCGAGGGCCGCCTTGTGCCCGTTCTCGAGCACCCAGGCTCCGACGCTGGCGACGGTGTCGGACTTCGGCATGACGTGGTTCCCTTGCTGGCGGCGGTCTTGCGGACGTCCAACAGTACCGGCGGGCTGTCGACCGACTATCGCTCGCCGCCGAGCACCGGCTTGCAGTCGACGATCGGCGTGCCGTCGATCGCCTCGAGCGCGGCCACCTGCACCCGGTTGCCGTCGACGGCGACGACGGTGGTCCGATGTACGCCGATCGGGTTGGGCCGCACCGGCGACCGCACCCGGAACACGCCGGACAAGGGCTGGGACTCGTCACCCCGCGAGTGCACCTGCAACACGTCGCGGTCGGCCTCGTGCAGCCACGTCAGCACCAGCACCTCGAGGCCGGGCTCGATGCCGAGCAAGCCGTCGACGTAGCGCTCGTCGAACACCAGCCACGCCGCCGGCGCATCCTCGTCGGCCTGCTTGGGCGCGTCGGCCGTGTCGGTGATCGGCGACGACACCACCCCGATGCGTCGCAGCTCGAACGTCTCGCTCATGTCCGACGGTCTACGCGATGCGCGGCGTGGCGTCGACGCGCAGGGAGAGGTGAGAAGGCGAAGCGCGTGTGCGTCGGTGACGCCTGCCGGCGCGGACCGCCTCCCTCCCTGGTGCAGACTCCGGCGGTGAGGATCGCCACCTGGAACGTCGAACAGCCACGGCCCAACGGGTGGAAGATCCCGCCGGCCCAACGACGGGTCATGGCCGAGGTCGACGCCGACGTCTGGGTGCTCACCGAGACCCACACCGAGCACCAACCGACGGAGGCACACCTCAATCGGTGCTTCACCCCGCCGTACCCCGAACGTCTTCGCGGACCCTTCCGCTGGACGGGGATCTGGTCCCGCTGGCCGCTCACCCCGATCATCGAGCCGGCGCCTCATCGCCGAGGCAGCGTCGCTGCACTCATCCACGCGCCCGCCGGCGACGTGATGGTCTACGGCACCGTCATCGCCTACGCGAACGAGCCGGCCTTCGACGACGGCACACCCGCTCGGATGTGGGAGGCCCATCGCTCGGAGATCGACCGACAGGGGCCCGAGTGGCTCCAGCTGCGACATCTGCACCCACACGTTTCCCTGGTGGTCATCGGCGACCTCAACCAGATCCGGGACGGTTCGAACCTCTACGGCGGCCGAGCAGACCAAGCCCGGCTGAC
>JBFJNI010000130.1:0-9417 GCA_041618235.1 Acidimicrobiales bacterium
ACTGTCGGCAAGGGCTTCGTTGTCCCGGTCCTTGAGGATCGTGATGCCGGGCGCATTCAGGAACAGGTCCGGTCGGGTCGAGATCTCGCACACGTCGTCGTACTTCGTGATCGCCCAGAAGGACTCGTAGCCCTCGGGCTCGCAGCGGTGCACCGGGGACTCGGCCCGCAGCCTCGTGAAGATGTCGTGTGGCACACCGTGCGCCGCGTAGTACTCGGCTTCGATCAGTTCCGTACCGTCGGTGATGGTCACGGTGTGGTCCTCCGGTGGGTGTGCCGACACGGGACGTCGACTCGGCGCCTCATGGCACGGTAGGGCGTCTCGATCCTGGTGGCCCGTCGACGTCCGATGTATCCCGTTCCGCGACCGGCGACTAGGAATCGTGGCGTGACCACAGACGAAGCCCGGCTCGAGATCCCGCCACCGTCGCTGATGACCGAACTCCGCCGAGCAACGGTGGTGACAGGCGTCCTGGTCTGGTCACACGTCCGAGTCCTGCTCCGTTGGATCCGGCCCTCGCGGCGCGGCCCACTCCCGGCGCTGTTCGCCGCCGCGGTCGCCGATGCGTTCGAGGATCTCGGACCCACCTTCGTCAAGATCGGCCAGCTCATCACCAGCTCACCGGGGCTGTTCCCCGCTCCGCTGGTCGAGGCCTGCCGGCGCCACCTCTACGCCGCCCGGCGGGTGCCGGCCGACGAGATCCGGCGGGCGATCGCCGAGGATCTCGGATCGCCGGTCGAGGACCTGTTCGAGAGCTTCGACGACACGCCGTTGGCTGCCGCCAGCGTCGCTCAGGTCCACGCCTGCACCCTGCCCGGCGGCGACGCTGTCGTCGTCAAGGTGCAGCGTCCGGGGATCGCGCACGACATGGTCGTCGACCTCCACATCCTGGCTCGGCTCGCACGCATCATCGACCGGATCCCGCAAGCCCGCAGCGCCAACCTCCCCGGGCTCGTCGCCGATCTCCACGACGTCACCATCCGGGAGCTCGACTTCCGACACGAGGCCGAGGCCCAGGGGAAGTTCGCCGCCAACCTCCACGCGTTCGGCGACAACGCGATGGTGACGGTCCCCGCGATCCATCACGAGCTGTGTGGCGCTCGCACCATCACCATGGAGCGGCTCACCGGCGAGCCACTGGACGAGTACGCGACGCGCCTGTCGGGCGACGAGGAGGGCGAGCGACTGCTCCGCCGGACGCTGAAGGCGTGGCTCGAATCGGTGATCGTGCACGGGCCGTTCCACGCCGACATGCACGGCGGCAACATCTGGGTGCTCGAAGACGGCCGCGTCGCCTTCCTCGACTTCGGCATCAGCGGCGAGCTCGCGCCGGGATGGCGCGACATCGTTTCGACGCTGTTCCTGGGCATGGCGTTCGAAGCTGGCTTCGAACCCCTGGCCGCCGCGACCAAGGCAGTCGGAGCGATCCCCGAGGAGGCGGGGAGCGACGAACAGGTCGGGCAGTTGCTCGAACGTCTGGTGATCCCGTTGCTGGCCGACGACCCGACCGAGGTCGAGATGACGATGGGAGAGCTGCTGCAGTCACTCACCGAGGCGTTCGGACAGTTCGGCGTGAAGATCCCGAACGAGCTGCTGCTGATCGCCAAGCAGCTCGTCTACCTCGAGGGCTACACGTCCGCCCTCTCGCCCGGGCACCAGCTCCTCACCGACATGTACCTGCTGCGCAACATCCATCCCGACCACGTACGCAGTCGGCTGGCCGACGGAAGGGCGGGTTCCTTCCCGGACTGATTCCGACAGCCTCGGTGCAGGGGCGTGAGAGGATTCCCACGTGACCCTGCAACCGTGGTGGCAGCGAGCGGTCCCGCCAAACCGAGCGACGAACGACTGGACTCGATGATGACGACGTTTCTGCTCGACACCGATCCCGTGACGTCTCTCGACCGGTACTTGTCGACCGCCGTCGGGGGTCGAGGCATCCGACAGGCCCGCGAGATCGGCCGCGACGCCACCATCGCGGAGGTGACGCAGGCCGGGCTCCGCGGTCGGGGCGGTGGCGGCTTCCCGACGGGTACCAAGTGGTCGGGCGTGGCGTCCCAGATCGGGCAACGCCGCTTCCTGGTGTGCAACGGCGCCGAGGGAGAACCGGGCACGTTCAAGGACCGGACGTTCGACCCGCCCTGAGGGTGCTCTGCCGATGGCCACGCCCACGTGGAGCCGACGCCCTTCGCCTCAGTCACGGGACACAACGGGGACCAGGTCCAGCGAGCGTGCGACGTCGTCGGCGACGAACACCGGGACCAACGTCTGGCGCAGGTAGCGACGACGATCGGTTCGGCTCGGCGCACCGCCCACCCCGAACGCCGTCAGCGAACGGATGGTCCGCACCAGGTGCTCGACCGCCACCGTCGGATCCAGGTCGGGACGGATGACCTCTCGATGGTCGACGAAGAGTGGCGACACGAACTCCTGGAGCCGAGTGACGAGCGCGTCGAGCGCCTGCATCGAGACCTCGTCGGCCAGGAGGGACGGGTTGGCCAGCAGCTCGTGCAGGACCGCGCTGGCCTGCACCAGATCGACGGCGTGGACGACGCCGTCGACCAACAGGTCGATCACCGACATGGTGCCGTCGAGCCGCTCGACCAGCGCCGCTCGCAGCTCGTCGATCTCCCGCAGCACGACCGCGAGCAGCAGATCGTTGCGGTCGCCGACGTGGCGGTACAGCGTCGACCGGGCGATGCCCGATGTTCGCACCAGATCGTCGACGCTGGTGCCGGCCACGCCCAGCTCGCGGAAGCACGCGGCAGCGGCGTCGACCGCACGCGATCGGACCTCGTCGGCGGATGGGCGCGTCACGTCGCCAGCTTACGGCCAAGTGAGACGATTGTCTCTTGACGTCCCACTCCAGGTCGTCGACACTGACCCCATCGAGTGGGACGATTCACACCTTTCGTCCCACACTCCTCGTGACTGGACGCCCGTGACCGACGCCGCCAACCTCGCCGACAACCTCGTGATGCGGATCCTGCTGGACCCCGAGCACCGCAGGGACCCGTACCCGCTCTACCGCGAGCTGCGCGACGTCGCGCCAGTGCATCGCAGCTCGCTCGGCGCCACCTTCCTCACCCGCCACGCCGACTGCCACCAGGTGCTCCGCGATCCCCGTTGCGGCAAGCCCGACGCCGAATGGGATGCGCGGTTCCCCCAGCCGCCGGGTCTGCTCGGCTCACGACCAGCGATGGAGGCCGCGGAGTACGACGAGACGAACGCGGCGCTCCGGAGCACGATCCTGTTCCTGAATCCGCCCGATCACTCACGGGTGCGAGGGCTGGTCTCCCGAGCCTTCACACCGAAGCGGGTGGCCAGCCTCGAGCCGGCCATCGTCCGGATGCTCGACGACCTGCTCGACCCCATCGCCGAGCGAGGCGAGGCCGAGATCATGGGCGACCTCGCCTTCCGACTCCCGGTCGCGGTCATCGGCGAACTGGTCGGCGTCCCGGAGTCGGATCGCGACCAGTTCCGCGACCTGGTCCGGGCCGCGTCGGCGCTCGTCGAGCCGATGGCCGCACCGGAGGTGCTCGAGCAGGCGCAGGTGGCCGGAGCGACGATGCTCGAGTACTTCGCCGACCTCATCGCCGAGCGGCGTGCCCGACCCCAGGATGATCTGCTGTCCGGGCTCATCGCCGCCCGCGACGGCGAGGACCGGCTCAGCGAGCTCGAGCTGCAGTCCACCGCGATCATCATCTTCCTCGCCGGCTTCGAGACCACGACCAACCTCATCGGGAACGGGCTGTACGCGCTGCTCACCCAGCCCGACGGCATCGACCGACTCCGGGCCGACCGCTCGCTCGACGCCACGGCCACCGACGAGCTGCTGCGCTGGGACTCGCCGGTGCAGCTCGACCTGCGGGTCACGTTCGAGGACGTCGACCTCCCCGGCGGAGAGATCCTCGAGGCCGGATCTCGGGTCGTGACCTTCCTCGGGGCCGCCAACCACGACCCCGCCGTCTTCGACGAACCCGAACGGCTCGACCTCGGCCGGGTCGACTCCCCCATCCTCAGCTTCGCGGTCGGTCCGCACTTCTGCATCGGCGCCAACCTGGCGCGTGCCGAGGGCCGCGTGGTGCTGCGTGGATTGGTCGACCGGTTCTCCGACATCGAGCTGCTCGACGACGACCCGCCCCGGCGCACCGGGTTCACGCTGCGCGGGCTCGACGAGCTTCCGATCCGCGTGACGCCGGCCTGAGCGGACGCAGCCGGCCGTCTAGAACTAGATGGTGGCCAGCAGCGCAGCCTGGGCCTTCTGGAGGCCGTCCCACATCGACCAGGCGTCCTCGACCATCCCCCGGTCGACCACGATCCCCCAATCGAGGTTGCCGTTGTAGGACGTGACCGTGATGTTCAGCCCGACGCCGTCAGCCACCGTCGAGTACGGGTAGCTCGCCAGCTGCTGGGCGCCGTCGACGTAGAGCGGGAACTGCGGACCCGGCACGTTGGAGATGGTCAGGTTGAACGGCCGCAGCCGCTCCCCTGCCCGGGTGCGGAAGGCGAGGCGAGTGGCGTTGGCCAGCGCCCACGCCGGGATGATGCCCATCGTGTCCATCTGCAGATCGGCCGGCACCGCCTTCTGCATCTCCTTCTGGGCGTTCATCGACGCGTGGATCGCCTCGAGTCGCTCGACCGGGTCGGCGATCTCGGTGTGGATCCGTCCCGGAACGGCGCTGACCATGTTCCCGTCCGACGTCGTGGCCTCGCCGTCGCGCAGGTTGACCGGGACCATCGCCACCAGGCTCTCGTCGGGGAGCTCCCCGCGCTCGTCGAGCCAGTCGCGCAGCATCTGTGCGCAGATGCACAACACGATGTCGTTGACGGTGGCACCGGTGGCCTTGCGGATCGCCTTGACCTCGTCGAGCGGCGTCGAGCCGTACGCCCACCGCCGGTGCGGCGTCAGCGGCGCGTTGAAGCGCGTCTTCGGGGCCCGGATGCTGGCCATCTGATCGCGGACGA
Source organism: Acidimicrobiales bacterium (assembly GCA_041618235.1). Classification (GTDB taxonomy): domain Bacteria; phylum Actinomycetota; class Acidimicrobiia; order Acidimicrobiales; family Salinilacustritrichaceae; genus Salinilacustrithrix. The sequence goes on from JBFJNI010000130.1 coordinate 4,969, forward strand.
TCGAGAAGTTGGAGCGGAACAGCCCCTCGGGTCCGAACTGGCCGATGAGCTCGCCGGCGGTGCGGCGGGCCCACGAGACCAGCTGGCGCGGCCGGCCGGCGGCCTCGAGCGCGCTGCGGGTCAGGAGCTGGAGCTCGGGCGGGTTGGGTTCCGGGCGCCAGGGCGTCTCGGGCATCGGGTGGTTCACGATGTCGGGCGTCATGGTCATCGTGGCCATCGCCAGCGCCATCATCGCCGCGCCGTCGGCCGCCGCGTGGTGGATCTTGGTGTAGATCCCCGAGCGCTGGCCGCCGTCGATGTTCTCGACCTCGTGGAACTCCCACAGCGGGCGGCGACGGTCGAGGTGACGGGCGGCGAGGCGTGAAATGACCCGCTCGACGTCCTCGGGCGTGCCCTCACCCGGGATGGCCGTCCGGCGCCAGTGGTACTCGAGGTCGAAGTCGGCGTCATCGACCCAGAACGGGTGACCGAACCCCAGCGGCACCTCGGCCAGCTTCTTGCGGGCGAAGGGCACCGTCTGGAGGAAGTGCTCCATGTGGGCCTCGTCCTCCTCGGGCGTGCGCGGCTTGGGCACGGCCGGCGCGTCGAGGATCTGGAGGCCGCCCACGTGGCCGTAGTTGGTGGCGTTCTCCATGTACAGGAACATGGCGTCGCCGGCGGTCAGTCGCTGCATGATCTCCCCCAAGTCGCGGAGCTGACGGCCCCGAAGGCGTCCACGATGGCAAATCCGGACCCGACGGCGCCAAGCTCGGCGAGGTTCAGCGGCGGGTGACCGTGACCGGGAGCTTCGTGTAGCCGTGCACGAACGACGAGAAGGTGTACTCGGGCTCGTCCTGGATCTCGATGCGCTCGAAGCGCTGCAGCGCCTCTTCCCAGAGAACGCGTAGCTGGAGCTCGGCCAAACGACTGCCCATGCAGAAGTGGATGCCGTAGCCGAAGGAGAGCTGCCGGTCGGCGTTGGGCCGCTCGATGTCGATGCGGTCGCCGTCGTCGAACACGTCCTCGTCGCGGTTGGCGGAGATGTACCACATGAGGACCTGGTCGTCCTTGCGGATCTGCTTGCCACCGAGCTCGGTGTCCTTGGTGGCCGTGCGCCGCATGTACGACAGCGGGGTCTGCCAGCGGATGATCTCGGGAACCAGGTTCGGGATCAGCCCGGGGTCGGACCGCAGCTTGTCGTACTGGTCGGGGTACTTGTTCAGCCCGTAGACGCTGCCGGTCATGGTGTTGCGGGTGGTGTCGTTGCCGCCGACGATCAACAGCAGCAGGTTGCCGAGGTGCTCGAGCACCGGCTTGTCCTTGGTGGCCTCGCCGTTGGCCAGCATGGTGACGAGGTCGAAGCCGTCTCCGCCTCGCCGCTCGTCCCAAAGCGTCGAGAAGTAGGCGACGCACTCCATCAGCTCTTCGATCTTCTGCTGCTGCGTCTCGACGATGCCTCCGGGCTCGGGCACGGCGAAGACGATGTCGGACCAGCGGGTGAGCTTGCGGCGGTCGTCCATCGGGAAGTCGAACAGCGTGGCCAGCAGCAGCGTCGTGAGCTCGACCGACACGGTGTCGACCCAGTCGAAGGTCTCGCCTTCTGGCAGCGAGTCGAGCACCGCGATCGTGCGCTCGCGGATCTGGGGCTCGAGATTCTTCAGGTTGCTCGGGGCAGACACCGACCGCACCGTCTTGCGCTGCTCGGTGTGCTCCGGCGGATCCATGGCGATGAACGGCGTGATCCGTTGGAGCTGCTGTTCGAGCTCGTTGTCGGCCGGGAGGCCCAAGGTGATGCCCTGGGCCGACGAGTAGGTGTGCCAGTCGCCGTCGACGGCACGCACGTCGTCGTACTTGGTGACCGACCAGTAGCGCCCGGAGGTCTCGAGTTCGTTGAGATGGACGGGATCCTCGGCCCGCAGCCGGGCGAAGTGCTCGCGCCAGCGGTTCTCCTTGAAAAGATGCGGATTGGCCGGGTTGATGTCGGCGAGATCGAGCTCGGCGGCGTGGGGCACCCCGGCGCCGGTCTCCGCCATCTCCATCTCCGGCGTCCGAATGTTCGGGTTCAGGATGGGCGTCGTCGGTTCGGTGGTGTCGGTCATGGGTGCTCCTCGGTCATGGCGTGGCCGGCCCCCCGGCAGCCGCTCTGGACAGGATCCTGGCACGGCGAGCCGGACAGCACCTCCCCGTGCGCGTCAGGCCTTCGTGACGGGCCCGGCCTGGTAAGCAGACACCGTGTACAGCCCCCAGGTCACCACCCAACGCAACCGCATCCCCGGCGTCTACGGCGACGTCGACTTCTCCGTCGTTCCCGAGCGACTCGACGCCGGCGCCACCGTCGACGACGAGCGATTCGCTCCCGTGCGAAGCGCGGTCGCCCGAGTCTTCGAACGGCCCGAGCTCCTCGAGGTCGTGCACGACGCCACCATGACGGGTGACCGCGTCGCCGACGCCTACGCCGCGCTCATCCCCGAGCACGGGCTCGGACGCCTCCTCGAGATGATCGAGATCGCGTGCGAGCGAGGAGTCGAGGCCGTGGACGGTGCACCGCCCGAGCTCGTCGCGCTCATCGAAGCGATGGAGGCCACCCCCGACTGGGTCGACATGGACCTGGTCCGCCGAGGCGCGCGTGCCGAGCGCATCCCGATGGCGACGGCCGCTCCCTTCGCCATCCGCGGCGCCTTCCTCGCCACCTTCCTCAACGAATACGCCGCCCTGCCCATGACGATGACCGGCACGCTGTCCGACGAGGCCGCGGCGAAGCGGGTGTTCGAGACCGCCAGCTTCTTCACGGCGACGACCATGCCCGGGGCGTTGGAACGACACGGCAAGGGATTCGAAGCCGCGGCCAAGGTGCGATTGATGCACTCGATGGTGCGGTTCCATCTGCTCCGCTCGGGGAAGTGGGACGTCGCGAAGTACGGCATCCCGATCCCCCAGGTCGACCAGATGCCCGCGGGCCTCATCGGGGTGTTCCTGATGTCGGCTCAGCTCCTGCGCAAGGGCCAGACCGAGTTCGACGAGGCACAGCGGGCCCAGGTCGAGCTGTCCCGCTACCGCTGCTTCCTGCTCGGCCTGCCCGAAGACCTGCTGGGCGAGACACCGCAGGAGATCGTCGATCTGCTCACCGCCCGCCACGTCTCGCTCCGCGAATCGTACGACGACGAGATCTGCGGGTCGCTCGTCCGCGGCACCATGGCCGCCGACCTGTTCGACCGTTCGAACCTCCAGGGACGACTCCACTCGTGGCTCGAGAACGGCTTCTCCCGCTTCGTCCTCATCAAGAGCTTCCTTGCCGGCGACACCGAGCGGGCGAACGGGATGGGCGTCACCTTCGGACCGCAGGAGAAGCTGGCCGCTGCGCTCGCGGCCGCCGCCATCGCCGGACGGACCGCGTACTTCAAGATCGGGCTGCAGCTGCCGGTGGTGTCGGGCATGGTCGATGCCCAGCTCGACGCCCGCTTGGCCCACCTGCTCGACAGCTACGGCCACGCCGACTTCGTCACCGACGCCGACAAGTACCACCTCTGACCCTCGGCGCCTTCCACGGCCCGCTCCACCGGCGCTGGGTACAGTCCCGCGGACCACGACCCAGGGGGACCCATGGATCCGATCGAGCTGTCCGACGCGCTGTGGAACGGCACCGCCTCCACCCTCGACAACCATCCGGTCACGGCCATCGACGGTCTGGGCGAGGTCGCCGAGGGCGTTGCCTTCGTCAAGAACCTGGCCAACTCGGCGGTCATCACCACGGGCGACGGCATGCTCGTCGTCGACACCGGCCACTCGATGACCGCGGGCTTCATCAAGGAACGCATCCGCGAGTGGACCGCCGAGCCGATGGTGCGGGCGGTGTGGTCACACGGCCACGTCGACCATGTCTTCGGCGTCGAGCTGTACGAGGCCGAGAACGAGGCTCGTGGTCTACCCGCACCCATCGTCCATGCCCATGAGGCGATGCCCGCCCGCTTCGAGCGCTACGCCCTCACCGGCGGCTACAACAGCGTCATCAACAGCCGCCAGTTCGGGCTGCCGGTCGACTTCCCCACCGAGTTCCGTGCGCCCGACCGGCTCCATTCGGCGTCGACCTCGTTCTCGATCAACGGCATGGAGGTCCTCTGCTTCCACGACAAGGGCGAGACCGACGACCACACATGGACATGGATCCCCGAGAAGAAGGTGCTGTGCACCGGAGACCTCTTCATCTGGGCTTCGCCCAACTGCGGCAATCCCCAGAAGGTGCAGCGCTACCCGCGCGAGTGGGCCATCGCCCTGCGCAAGATGGCGGCCCTCGAACCCGAGTACCTGCTCCCCGGCCACGGATGGCCGGTCATCGGCCGGGAGCGGGTGCACGCGGCGCTCTCCGACACCGCGGCGTACCTCGAGTCCATCGTCGAGCAGTCGCTCGCACTGATGAACGAGGGCGCCCGCCTCGACGATCTGCTGCACACCGTGGCTCCCCCTCGCGAGCTG
>JBFJNI010000131.1:0-9398 GCA_041618235.1 Acidimicrobiales bacterium
GTCGCGGTCGGCGGCGAGGGCTGCGTCGACCTCGGCGGTGAGCTCGTCGACCGCGTTGCGGTCGCGGTCGACCCGACGGCCGATGTCCGCCAGCGTGCGTCCCATCGCCGGCGGGCTCAGGAGCCGGAAGCGGCGGGCGTCGCCGCTGCCCGGCTCGTGGTGCGGGAGCCCCGATGCGGCCGCGTCGCCGAAGTACTGCACGTCGATGACGTCGGCCGAGGTGCCGGGGAGACGCTCGGCCGTGGTGCGCAGGACCGACAGGTTCAGGTGCAGTCGCCCGGCGAAGCGACCGACCATACGGTACGGCGTCTCGGGGCCCGGCCGGTTGAGCAGGCCGAAGTCGTCGCAGAACGAGATGCGGAACCCCTCCTCGAACGGCCCGCCCATGATCGACCAGCTCAGTGGGCTGACCGGATCGGGGAGGAGCTCGCCGGCGTTCGCCCGGGTGTACACGGGGAAGTCGCGGTCGAATGGCGTGTCGAGGAACGCGAAGCGGCCCGTGGGGAGCATGGCGAGGTCCTAGCACGATTCGTTCTTCCGTACGCGACCTCTAGGCTCGCCTGATCATGCGGCGCCGGATCCTCGTCATCACCGCCGTCGTGGTCCTCCTGCCGGTCGTGGTCCTCGCCGTCGAGGTCCAGCTCGCCCGCACCGCGCCGCTGCTCGACGACGAGGACGGCTTCCGTCCCATGGGCGTCCGGGTGCGGCCGGGGTCCGATCCGTTGCGCGTGCTGTGGCTGGGTGACTCGACGTCCACCGGCGTCGGCACCGACCGGGTCGAGCAGTCGATGGCGTGGCGGGTGGCCGACGGTCTGGGTCAGGCACAGGACCGTGGGGTCGTGCTCACCGTGCTGGGCGTGTCCGGCGCGCAGGTCCACGAGGTCCTCGACAACCAGATGCCGGCGCTGTCCCAGCGGCTCGAGAAGCGGGGAGGCGACGCGGTGCCCGATCACGTCTTCGTCTCGATCGGCGCCAACGATGCCACCGCGCTCACCCGCCGGCCGACGTTCCGCGGCCGCTACGAGCGGATGGTCCGCGAGCTCACCACCCTGGTCCCCGCCGCCGAGATCACGCTCGTCGGCATCCCCGACATGGGCACCGCTCCCCGCATCCCCGTGCCGCTCCGCCAGCTCGCCGGCGTGCGCGCCGCCCAGCTCGACGACGACATCGACCACATCGCCGCCGACATCGGCCTCCACCACGTCGACCTCGCCCAGCGCACGTCGCGGACGTTCTCGTCGGACCCCGACCGCTACTTCTCCGGCGACGGCTTCCACCCCAGCCCCGACGGCCACGAGCTCTGGGCCGACGCCGTCCTCGCGTCGCTGGACGGCCGATAGCCGCCGATAGCCTCGGACCCGTGACGCTCCGCATCCGGTGGCTCGGCCGCGTGCCCTACACCGAGGCCCACGCGCTCCAACAGGCGCTGTACTCCACCAGCGCCGACGACCACCTGCTCCTGCTCGAGCACCCTCACGTCTACACGCTGGGCGTCCGGGCCGACATGGAGCACGTGCTGGTGCCGCCGGCGTCGGTCGGGGCCGAGCTGGTCGAGACCGACCGCGGCGGCGACGTCACCTACCACGGGCCGGGCCAGCTCGTCGGCTACCCCATCCTCACCGTGCCCGGGAAGCGGGGCGGCGGCATGGCCGACACGGTCGCCTACGTCACCTCGGTCGAGCAGCTCGTCATCGACACGCTCACCGAGCTCGGCCTGCCCGATGTCGGGCGGCTGCGCGAGTACCCCGGCGTGTGGGTCGCGCCCGAGTCCGACGCCCCCCGCAAGATCGCCGCCATCGGGGTGAAGCTCAACCGCGGTCGGTCGATGCACGGCTTCGCCCTCAACGTCGAACCCGACATGGAGATGTTCACCCACATCGTCCCGTGTGGCATCCCCGACAAGGCCGTCACGTCGCTGGCGATCGAACGCCAGGCGCTCGGCCTCCCGCCGGTGACCATGCGCCACGTGGTCGACGTCGTGACCCGCCTCGCCGCCGAGCAGTGGGGGAGCACGGGTCACGAACGCGCCGACGTGGTGTGGCGCGACCCGGGACAAGCGGGCGATCACTCCGATCTCACCCCCTTCAGCCGGGGTGAGGGCCCGGGCGAGAAGGTCGAGCTGTCCGGTCGCCTCGCGGGTCGCATGGCCGAGGCGGGCGTCGATTCCGGTCTCGACATCGCCGAGCGCAAGCCCGAGTTCATCAAGGCCCGCTTCAACATCACCGACGACTACATCCGCCTCAAGAAGACCATGCGCGACCTCGACCTGGTCACGGTGTGCGAGGAGGCCGGCTGTCCCAACATCTTCGAGTGCTGGTCCGACGGCACCGCCACGTTCATGGTCGCCGGCGAGCGCTGCACCCGGAAGTGCGGGTTCTGCCTGGTCGACACCCGCAAGCCCGAGCCCCTCGACGCCGACGAGCCCGCCCGCGTGGCCGAGGCGGTCGACCGGATGGGCCTGAGCTTCGCGGTCATCACCATGGTCGCCCGCGACGACCTGCCCGACGGGGGCGCCGCCCACGTCGCCGCCACCGTGCGCGCCATCCGGGCCCGCACGCCCCGCGTCCAGGTCGAGACCCTCATCTCCGACTGCAAGGGCGACGCCGACAGCTTGCAGACGATCTTCGAGTCGCGCCCCGACGTGCTCAACCACAACATCGAGTCGGTCGCCCGCCTCCAGCGCGCGGTTCGCCCGAGCGCCGGCTACGCCCGCAGCCTCTCGGTGCTGGCCCGGGCCCATGCGGCCGGCCTCACCACCAAGTCGTCGATCATCGTCGGCATGGGCGAGACCGACGACGAGGTCGTCCAGACCATGGCCGACCTCGCGGCCGTCGGCGTCGACATCGTGACCATCGGCCAGTACCTGCGCCCCACCACCAACCACCTCCCGGTCGCCCGCTGGGTCGAGCCCGAGACCTTCGAGCGGTGGAAGCGCACCGGCGAACACGAGTTGGGCATCGGCCATGTCGAGGCCAGCCCGCTGACCCGGTCGAGCTACCACGCCCGCCAGGCCGCCGATTCGGTGCAGGAGGTCCCGGTGGCGCTCACCCGCCGCTGATCTGAACGAATTGTTCACGCGGGTTCACGCGACCGCGGCGCGCCGGTGACATCGGACTCGCTACGTTCACTCCCGATGCGCTCGACGAGGCACGGATTGTTCGCGGGATACGACAACGAAGGCTTCTTCGACGAGGCCCACGACGCCGACGGCGACGCCCGCGACCACTACGCCGCGCTGGTGGACCAGCTCGACGACTTCACCTCCGACGAGCTCAACCGTCGCGAGAAGCTCCGCGACGAGGCGTTCCGCGCCGCGGGCATCACCTTCACCGTCTATGGCGAGAGCGAAGGTGTCGAGCGGACGTTCCCGATGGATCTCATCCCTCGGCTGATCCCCGCCGACGAGTGGGACGTCATCGAGGCCGGGCTCATCCAGCGGGTCACCGTGCTCAACCGGTTCCTCGACGACCTCTACGTCGGCGAGCGGGCGGCCATCAAGGACGGCATCGTGCCGTGGTGGCTCGTCGCCTCGTCCGACGGCTTCGCCCGCGAGGCCTCCGGCATCCAGGTGCCCCACGCGGCACGGTGCCTCGTCGCCGGCGTCGACCTCGTGCGCGACGCCCAGGGCGCCTACCGGGTGCTCGAGGACAACCTGCGCAACCCGTCGGGCATCTCCTACGTGCTCGAGAACCGCCAGGCCATGACCCGCGTCCTGCCCAAGGTGTTCGCCAACCACCGCGTCCGTCCGGTCGACCACTACGGCCTGTCGCTGCTCCACGCCCTCCAGGCGGTGGCGCCGCCGGCGGCCGGCGAGGACCCCACGGTGGTCGTGCTCACGCCGGGCGTCTACAACTCGGCGTACTTCGAGCATGCGTTCCTGGCCCGGCAGATGGGCGTCGAGCTGGTCGAGGGCCGCGACCTCGTGGTCGACGACAACGTCGTCGCCATGCGCACCACCCAGGGGATGCAGCGCGTCGACGTGATCTACCGCCGCATCGACGACCAGTTCCTCGACCCGGTGGTGTTCCGACCCGACTCGACCCTGGGGGTGCCCGGCCTGATGGCCGCCGCCCGGGCCCAGACGGTGACCATCGCCAACGCGGTCGGCAACGGCGTGGCTGACGACAAGGCGGTGTACGCGTTCGTCCCCGACCTCATCCGCTACTACACGGGCGACGACCCCATCATCGACAACGTCGAGACCTACCTGCTGTGGGACGCCGACCAGCGAGCAGCCGTCCTCGACCGGCTCGACGAACTGGTCATCAAGCCGGTGGCCGAGGCCGGCGGGTACGGCGTGGTCATCGGACCCAAGGCCACCGACGCCGAGCTGGCCGAGTGTCGGGCCCAGATCGAAGCCGACCCCCGGAACTACATCGCCCAGGAGGTCATCGCGCTGTCGCGCCACCCGACGCTGGTCGACGACCACCTCGAGGGCCGCCACGTCGACCTCCGCCCCTTCGTGTTGTGCAGCGACACCGTCGAGGTCATCCCCGGCGGACTCACCCGCGTCGCACTGCGCAAGGGTTCGCTCATCGTGAACTCGAGCCAGGGCGGCGGATCCAAGGACACCTGGGTGCTCGCACCCGAGGAGGGGTAGTCATGCTCGCCCGTCACGCCGAATCGCTGTTCTGGGCCGGTCGGTACATCGAGCGCGCCGAGTCCACGGCCCGGATGCTCGACGTGACCTACCACTCGCACCTCGAGGCGATGACGATCAACGAGTCGTCGTCGTGGCACGACCTGCTCAAGATCCTCAACGTCGACCTCGCGTTCTCCGAGGCCGAGCGGTCCTTGCGGGCCGACGAGGTCAGCGAGTTCCTGGTCTTCGACCCCGACAACCCCGGCACCATCCGCTCGAGCGTCTCGTCGGCGCGCGACAACCTCCGAGCGGTGCGCGAGCTCATCAGCACCGAGCTGTGGGAATCGATCAACCGCTTCCATCTCCGGTTGTCGGCCCGCAACCTGCGTGACGACGTCGCCGGCGAGCCGCACGAGCTGTACGCCATGGTCCGCCACGAGTGCCAGGCGCTGGCCGGCGTGTCCAGCGAGACCATGCCCCGGGACGAGGGCTGGAACTTCCTCACCCTGGGCTGGATGCTCGAGCGGTCACTCATGACCCTGCGCCTCCTGTCGGTTCGCTACAGCCAGCTCGTGGCCGCCGGCGCCGCCGGCGGCTTCCACCACTGGGTGTCGACATTGAAGTCGGCGTCGGGCTCGGAGGCGTTCCGCCGGCGCTACAAGGCCTCGATGGACCCCGCCGACGTCGTCGCCTTCCTGCTGATGTCGTCGCTCTTCCCTCGGTCGGTGCTGTTCGGCCTCCAACAGGCCGAGAAGGCGCTGACGTGGATCGAGGGCGGGGCGACGCGGAGCCGCCCGCAACGGCTGCTGGGCCGGCTCCGGGCCGACGTCGAGTACCTCGACGTCGCCGAGCTGCTCTCGGGCGACCTCACCGTGTACCTCGGGATGATCGAGTCCGACATCCGGCAGGTGTCCGACGCCATCGAGGTCACGTACTTCCGTGCATCCGACGAGTTCGCCATGCACGTGCTCGATCCGGCCGTGGTCTGGGGCTGACGTGCGCTTCGAGATCCGCAACCGGCTGTTCTTCGAGTACGAGAACGTCGTCCGCCACAGCCAGAACGAGCTGCGGGCCTGCCCCGCCACCGACGACCACCAGACGCTGCTGTCGTACCGGGTGATCTCGAGCCCGCACGCCCGGTTCCACAGCTTCACCGACTACTGGGGCACGCGAGTCGACGCGTACGGCATCCGCGAGCCACACGTGGCGCTCGAGATCGTGGCCGAAGCCGCGGTCGAGACACGACCACGCCCGTTGATGGTGGCGTCCCCGCACGTGAAGGGGCTCCTCGACCCCGACTTCGCCGACCCGCTCGTCGAGTACCTGCAGGAGACCCGACACACCACGGCGGGGCCGGGGGTGTCCCAGTGCGCCTGGGAGATCCAGGCCACCGGTGAGCTCGACGTCGTGAGCCTCGTGCTCGAGATCCACCGTCGGGTCCACCGGTCGATGAGCTACGAGCACGGGGTCACCGACATCGGGATCACCGCCGACGAGGTCCTCGCCGGCGGCGCCGGCGTGTGCCAGGACTACGCCCACCTGGCGGTGGCGCTGTGTCGCTTCCTGAAGATCCCCGCCCGTTACGTGTCGGGCTACTTCTTCACGTCGAACGACGCCACCGGCGCCGACGTCGGCGCCGGCGAGATCGCTCATGTGCAGACCCATGCCTGGTTCGAGGCGGCCATTCCCGGCGGTGGCTGGCTGGCGCTCGACCCCACCAACGCGTTGCAGGTCGGCGAGCGCCACGTGACCATCGGCCGAGGTCGCGACTACGACGACGTCAAGCCGATCACCGGCGTCTACCGCGGTGCCTCGGATGCGTCGCTGGCGTCGGGCGTCGAGATGCGTCGTCTGCCCCTCGCCGTGTCCCACCACCAGCAGCAGCAGGTCCAGCAGTAGCGGGTCAGGCGTCGGTGAAGGTGATGCCCCGGAGGACCTCGTTGACGGCATCGACGCGGCTGGCCCGTGAGGCGTGGCTGCCCATCACCACGTAGAGCACGAACGCTCGTCCGTCCACGTGGAAGAACACCTGCAACCCCGACTGTCCCTTGAGGGGACGTTGCATGGCGTCGGGCGAGAACTCGCTGGCGACGATGAGCGGGATGCCCTCGTGGGAGTGCAGGCGCGAGCCCACCGACGATGCCGACTCCTCGAGCAGGCACAGCAGGACGTCGCCGTCGATCATCTGCTCGACCGCGCCGCTGCCGAAGTCGCCGCGCACCGGGGGCAGCGGGAAGTTGGCGATGTGGGCCCGGGGGGTGAGCACGTCCTCGTTCTCGGCGAGGGCGGCGCCGGCCCCGCCGTCGACCTCGGCCTCCCAGCCGGGAGGCAGCTCGATGGTGATGCCGCGGGCGCGGATGGTGGTCATGACAGCTCCTGGAGGAGGGTGGCGCCGGCCACGAGGGCGACGATCGTGAGGGTGGACGTGGAGACCCGGCGCACGAGCGGCGCCGACGCGTGCAGCCGGCGGTGGAACGCCATCAGCTGCTGGGGTGAGTCGATGGCACGGGCGGGTACGACCGAGAGGCCGCGCACCAGACCGAAGGTGCCCATGACGACGACCGACCCGAGGAACGAGCCGGCGAGGACGGCCGCGGCGACGGCCACGACGATCGCTGCCGTGGTGACGAAGGTGAGCAGGCCGGCGCCGAGCTGGAACCCGAAGCCGGCGCCGTAGACCCAGCCCCGGTACTCGTTGAGCCAGTTCTCGTCGACCTGGCGGGGGAGAGGCGAGGGCAGTGCCCGGCCCGTGCCCTCGAAGACGGCGGCCGCCAGGGCCACGACCGCGAGGATGGCGAGCGATGCCGCCTCGGGCAGCCCGAGCGCGCCGGTGACCAGCAACCCGAGCGCGCCGACCAGCGCGCCGGTGGTGACGCCGCCCAGCGTGGCGCCCACGACGAAGGCCGTGGCGGTGGTGGCGAATCGGTTGCCCTTGCCCCGCTCACCGAGCGGGTGGATGCTCGACAGCATCGACTCCCCTCACGGTGACCAGGTGGAGCGGATGGCGCCGAGGACGGACGCGACGAGCCCGATCACCACGACCGGGCCGTTCACTCGCTCTCCAGCTGTGCCTTCTCGACGAGGGCTTCCTCGACCTCGGCGGCGGTGGGGTGGTGCAGCCGGGGATCGCCCGGCAGGAAGCCGGCCGCCTCGAGGTCGCGGTCGACCCGTTCGGTGCGGGCCTTGCCCAGCAACAGATCGCGTCGGCGGACCTGGCCGTCGGCGTAGCCCGCGTCGGCCAGGGCGGTGTCGAGCAGCTTGGCGACGCGCTCCCAGGTGTTGGCCGCGCCTTCGCCGACCACCACGCCGCGCCGGCCGTCGACCAGCACGAAGTACGGGGCGACGGGGATCGAGTAGGCGTCCCAGGCCTCGGAGGACTGCAGCGTGAGCACGTGCGGGGCGGCCATGGCCGCGACGTCGGCGGGACTCTCGAGCTCGGGGCCCTGGGTGACGACCACGAGCCGGGTGTCGGTGGGGAGCTGCACGCCCTCGTCGAAGGCCTGCCAGAAGCCGGCGCAGGTGGCGCAGCCGGTGGTGAGGAAGGCGATGAGCGTGGCTTGGTCGGTGCCGGTGACCGCCACCGAGCGGGTGGCGCCAGTGGGCGTGATGCCCGCGAGGTCGTGGGCTCGCTGGCCCGACGCTCCGGCGGGTTCGGGCACGCCGTCGACGGTGCGGATGGTGGGGGCGGTGGACGAGGTGAACGTCGACACGGCCGGTGAGGCGCGGCGTGCCGGTGCCTCACCCGGTGCGTGGTCGTGGCTGCCGGCGGCGGTTGCGGCATCGTCGCGGTCGGGGTCGAGCACGATGCCGGCGTCGTGGAGGGCGCGCATGATGTCGGCGTGGCTGCGCAACAGGCCCACCACGAACACGGCCAGCACGCCGACGACCACCGCGAGCAGCCAGACGAGCGCGGTCACGCGTCACCGCCGGTGGTCGTGGTGGACGACGAGGTCGATGAGGTCGGCGTGGTCGTGGTGGTGGTGGTCGTGCTGGTCGTGCTGGTCGTGCTGGTGGTCGTCGTCGTGGGCGCCGGGCCCCCGTTGGGGAAGCGCTGCTTCGCCTTGTTCTCGTACTCCTGGCTGCCGCTGAGGAACGTGGCCAGCTCGAGGTCGTCGCCGCCGTTGGTGTGGAGCTTGCTGGTCCAGGTCTGGAGTCCTTGGGGGTCGGCGTCGCGCCGCAAGAATCGGCGATAGAGCTTGTTCACCCGCTTGCTTCGTGACTCGGTCGACCCGTAGAACTGCTTCGCCACAGCGGTGCGCGGGGTGCCGGCGTCGATCTTGTCGATCCAGTGCTGGCGGCCGTTCGGATCGGCCTTCCGACCCAGGATCTCGCGGTACATGGCGTCGACGTAGCCCTCGACGCCGCCCGCCTTGTTGAAGAACTCGTCCGATGCGTAGAAGCGGACCGCCACGGTCGAGGTGAGCATCCCGGCCTTGATCTGGTTCCGCCACGTCTCCATCCCCTGGGGGTCGCCGTCGCGTCCGAGCACCGACTGGTACAGCTCGTTCAGGAAGCGGTTGATGTACTCGTCGGACCGGGCGAAGCGGAGCGAGACCGAGCGGGCGTTCTCGCTACGGCGGGCCAGGAACTTGGCCCAGCTGTCGTACTCGCCCTGGCTGGCGGTCCGCCCGAGGTAGTCGGCATAGAAGGCCCGGACCAGGGAGTAGTGCGTCGCCGTGGGCTCGGGGTCGGGCTCGAGGCAGGGACGGTGGTGGTAGCGGGTGTTGTTGTCGGTGCGGGCCACCGTGGTGCAGCCGGGGTCGATCTCCCACGGCTTCGTGCAGGTGACGACGCGGCACATGATCGGCCCGACGCA
>JBFJNI010000132.1:0-9352 GCA_041618235.1 Acidimicrobiales bacterium
AGTGCTGGCGGCCCTTGGGATCGGCCTTGCGCCCCAGGATCTCGCGGTACAGGGCATCGACGTAGCCCTCGACGCTGCCCGCCTTGGTGAAGAACTCGTCCGATGCGTAGAACTGCGCGGCCACGGTCGAGGTGAGCTTGCCGTTCTTGATCTGGTTGCGCCACGACTCCATGCCACGAGGGTCGCCGTTGCGTCCGAGCACCGACTGGTAGAGCTCGTTCAGGAAGCGGTTGATGTACTCGTCGGACCGGGCGAAGCGGAGCGATACCGTGCGCGCGTTCTGGTCGCGGCGGGCCAGGTACTCGGCCCAACCGTCGTACTCGCCCTGGCTGGCGGTCCGGCCGAGGTAGTCGGCGTAGAAGGCCCGGACCAGGGAGTAGTGCGTCGCCGTGGGCTCGGGGTCGGGCTCGAGGCAGGGGCGATGGTGGTAGCGGGTGTTGTTGTCGGTGCGGGCGACCGTGGTGCAGCCCGGGTCGATCTCCCACGGCTTCGTGCAGGTGACGACGCGGCACATGATCGGCCCGACGCAGCTCACGTTGTTGTTGCAGTTGCCGTAGCGGAAGGCGGTGCAGCCGTCCTTGCGGTTGCCGCACGCCCGGCACTGGCAGGTGGTGTCGTTGCCGCGGCACACGCCCGACGAGCCGCACCCGCAGTTCGGCGACCGCTTGTTGCAGTCCATGTAGTAGCGGGCCGCGCCGCTGCAGTAGCTGCTGTTGTCGACCTTCCACCACCCGGCCAGGATCGTGTTGGTGGGGCAGGAGTTCTCGCCGAAGAGGTGGCAGCAGAACTCGGTGTAGCCGTCGCAGCACAGATCGGTGCAGTTGCACGTGCGTCCCAGACAGCGGCACGTGGCGGCGTACGCGCTGGTGGGCTTGAGGACGTAGGTGGAGCCGGCGACGGTGAGCGCGCTGCCCACCATGGCGGTCCGGCCGATGAACCCTCGGCGCGAGGAGCGGCGATCGATGAACGCCGATGCTCGCTCGGTGAGGGAGTCGGCCCAACCGGGCTGACGGGTGGCGACGGGGCTCACGGAGCGCTCCTGGGAGTGACGTTGGTGGTGAATGCCCGCGGGAGGTCGCCCTTGCGCACCTGTTCGATCTCGGCGACCAGGGTGGGAGCGACCAGCAACAGCCCTGCGCCGATGGCGAGCAGAGCGAGATAAGGGATGGCGACAGCGACCCCGGCGTCGAACACGTCGACGATGTCGGGCACGCCGGCGGCGGCGACGCCGAACGCGGCGACGGCACTGACCGTGTTGAGCACGACGTGCACGCGGCCGGGAGGCGTACTGGATGCGCCGAAGCAGCCGCATCCGGCCGTCGAGTCGGTGGCCCGGAGACGCAGGACGAAGCCGGCGAGGGCGAGGTAGAACGCGCCGAGGCCGACGGCCGCCCACCAGGTCGGGACGGCGATGGCGACGATGCCGATGCCCGCCTCGACCACGCCGAGGGCCACGCCGGACGCGACGCGACCCCGGAACGGCACCGGGAGACCGGCGTCGGCCATGGCGGTGGCGGCTGGTGCGGGGGCGACGAGCTTCTGCAGCCCGCTCACGACGAGCACGAGCGCCAGCAGGTGGAGTGGTCCGGCGAGAGCGATCACGACGAGGGAAAAACCTATCGGCCCGTGGCCCGCGATCCATGAACGGTGCCGGGTCCGGCCCGCTTCGGGCTCACGAAGCGACGAGTCGGTCGATCTCGGCCTGCAGGCCTTCCTCGCCCAAGCCGCCGACGACCGAGCGGACGGTGCCGTCGTCGTTGACGAACAGCCACGACGGCTGGGTGACCACGCCGAAGCGCGCCCAGAGGCTGCCGTCGTCGTCGACGAGGTGCGGGAAGGCGCCGACGTCGTGGCGGTCGATGAACGCGCTCATCTCGTCGACGGTGTCGCGGCCGGCGAGACCGAGGAACCGGACGTCATCTCGTTGTGCGCTGACCGCTGCGACCGCAGGGCCTTCTCGGTTGCACGACGTTCACCACGGCGCCCAGAACCAGATGACCAGGTCGGTGCCGGCGTACTCGCCCACGTCGACGACCTGCTCGTCCACCGCCGCCGCCTCGAAGTCGAGCAGCGACGCGTCGCGGGGGTCGGTCTGGGTGGCCGAGCCGTCGTTGTCGCCGCCGCACGCGGCCAGCACGAGGCCGGCGGTGACGACGAGGGCGGCGAGACGGGAGCGCATCAGGGGCGACCATACGGGTGCCGACGCCGGTTTCCCGGTCAGGGCTCGGTAGTTTCTCGTTTCGTGAGCACTCGCCGACTGATCATCGCCGCCCTGCTGTGCGGCCTCGCCATCCTGGTGGCCTTCTCGGTCCAGCTCCTGCTCGTGCTCTGACCCGGCCGGATCTGGCGACACCTGGCCTCGGACGGTTCCGTCGCTTGTCGCCAGAATCGAACTCAGGCGATGCGTGCGTGGGCGCGGCGCTTGAAGTGGACGTACGCAGGGCGCTCGTCGTCTCCGTCGTCGTCGCCGTCACCATCGACCATCACCACGAGCTCGCGGATGCCGGTGTCGGGGTCGGTGGTGAGGAAGCGGTTGGCGTCGACGGGCTCGAGGGTCAGCGTGCGCTCGGTCATCCCGGCCATCACGAACAGCTCGTCGGGGATGATGGTCATCCGCAGGGTGCCGTCCTTGCCGCCGGCGATGGCCAGGCGCTGGTGCATGCGTTCGTAGATTCCCCCGCACCGGGCGCTGTCGGGCCGGTCGTCGACGGGGAGCGCTTCGGGGAGCGCCGGGCGGGTCAGCGACAGCAGCCGCTCGGCCACCAGGTCGAACACGGGCTCGGCGACGTGCTCGCCCCTGGCCGAGTTGGTGAGCACGACGATGGCGGCGTCGGCGTCGGGGATGACCCGCAGGAACGCCCGTTGGCCCACGGTGTCGCCGTCGTGGGCGACGACGTCGGTGTCGCCCCACTGCAGGATCCGCCATCCCAGGCCCCACTCGCCGCCGCCGGGGGTCTCGACCTGACCCTCGCGCATCTCGGTGATGGCCCGACCGGGCACGACCTGGCGCCCTTCGGCGCTCTTGCCGCCGTGCAGGTGCAGGGCGGCGAAGTCGAGCAGGTCGCCGGCGTCGGCGATGATGCCGCCGATGGCGATGTTGAAGCGGGCGAGCGACCACGGGCTGACCCGCACCTCGCCGTCGACCTCGTGGTGCCCGGCGGCGACACGGTGGATGATGGCCTGCTCGGCGAGCGTCACGGTGTGCTCGAGCGCCAGCGGGCGGAGCAGTCGGCGGTGGAGCGCACGGGCGAAGTGGTCGCCGGTGGCCTCCTCGACCAGACGGCCGAGCACGCCGAAGCCGGCGTTGCAGTAGCTGAACAGGTCGTCGGGTGGATGGAGCTGGCCGACGTCCTCGAGCGTGGACACGTAGCGCCACAGTGCGTCGGGGTTGCGACCGCAGTCGATGAAGTGGTCGCCCTGGATGCCGCTGGTGTGGGTCAGCAGGTGGCGCGGCGTGATGGTCAGCGTGGCGCTGTCGTCGGCGACCCGGAACTCCTGGAGGGCCCCGCGCACCGGCTCGTCGAGCTCGACCAGGCCGGCGTGGACCAGCTGCATCACCAAGGTGGCGGTGTAGATCTTCGAGATCGACCCGATCTGGAACAGGGTCTCCGGAGTCGTGTCGACACCGGTGGCCACGTTGCCGAGGCCCGACGCCACGACCACGCGCTCGTCGCCGCGGAGGATGCCGACGGTGGCGCCCGGGACGCCGTGCTCGGCGAGCGCGTCGTCGAGCGTCGATTGGAGCGTGGCGCGGAACGCGTCGGACAGGCTGAGGGCGGGCATGACGGCAGCAGGGTAGTGGCTGGCGGTCGTGTCGATGGCGGTGGGTGATGGCGGTGGGGCCGAGCCCGGGCTCTAGCCTGGCGACCCATGTCGTCCGCACCGTTCGCCGCCCGTGTCGAGCGGGTCCGCGCCCAGATGCGGGCCCTCGACGTGCAGGTCCTGGCCCTCTCGGTCGGCCCCGAGCTCCCGTACCTCACGGGCTACGAGGCCATGCCCCTCGAGCGGCTCACCATGCTCGTGCTGCCCGTCGACGGCGTCGCCACCCTCGTCGTGCCCCGGCTCGAGGCACCCCGGGTCGTCGAGCGTCCCGACGTCTTCACCGTCCACCCCTGGGACGAGACCACCGACCCCGTCGCCCTCGTCGCCGCCCTCATCGGCCCGGCCGCCCGGGTCGCGTTCGGCGACCGCACCTGGGCCCGGTTCCTGGTGGACCTGCTTCCTCGCCTCGAGGGCACCACCTTCCTGCGCTCCAACGACGTCGTCGGCCCGATCCGGGCGGTCAAGGACCAGGCCGAGATCGAGGCGCTGCTGGCCGCCGGCGCCGCCGCCGACCGCGTCGCCCGCCAGCTCCAGGGCGGCGAGATCCCGCTGGTGGGTCGCACCGAGGCCGACGTCTCGGCCGACATCGGCCGCCGCCTCGTCGACGAGGGCCACCACAAGGTCAACTTCGCCATCGTCGCCGCCGGTCCCAACGCAGCATCACCGCACCACGAGCCGGGTGAACACGTCATCTCGGCCGGTGAGGCCGTCCTGTGTGACTTCGGCGGCACCATGCGCGGCCCCGGCGGTGTCGGCTACTGCTCCGACATGACCCGCGTCGTCGCCGTCGGCTCGGCACCCGCCCGTCTCGTCGAGGCCTACGACGCCCTGTTCGAGGCCCAGCAGCAGGCCGTGGCATCGGCCGTCGTCGGCACCAGCTGCGAGTCGGTCGACCAGGTCGCACGGCAGGTGCTCGCCGACGCCGGCTGGGGCCAGTGGTTCATCCATCGCACTGGTCACGGCATCGGGATCGAGGAGCACGAGGACCCCTACATCGTCGAGGGCAACACCACGGCGCTGACCGCCGGTCACGCCTTCTCGGTCGAGCCCGGCGTGTACCTGCCGGGCGAGTGGGGCATCCGCCTCGAGGACATCGTCGTCGCGTCCGACGACGGCCCGATCGCCTGCAACCAGGCCGATCACTCCCTCGTCGTGATCTGACGATGATCGAGCTGAACGCCGCGACGTTCTTCCTGCAGTGGGCCACGGGCGGGTTGTTCTTCCTGTGGGTCACGACCCGCGGGCGCGACGTCGGCATCGGCTACGGCTGGCTGATGCGGGGCTCGTACGGGCTCATCGCGGCGCTGGGCGTGTTCCTCGGGCTCCGGTACGACGACGCCATCCTGCGTGAGGTGCTCGGGCTCGGCGTGGTCGCAGCGTCCGGGGCGGCGTTGGCCGTCAGCGTCGTGCGCCGCAAGGCCGGCGTGGCCGGCGAGCGCGAGCGGGTGGCGGTCAAGTCGGCCCGCATCACCGAGATGACCGGCATCGAGCGCAACGCCGAGGGTCCGCAGGACGGCATCCCCGAGTTCCCCCCGGTCCTCGACCTCATCGCGCCGGCGCTCGGTCTGGTCTGCCTCGTCGCCGCCGCCGACGTCAGCGGCGGACCGTACGCACTGTCGCTGTTCCGGCTCGTCGTCGGCGCCTTGTTCCTCGGTGCGGTCACCGACGCCATGCTCCTCGGCCACTGGTACCTGGTGCAGCCGGGCCTCGCCCGGGGCCCGCTGCTCGAGCTCGTCCGTTGGACGGGCTGGATCTGGCCGCTCCACGTCGTGGCGATGCTGATCCCCACCGGGATGGTCTCGGTCATCAACGGCTCCATCGACGACGGCTACGGCGGCATCCTCGGCTGGATGTGGGCCACCTGCACGGTGTCGACCATCGCCTTGGTCTTCGTCACCCGGGCTGCCCTGCGCGAGCGCTACTACTCGGCCGTCATGGCCGCCACCGGCCTGCTCTACCTCGCCATCCTCACGGCGTTCGGGCAGGACCTGGTCGCGAGAGCCGTGTTGTCCTGAGCTGACTTCGTCGCTGCGCTCCTCGTCAGCTCCCGTTGGCACGGAGCGGCTGTGGGCGTCTGGTCCCGCCGGTCGGCTGGCGCCTCCCTCGGACCGGTTCCCTGTGCTTCGTCGCTGCGCTCCTCGTCAGCTCTCCCGGACTCGGGTAGCGATTCGGCGCTGATTGCGGTGTACTGACGGTATGCCTCGTGCCATGTGGAGCGGATCGATCAGCTTCGGTCTGGTCAACATCCCGGTCAAGCTGTACAGCGCGGTCAGCCGCAAGAGCGTCAGCTTCAACCAGCTCGACAAGAACAGCGGCGCGCGCATCAAGTACAAGAAGGTGTCCGCCGAGTCGGGCGACGAGGTCGCCAACGACGACATCATCAAGGGCTACGAGCTGCCCTCCGGCGAGTACGTCACCGTCACCGACGACGAGCTCGCCCAGCTCGACCCCAAGGCCAGTCGCAGCATCGACATCGAGGAGTTCGTCGACCTCGCCGACATCGATCCCATCTACTACGACTCCGCCTACTACCTGGCGCCCGACAAGGCCACGGTCAAGCCGTACGCCCTCCTGGCCAAGGCCATGGAGCAGTCGGGCAAGGTCGGCATCGCCCGGGTCGTCATGCGCACCAAGCAGTACCTCTGTGCGGTTCGCCCGCAGGACGGCAGGCTCCTGATGTCGACCATGGTCTACGCCGACGAGGTCAACGCTCCCGAGCAGATCGCCGAGCTGGTCGAGGTGTCCGAGGTCGACGTCTCCGACAAGGAGCTGGCCATGGCCAACCAGCTCATCGAGTCGCTCAGCGAGACCTTCGACCCGGCCAAGTACGAGGACACCTACCGCGAGCGGGTCCTCGAGGTCATCGAGCGCAAGGCCGCCGGCGAGGAAGACCTCATCGCCACCCCCGAGCCGCAGGAGGACAAGGTCGTCGACCTCATGGCCGCACTCGAGGCGTCGGTGGCCGCGGCCAAGGAGGCTCGCGGTCGCCACCCGACCTCCGGCGAGGCGGGCACGGTGTCCAGCGACGAGATGGCCGGCGAGACCGCCGACGACGAAGCCGCCGAGAAGAAGCCGCGCAAGAAGAAGTCGGCCTGACCGGGTCGGCTGGCTGAACCGCGGCGCTGCGACGCATGGCCGAGACCGTGGTCGAGCTCGAGGGGCAGCGCCTGCGCGTCCGCAACCTCGAGAAGGTGCTGTATCCCGAGACCGGGTTCACCAAGGCCGAGGTCATCGACTACTACGTCCGCGTCGCACCGGCGATGCTGTCCCACATCGCCGACCGGGCGGTCACGCTGCGGCGCTATCCCGACGGCGTCGACGGGCAGTCGTTCTTCGAGAAGCGGTGCCCGGGTCATCGTCCCGATTACGTCACCACCATCCTCGGACCCGGCGATCGCGTCGGCGGCATCGACTACTGCCGGCTCGACTCGCTCCCGGCATTGGCGTGGGCGGCGAACATGGCGGCGCTCGAGATCCACGCCCCGATGGCCACGGGCGACGACATCGAGTCGCCCCAGCTGTGCGTGTTCGATCTCGATCCCGGCGCGCCGGCGACCATCACCGAGTGCGCTCGCATCGGCCTCGAGATCAAGGCGGTGCTCGCCGGCATCGGCCTCGAGTGCCTGGCCAAGACGTCGGGGTCGAAGGGTATGCAGCTGTACGTGCCGCTGAATCGCCCTCACACCCACGACCACACGAGTTCGTTCGCCCATGCCGTGGCTCGTGTGCTGGAGAAGCACCGACCCGACGAGGTCACCTCGGTGATGGCGAAGAAGCTGCGGACCGGGAAGATCTTCATCGACTGGAGCCAGAACAGCCGCCACAAGACCACGGTGGCGCCGTACTCGCTCCGGGCCCGCCCGACCCCCACCGTCTCGACGCCGGTGACCTGGGACGAGGTCAGCGACGCGGCCGATGGCGCACCGCTGTCGTTCGAGGCCGCCGACGTCCTCGAGCGGGTCGCAGCCCTCGGCGATCTGTTCGCGGCGGCCGCCGAGCTCGAGCAGGACCTCCCGCCTTCGTCCTGAACCCGCCACACAGCGTGTGACGTGGGTCAGTGATCATTGACGGTCATGTGGAGGTCTCGGTCAATCTCGATCCACTGGCTTCCAAACCGACCGATCGTGCGCTGAAACGAGCACTTGGCTCGTTTCCCCTGATACCGGATGATCACGGCAAGTCGGACGAGAGCAGGGGAAACGTCATGGCGAACGTGGGACAACTCGATGCGGTCGACTGGGTCGTGGAGATGAGCGAGGACGACGTCGTGATCGATCTCCGTGCCGGGACGCTCTCTCGTCGTCGAGGTGAGGACGACGACGAATCGCCGGGACCGGAACATCGACTCCGGGTCGCCTTCCGGTCTGGTCGCTTCCGGCGGCGCTTCTGACGTTCCGGTCGGTTCATCACCACAATCGGTGATGTGACCTACCTGACCGGTTTGTCGCTACGGAGTGAGCCGGCGGTCATCCGAACCGTGAGGGCGTGATCCGACATTTCTCCGATAATGCGATGAATGACCGTTTTCGACGATGCGGTGCCAGCGCAGAACGGTGGATTTCTGCGCGGTTGCGGGGACTCGGCCCTTTTGTCGCGGTCGCGAACGGGTGAAGATGGCGCCAGACGGCGACCTGGGGGAGATGTGACGTGGACGAGTTCTCGATGGTGATCGCCGGACTGAGCGCGACGGCCCTGCTCATCGCATGGATCCGCCGGCGATCGGTGCGCACGTTGCGGGCGCAGCTCGATGCGTCGCTGGATGCGCCGGTACCGGTGGATCGCCTCCGCGTCGAGACCCCGGAGTGGGACGCCTCGACCGCAGCGACGCGGCCCGACCTCTCGCCCACGTCGCTCGCGGGACGGATGGCGCGCATCGTCGCCGAGCGGCCACGACAGGAAGCGGCACCCGAGTCCGCCGATGTCGACGAGGTGCTCGATCTGGTGGCGATCGACGCTTCGCCTGACAGGGTCGATCACCGGGAGGTGGCCCGCGAGGCCCCGCTGGCCTACGACCTGGGGGCGGAGCTGCTGGCCAGCCTCGAGGAGATGCTCACCGAAGCGGTTCGCCTGGGTGCGCCATGGAGCCGCTGGCCGTCGCCGGCGAAGGGTCCGCGCCCCGTGCCGCTCGGGGATGGCAGCATCGGAGCCACCATCGAACCGGCCTGATCCGGTGGAGGAAGCATGGCCGAACACGTCTGGATCGTCGCCGTGGCTGCGGTCGTCGCGGCGCCCGCACTGGGATGGATCCGCGCGATCAGGGGTGAGCGGCGCTCCCACCTGACGCGCGGACGACCGGGCGGGGCAGCAGTGCGCCGACCCCGCGATGCCGCGTCGTCCCACGTGCACGACGGATGGTTCCGCCGGCCCGGAGATCGGCCCTGACCGACCTGCCCTGGCGGCTCACCTCGCGACGAAGTACTTCGCCCTCGGGTGGTGGCAGATGAGCGCCGACGTCGACTGCTCGGGTTGGAACTGGTAGCCGGTGTCCTCGTTGACCTCGATGCCGATGCGTTCGGCGCCGAGCAGCGTC
>JBFJNI010000133.1:0-9255 GCA_041618235.1 Acidimicrobiales bacterium
CGCATCGAGAACTTCACCGTCCTCACCTCCGGTGGCATCGCCGACCAGGACCTGGTGATGGACGGCTGGACCGACATCATCGGCAAGCTGCTGGTGCGGTTCCGTCAGAGCGACAACCCCGACGTCTCCCCCGAAGGCCTGGCCGCCACGATGGAGCTGGCGGACTTCGACAAGATGAACGAGATCCGCTCGCGGGTCGACGAGGTCGTGCAGGACCAAGCGACCGCCGAGGCGTTGAAGCCCTGGTACCGGCAGTTCTGCAAGCGGCCGTGCTTCCACGACGAGTACCTCGACGCCTACAACCGGCCCAACGTCCACCTGATCGACACCGACGGGCAGGGCGTCGACCGCATCACCGAGCACGGGGTCGTGGTCCAGGGCACCGAGTACGAGGTCGACTGCCTGATCTACGCAACCGGCTTCGAGGTCGGCACGTCGTACACCCGGCGAGCCGGTTACGACGTCACCGGCGCCAAGGGCGAGACGCTCAGCGAGTACTGGGCCGACGGGATGAAGTCGCTGCACGGCATGCACGTGCACGGCTTCCCCAACCTGTTCCTGCTGGGCCACGCGCAGGGCGGGTTCACCGCGAACTACCCGCACCTGCTCGAGGAGGCGAGCACGCACGTCTCCCACATCATCCGCCACGCCCTCGAGCACGACGTCGGCCACGTCGAGGCCACCGAGGAAGCGGTCGACGAGTGGCTCGAGATCCTCGACCGGGAAGCCCGCGACATGCGAGCGTTCCAGCAGTCGTGCACGCCCGGCTACTACAACAACGAAGGTCAGCCACTGGCCGGCGCCGGCCTCATCGGCGCCAGCTACGGCAAGGGCCCGATGGCGTTCTTCCAGCTCCTGGCCGACTGGCGCGACGCCGACGACTTCGCCGGACTCGAGCTGCGCGACTGATCAGGCGAAGGCCCGAGACCCGTCTCGGACCGGCGACGGACAGCAAAGGGTCCCGTCGGAGGCCTCGAACAAGACCGAACACGGAGACCGCCACTGCCGTCGGCCGGCGTACACGAGGATCCCGGCCACCACCGCCATCGCGTCCGGGAGCAGGCTGCTGTCGAGCGCACGACGATCCAGCCCAGCCGCGCGACAGACGACCTGATCGAGGACCCGGCGGGCGGGCTCGTCGGTCTCGTGCTCGGTGACGCCGACGGCGTCCTCGAAGTAGTGGATCCCGACCAAGTGGGCCGACCGCGCTCGGATGATGCCGACCGTTCGGGCGCCGATGCCCAAGACGGCGTCGGCGACCGTTCCCGGATCGACATCGAGGCGCCGCAGCCGTGCCGGCTGGAAAGGAGCGCCATGGACGACGTCATGGAGCCCGGCCGTCGCCGCTCGTCGTGCCCGCTCGAGATCGTTCACGCGTGCGCCTCCTCGCCGATCGGCCGCCCGACGAAGACCGTCTCGATGCTCGGCCTCCCCGCAGCGAACAGCGCGGCGACGATGGTGAAGTCGAGATCGGTGCCGTCATCGCGGATGATGATCCGCTCGATCGATCCGTCACTCGATGCCCCATGGGCCCGGTCGACGACTTCGAGGAGGTCGGCGGCGGAGACCCCATCTCCGCCGCCGACCATCATCGACCGGCTGCCGTGGCACCCGCTCCCCTCCCGAGAGACCAGCGGTCGCTCGTGACGTCCCTGTCGATGTCGCTCTTCCATGGGCGACACACTGCCCACAGCAGATCAACCCACCAGGGGGCAGGGCCTCAAGATCCCGTCAAGTCAACCGGCGGCCCGGTCGTCGCTGCCTGCGTCGAAGGGCAACGACCGGACATCGCCGGCCGCCTTCTTGGCCACCAGCGCCTCGCCGGCACCGATCACGGGGGCAGCGGCCCCTTCGGGGAGATCGGCGTCGGCCCGACGCAGGCGGTCGACCTCGTCGAGGGTCTTCTCGAACACCCGCCGACGGGTGCCGTTGAGCTCGTCGCCGAAGGTGCGCGACACCGTGTCGAGCTGCTTGCCGACCTTGTCGATGCTGGCGGCGAACTTGGTCCACTCGTCGGTGACACCACCGAGGCAGCGGAGGATCTCGTCGCTGGTGCGCTCGAGACGGAACTGCTCGACCGACTGGCGCACCACGGCCAGCACGGCGAAGAGCGTGGCCGGCGAGCACAGCACGACCTTGTGGCCGAGGGCGACGTCGATGACGTCGCGGTCGGCGTCGTGGAGGAAGGCGTACACGGCCTCGTTGGGGATGAACAGCAACATGCAGTCGACCGTGTCGCGCGGATCGATGTACCCCCGGCCCGCCAGCTCTCGGATGCGACCCCGCACGTCGTTGACGAACGCCTTGGTGTGACGGGCACGGGACGGGTCGTCGTCGGCCTCGAGGGCACGCAGGTAGTTGTCGACCGGGAACTTCACGTCCATGCGCAGCTCGAGGTCCTGCGGGAGGAGGAAGGCGAAGTCGGGGATCGACCCGTTGTCGAGCGCACGCTGGCGACGGAAGTTGACGCCCTCCTTGAGGCCGGCGGCCGCGAGGACGTCGTCGGCCATGCGCTCGCCCCACTGGCCGCGCTGCTTGGGCGATGCCAGCGCCTGACGGAGCTGCTGGGTGTGCTCGGCCAGGGCTTGTTGACTGTGACTGACCTGCTCGAGCTGGGCGAGGAGCGAACCGCTCTGCGTCGCCCGGTCCTTCTGCAGCTCGCCGACGAGCTGGCCGAGCTTGCCGAGGGCGTCGCCGATGTGGCCGACCTGGGCCTCGAAGCTCTGCGACCGCAGGTCGAGCTCTCGACTGCCGGCCGAGACCGCATCGCCCAACTTGGACTGCGCCACCTGCACGGCGGTGTCGACCGCGGCCCGCAGCGTCTCCTGGCGCTCGACCGCCAGCGTCTGCCCGGCCTGCTGGACCACGGCGGTGACGGCGGCGTCGACCGCGGCGGCCCGGTTGGCCTCGGATTCGGCGGCGAGACGGGTGGACAGCAGATGGGTGACGAGGGCGGCGGCGAGACCGGCCGCCACGACGGCGGCGAGGAGAGCGATGACGATGACCATGGGGTGCAGTATCCGAAGGGGGTCCGACAAGAACGCGGATGCTGGCGGGGTTACGGTGCCGCTCATGGCCAAGATCCGTGTCGCGACCACCATCGACGCCCGGCCCAAGGCGGTCTGGGCGGCGGTCGAGGACGTCGGATCGCACGTCGAGTGGATGGAGGACGCCGTCGCCATCCGGTTCACCTCCGACCGCACCAGCGGCGTCGGCACCACGTTCGACTGCGACACCAAGGTCGGCCCGCTGAAGCTCACCGACAAGATGGAGATCACCGAGTGGGAGCCGGGCAAGGCGATGGGCGTGCGCCACGTCGGCCTCGTCACCGGCGAGGGCGTGTTCACGCTGAAGCGGGCGCGCAAGGACCGCACCACGTTCGAGTGGCGCGAGACCCTGACCTTTCCCTGGTGGATGGGCGGCCCCGTCGGCGGCCTCGTCGGCGGCCGGATCCTCAAGCTCATCTGGAAGCGCAACCTCCGCAACCTCCGGGAGCGCATCGAGGGCGCGTGACCACGTTCCTGCTGCGGCTCGACCCGCCCGCCGGCGACGGCCCGTCGGTGGCCGTCAAGGACCTCATCGACGTCGCCGGCACACCGACCACCTGCGGGTCGAAGCCCGTCGCCGCCGTGGCGGTCGATGCCGCGGTCGACGCGGCGTGTGTCGCTCGGGTGCGCGCGGCCGGCGGACGCATCGTCGGCAAGACCAACCTCCACGAGCTCGCCTTCGGCGGCAGCGGCGTGAACGAGTGGACCGGCACGCCGGTGAACCCGCTCGACCCGTCGCGCATCCCCGGCGGGTCGTCGTCGGGATCGGCGGTGGCCGTCGCCACCGGCGAGGCCGACATCGCCCTCGGCACCGACACCGGCGGCTCGATCCGCACCCCGTCGGCGTGCTGCGGCATCGTCGGCCTCAAGACCACCTATGGACGCATCCCCCTCGACGGCGTCCACCCGCTCTCCCCGTCACTCGACACGGTCGGGCCGATGGCTCGAACGGTCGCCGGCGTGGTCACGGGGATGGCCCTGCTCGAGCCCGGGTTCACGGTGGCGCCGGCGCCGGCCACACGACTCGGGCGGTTCCACCTCCCGGGCACCGCACCAGCGGTCGACGCCGCCATCGACGCACTGCTCGCGAGCGGCGGCTTCCCGATCGAGGAGGTGACGCTCGACGGCTGGATCGACGCCGACGCCGCCGGCAGCACGGTGGTCTTCGCCGAGGCGTTCGAGGTCAACCACGAGTTGGTCGAGTCCCACGGCGACGAGCTCGGCGTGGAGACCCGCGACCGCTTGCGGCGAGGCGCGGCCATCACCTCGGCCGAGCTGGCCGATGCCCGCGCCATCGGCGTCCGATGGCGGGCCGAGCTCGACGCTGCGCTCGAGCGGACGCCCGTCATCGCCACGGCCGCGATCCTCGACGACCCCGCGCCGCTCGACGACCCGCTCCGCCTCGACACCCGCCGGCCCAACGTGGCCGTGAACCTCGCCGGCCACCCGGCCGTGGTGCTGCCGGTCCCCCGCCCGGGACGGCTGCCGACGTCGATCCAGCTCATCGCCCGCCACGGCGCCGAGGACCTCCTGCTGGCGACGGCGCTCGTGCTCGAAGCGGCCGCCCGCACGTGAAATCGGCGTCGGACACCACGACCCCGCCGTGGTCAGCAGCGCCGGATTGCCGGCGAACACCGCCGGTCACTCCCCGCCGGGCCGAACCTTGATCTCGGGGCTCGCTCTCGACCGCCGACCTCAGGCGACGGCGATGCTTCCCGCCGCGAACGCGACGCCGAGCAGGACGACCAGCACGGTGCCGGCCCATGGGGGCAGACCGAGCTTGGGGCGTACGACGTCGATCAGCAGGCCGGCGATCGCACCGCCGATGAGCCCACCGAGGTGGCCGCCGATGCTGATGTTGGGGATCACGAACGTGATGCCGAGGTTCAGCAGGATGATGCCGCCGAGACCGGTGTCCATCGGATTGATGCCCCGGGCCCACTGGGCGACGAGGGCGAGTCCGAACATGCCGAACACGGCGCCGGAGGCACCGACGGTGAGCGCACCGGGGTCGAGGAGCATCACGCCGAACGCTCCGGCCAGCAACGACGTCGCGTAGACCGCGCCGAAGGCGACCCGACCGATGGCGGGTTCGAGCTGCTTGCCCAGGATCCACAGCACGTACATGTTGAAGCCGATGTGCATGAGGCCGCCATGGAGGAACCCGCCGGTGATGAGGCGGTACCACTCGCCGTCGGCGACACCCACCGCCTCGAATCCGGTCGGGAGCCGGACGACGGCGTCGCCGACGAGGCCCCAATCGGAGAGGAAGGCCGAAGACGGCGGCCCGAGCGGCGAGCCACCGCCCGCAGCCGTCGACAACACGTAGATGGCCACGTTGGCGGCAACGAGCGCCGTGGTGATGGTGGCGCCGGCGTTCGCCCGCAACGTGCGCGCCGTGTACACCTTCTGCCCCGAGGCCTTGACGCACTCGGGGCAGTGGAACCCGACCGACGCCTGGTGCATGCAGTCGGGACAGATCGGGCGGTCACAGCGCTGGCAGCGCACGCCCGCACGGCGATCGTCGTGGCGGTAACAGGTCTGGACCTCGGTGGTCACCGCAGAGACGGTATCGGGCCTCGCCGCCGATCCGACATCAGCCCCGACGCGCCACTGGCCTCCGAACGGATCCGGAGGCCAGTGGAGGATCGAGTCGGTCGCCGTGGTGCTCGGCCGTGATTCGTGAACACAGCGCCGCAGCGCTGTCTGGTTCGGGCGAAACCGCTGGAACTCCCGACGATGGCTCGATCTCGATGAAGTGCTGCTGTCGTTGCTGGGTCCCACTATCCGCCCGCGGGAGCGGCGGGTCAAGGGGTCACGCGGACGCCGGCGCCAGCCAGACCACACCGAGCGGCGGCAGGGTGACGACGACCGATTGGTCGTGGCCCTGCCAGGCGACGTCCTCGCTCTCGACGTCGCCGTTGCCCACGCCCGAGCCGCCGTACGCCTCGGCGTCGGTGTTGAGGATCTCGGTCCAACGGCCGGCGCTCGGCAGACCGATGCGATAGCCGTGGCGCGGCGCCGGTGTGAAGTTCGCGACGCACACCACCGGGTCGACGTCGTGACCGTTGCGCACGAACGACAGCACCGACTGCTGGGCGTCGCTGGCATCGAGCCAGTCGAACCCGGCGGGCTCGGTGTCGCGCTGCCAGAGCGCGGGGTGCTCGGCCTCGAGTCGGTTGAGGTCGCCGACCAGGCGCATGGCGCCGGCGTGCAACGGGTCGTCGAGCAGGTGCCAGTCGAGGCTGCGCTCCTCGGACCACTCGCGGCGCTGGCCGAACTCGCAGCCCATGAACAGCAGCTGCTTGCCGGGATGCGACCACATCCAGCCGTAGAGGGCGCGGAGGTTGGCCATCCGCTGCCACTCGTCGCCGGGGAGCTTGCCGAGGATCGAGCCCTTGCCGTGGACCACCTCGTCGTGGCTGAGCGGGAGCACGAAGTTCTCGCTCCACGCGTACACGAAACCGAAGGTGAGCTGGCCGTGGTGGTGCATGCGGTACAGCGGGTCGGTCGAGAAGTACTCGAGCGTGTCGTGCATCCAGCCCATGTTCCACTTCTGCCCGAAGCCCAACCCGCCGAGGTGCACGGGGCGGCTGACCCCGCCCCAGGAAGTGGACTCCTCGGCGATCATGTGGACCCCCGGGAACGTGCCGTGGACGACCGTGTTGGTCTCCTGGAGGAACCGGATGGCGTCGAGGTTCTCGCGGCCTCCGTCCTCGTTGGGGATCCACTCGCCGTCGCCGCGGGAGTAGTCGAGGTAGAGCATCGAGGCCACCGCGTCGACGCGCAGACCGTCGATGTGGAACTCCTCGAGCCAGTAGAGGGCGTTGGCCACGAGGAAGTTGCGGACCTCGTTGCGGGCGAAGTTGAAGACGTACGTGCCCCAGTCGGGGTGCTCGCCCATGCGGGGGTCGGCGTGTTCGTAGAGCGCGGTGCCGTCGAAGCGGCCCAGGGCCCACTCGTCCTTCGGGAAGTGCGCCGGCACCCAGTCGACGATGACGCCGATGCCCCGTTGGTGCAGCGTGTCGACGAAGGCGCGGAAGTCGTCGGGCGAGCCGTGGCGGGCGGTGGGTGCGTAGTAGCCGGTGACCTGGTAGCCCCAGCTCGGGGTGTAGGGGTGCTCGGCCACCGGCATCAGCTCGACATGGGTGAACCCGAGCCGGTCGACGTGGTCGGCGAGCTCGGTGGCGAGCTCGGCCCACGTCAACGACCTCCCGCCCTCCTCGGGCACGCGGCGCCACGAACCGGGGTGGACCTCGTACACCGAGAGGCGTTCGTTGACCGGGTTCGACGTGCGGCGTGCGCTCATCCAGGCGTCGTCGCCCCAGGTGTGGGACGAGGCGGCGATCACGCTGGCGTTGGCCGGCGGCGCCTCGGTGGCGTTGGCCATCGGGTCGGACTTGAGCCGCAGCGCACCGTCGGCACCGACGATCTCGAAGCGGTAGCGGTGGCCGACCTCGGCCTCGGGGACGAACAGCTCCCAGACACCCGACGACCCCAGCGAGCGCATCGGGTGGAGGCGGCCGTCCCAGGTGTTCCAGTCGCCGACCACGCGCACGACACGCGCATTGGGCGCCCACACCGCGAAGGCGGTGCCGGCGATGCCCTGATGCGTGACCGGGCGGGCACCGAGCACGTCCCACAGGCGCTCGTGACGGCCCTCGCCGATGAGGTGGAGGTCGACCTCGCCGAGCGTGGGCCAGAAGCGGTAGGGGTCGTGGAGGTCGACGGACAGCGCGTCGTAGTCGACCTGCACCGGGGTCTGGACGTCGGGGATCTCGGGCACCTCGATCTCGAACACACCGCCGTCGAGGTGCTTGCCCTCGTAGGTGGTCCCGGCGAGACAGATCGACACCCCGACGGCCTCGGGCCGACGGACGCGCACGACCGCACCGGCGTCGGTCTCGTGGGCACCGAGGACGGCGTGCGGGTCGTGGTGGCGGCCTTCGATGAGCTCGGTCAGCTCGGCGGAGGACAGTGCGGTCACGTCAGCAACCTCTCGATGGCGTCGAGCGGGATCGACACCCACGTGGGGCGGAAGCCGATCTCGTAGGCCACCTCGTAGACGGCCTTGTCGAGCTCGAAGGCCCGGAGCAGCGCCTCGGTGGTGGCGTCGTCGGGGAGCACGTCGTCGATGCCGCGCGTGCCGAAGTAGCCGGCCAGGAACTGTTGCCGGGCGTGCTCTTCCCAGGCCCGCACGATGTCGTGGGATTCCTCGTCGTCGATGCCGCGCTCCCACCGGGCGACCTCGGCCGCGTAGTGGAACGACCGGAGCATGCCGGCGACGTCCCGTAGCGGCGACGACGGCCGCAGTCGTTCGGCCAACGGCCGGGCGGGCTCGCCCTCGAAGTCGATGACGAACCAGCCGGCGTCGGCGCGCAGCATCTGTCCGAGGTGCAGGTCGCCGTGGATGCGCAACGCTGGACCCGGGTCGCCGAGCTGGGCCACCTGGTCGTAGCGAGCCGAGATGTCGAGCGCCGGCACGTGGTCGCGCACCCGGTCGAGCTGCGACCGGAAGCCGGCGACCCACGTGCCCAGGTCGGCGACGTCGGTGCCGTAGGCGATCGCCAGACGGAGATGCAGGTCGGCGGTGACGGTGCCGAGTCGGCGGGCGTCGGGACCGAAGTCGCCACCGGAGGCGGACGCGTCCTCGTCGTGGCTGGCCAGCATGATCCGGAGGGACGTGAGCGCGAGGTGCCAGCCGTCGGTCGCGCCGGTGAGGAACGTACGGGCGACGGCGAGGTCCTGGTCGTCGCGACGCAGCACGCCCTGCTGGCCGGGCACGTGCTCATAGCCCTGCTCCAGGAGCCGGGCGATGGCGTCCACGTCGGGGTTGGTGCCGTGGTGGATGCGCCGGAAGAGCTTCACGATGACGTGCTCGTCGTAGACGATGGACGAGTTCGACTGCTCGACGGTGAGCGGCCGCACGAGGTGGGCCTGGGTGCCGGGCGCGATGCGCCCGAGGATCTCGATGGCCAGCGGCGCGTCGATGGTGGCGTCGTAGAGCGTGACCGCGACGCTGCCGTCGTCGGTCTCGACGGTGACGCCGCCGAGGAGCTCGTGGTCCTTGCCGTGCAGGAAATCGTGGGTCTCGGGCGCCGTGCGGGCACCGACGTAGAGCTGGTAGCGACCGAGGTCGCGGTCGCCGTCGCGCACGTCGACGAGCAACCACCACAGCGAGGGATCCCCCTCGATCCACCGCTCGGCG
>JBFJNI010000134.1:0-9240 GCA_041618235.1 Acidimicrobiales bacterium
GCCTCCGTAGCTCAACTGGATAGAGCAGACGGTTTCTACCCGTCAGGTTGTGGGTTCGAGTCCTACCGGAGGCGCGAACCCTCGCTCGCGGGGCGAGCTCCGGGTTCGTGGGCCTTGCTCGGCGGCGCCTCGCAACGCCACGCCGGTCGGCTGGGCCTCACAACTCCCGGTCCTGCAACCTCCATGGCTGCGCCCGCGCCGCTTCAGGTGACTCGGCCGGGGTCTTGGTCGAGGAGCTCGTGAGCCCCGGAGGCGACGACGTCGCGGAGGCGCTCGAGGCCGGACAGGAGCTCGGTGAACGAGGTCGCCAGGGGGCCGGGGCCGAGGCGGACGATGTCGGGCGCTCGGAAGTCGGCGACGACGCCGGCCTGACGGGCGGCGCGGACGATGCGGCTGCCGTCGGGATGGCGCAACGCGACGTGACCGCCGCGGCGGGCGTCGTCACGGGGCGAGATCAGCTCGAGGCCCAGCGGCGCGAACCACTGGTCGGCCGCCGCCAGCATCACGTGTCCCATGGCGAGGGACTTGACTCGGACGGCATCGATGCCGGCCTCGGCCACGACCGCGATGCCGGTGGCCGCGATCTCGAGACCCAGCATCCCGGGTGTGCCGCATCGCCACGCGGTCATGCCGTCGGCGGGCTCGAAGACCGGGCCCATCGCGAACTGGTCGCGCTGACCGAACCAGCCCTGGATCGGTTGGCGCAGCGTCTGCTGGTGGCGGCGTGCGACGTAGGCCCACGCGGGCGCCCCGGGTCCACCGTGCAGGTACTTGTAGGTGCAGCCGACGGCGAGGTCGACCTCGTGACGGTCGAGGTCGAGCGGCACCGCACCGCCGGCGTGTGAGCAGTCCCACACCACCAACGCGCCGGCGTCATGGACGTGGAGGGTGATGGCGCCGACGTCGGCCAACGCCGCGGTCTCGAAGTGGGCGGCCGAGGCCAGCATCACGGCGACGTTGGCGTCGACGCGCGCGGTGGCGTCGTCGACCGAGTCGAGCCAGCGCACCTCCGCGCCCCTCGCCCGAGCGATGCCGTCGACGACGTAGCGGTCGGTGGGGAAGTCGTCGGCGCACGCCACGATGATCGAACGGTCCGGGCGGGCCCGCAGCGCGGCCTCGACCGCCTGGTACAGCGCCACGGTGGTGGACTCGCCGACCACGACCTGGCCGGGGGCGGCGCCGAGCAGTGTGGCGACCAGATCACCGACCTCGAGTGGCCGGTCGATCCAGTGCTCCCACGCGCTGACGAGCTCCGTGGACCACGTGTCGATGAGCGCTGTCGCGACGGCGCGGGCTTCGATGGGGGGTCGACCGAGGCTGTTGCCGTCGAGGTACGAGAGGTCCGGGTCGGGGCGTTCGAACCGGTGGAGGAACGGCGACAGCGGGTCGCCAGCGTCAGCGTCGGCCGCCTCGGCTGTCGTCAGACCGTCGGCCACGCTTCCCTCGGACCCCGGTCAGGTCGCCGACGTGCGCCGACGCAGGACGAGGCCGGTGAGACCGAGGCCCGCACCGAGGAGGATCATCGAGGTCCCGCCCGTGTTGGCCAGGCCGTCGGCGGTGTCGTCGGGGCGACCCGATCCGTTGGAGCCGACACCCGAGCCGCCGCCCACCGTGGTGGGGGTCGTGCCGGTCGTGGTGGGGGTGGTCCCGGCGGTGGTGTCGGTGGTGCCGGTCGTGGTGTCGGTGGTGCCGGTCGTGGTGTCGGTGGTGCCGGTCGTGGTGTCGGTGGTGCCGGTGGTCGTGTCGGTCGTGTCGGTGGTGCCGGCGGTGGTCGAGGTCGTGGTGGAGCTCGAGGTCGTGGTCGACGTCGTGGTGCCCGAGGCCGTCTCGTCGTCGCCGAGGTTGCCCGGCTTGACCACGGCGACGCCGATGCCCACGACCATGAGGACCAGGGCGGCGGCCAGGAGCAGGGAGGTGAGGCGTTGCACGGGGGCGGGGTCTTTCGTCGAGGGGTGTACCGACTGGAGCGGGTGACGGGAATCGAACCCGCATGACCAGCTTGGAAGGCTGGGGCTCTACCATTGAGCTACACCCGCAGTTCGGGTCCGACGCTAGCAACGCCAAGCACCCGAACCGTGAACCCTCACCGCCGACGTGACGGGAGGCACAGCGGGACGTCGGCGGCCAGAGGCCGGGGATCCTCAGAGACCGGGAATCCGATGCAGGCGCGGTCGCAGGCTCCGCCACGATCGCTGGCGTCGACAACCGGCCCAGACGCCGGCGCAGTACGACACGTCGTCGACGGCTCGGGCGGCGACCCACCGAGCGGGGTCGACGTCAGGGCGGACCTCGCGCCACTCCAGCAAGGCCGGGATCACCAGTGCGGCGACCGTCGCCCGGCGGACCCGGCGTGACGGCACCGCGCCCGCCACGGCGAGCGGCAGCCACACCCGCACCAGCGCCTGCGCCAGCCAGCGGCCCGCCCACAGGTTCCCGCGGCCTCCCAGCCGCACGGCTTCGGCCACGGGTCGGTCGACTCGGCCACGCAGCTTGCGGGCGAGCGCCGTGGTCGTGGCCATCGCGGTGACCGACCCCGCCAGCGCGCCCCGCCACCCGGCGACCACGGGCATCGCCCAGGCCGCCGCGCTCCAGGCGTCGAGCTCGACGGGTGCCACGGCTCCGGGGTGGCGGGCGTCGAGGGCGGCGGCCGAGGCGCCGTAGGTGAACCGCTGGCGGGCGAGCGCCGGCCAGGAGCCACGGTTGCGGTGGCTGACGGTGGCCGCGGGCTCGTAGCGGACGGTGTGGCCGGCCTCGACGGTGCGCCACAGCAGATCGACGTCCTCGCCGACCCGCATGGTCGGGTCGAAGCCGCCGGTGGCGATCAGTACCGAACGTCGGTAGAGGATCGCTGCCGTCGGCAGGTAGGCCACCCGACTCCGCGGCGCGACGCGGGCGGGTACCGGTCCGAGGTCGAGCGGCGACCGGTGCTCCTCGTAGCGGTCGAGCAGGGAGTCGGTGGCCCGCCGCCCGCGCACCCGTGGCGCCACCGCGGCGACCACGGGATCGGCGAGGTGGGGGACGAGGCGATCGAGCCAGTCGTCGTCGGGCAGGACGTCGGCGTCGACGAAGGCCACGACATCGGTGTCGAGCAGGCGCCACCCGTCGTTGCGGGCCACGCCCGGGCCGCCCGAGGTCTCTCGTCGGACGAGGCGGGCGCGGTCGCCGACCGCGGCGGCGACGGCCGCTGGATCGGCCGAGCCGTCGTCGACGACCACGATCTCGTCGGGGAGATCGGGTCGTGCGAGGAGCGCGGCGAGGTCGGCGGCGTGGTCCCGCACGGGGATCACCAGGCCGACGGTGAGCGCCGAGCCGAGCTCGGCGACGGCAGGGGAGACGACCGGGTGGGCGAGGCCACCGTCGAGGAGGCGCCGGGCCAATCGCTGGCGTACCGACGACGATCCCACCGGCGCACCGGCCGCGAGGTCGTCGATGATCCGGGCGCCGGCGGCGGTGACCCGCAGCAGCCGCATCGGCGACCCACCCAGCAGTGTCCGGCCCGCGTCGCTCCGGCGAGTGCTGGCGTCGAGACGCAGTGCGGTACATTCCGGAATGCCGTCGGTCACGATCCTCCTCGTCGGCGCCACCGCCGTGGCACCTGTGGGAGCCGAGCCGAGGGTATCCAGCACGCCGTCACAGACCCAGAGGTGCGACATGACCGTCACCGAGACCACCCCGGACACCGCTCTTCCCGAGAGCGCCGAGCTCCGGGCCGACGACGTCGCCGAGACGCCTGCCGACGAGGTGGTCGACGAGGTGCTGGTCGAGGAGATCTCCATCGACGGGATGTGCGGCGTCTACTAGGCGCAGCACCCGTTCGTCCGTGCCGGACACCGAGACCACGGCTCCCCGGCCGGGTGCCACGCCCGCCACTGCCGGCTTCGACCCCGCCGCTCGCTATCGCCTGAGCCCGCGGGTCGGCCTGCGCCCCGAGCCGTTCGGCGCGCTGGCGTATCACTTCGACACGCGCCGGCTCGTCTTCCTGAAGTCGACCGATCTCGTCGACCTCGTCAACGCCCTCGCCGACCACCCCAGCGCCGCCGCAGCCATCGACCACACCGTCGAGCCTCGCCGCCGCAGCGCCTTCGTCACCGCACTCGCCTCGCTGGCCGAGTCCGGCGTGGTCGAACCCGCCGTCGAACCACTCCTGGAGCACCCCGCGTGACCACCGTCCACCCGACCCCCCGCACACCGCCGCTGGTCGAGCAGCTCAAGGGAGGTCTCGACGCGCCCATCTGTCTCACGTGGGAGCTCACCTACGCCTGCAACCTGGCCTGCGTCCACTGCCTGTCGAGCTCGGGCCGTCGCGACCCTCGCGAGCTGACCACCGCCGAGTGCTTCTCGGTGGTCGACCAGCTCGCCGACCTGCAGGTCTTCTACGTGAACATGGGCGGCGGCGAACCCATGCTGCGCAAGGACTTCTTCGACATCGTCGAGTACTCGGTGAGCCGCAACGTCGGCGTCAAGTTCTCGACCAACGGCACGTACCTCGATGCTGCGGCGGCCCGTCGCCTCGCGTCGATGAACTACCTCGACGTGCAGATCAGCCTCGACGGCATGGACGCCACCACCAACGACGCCGTCCGGGGCGAGGGCAGCTGGGCCGCCGCCCGTCGGGCCATGGACCACCTCGCGGCGGCCGACTTCGGCGAGTTCAAGATCTCCATCGTCTGCACCCGCCACAACGTCGACCAGCTCGACGACTACAAGGCCATGGCCGACGACTACGGCGCACAGCTGCGGATCACCCGCCTGCGCCCCTCGGGTCGCGGGGTCGACAGCTACCACGACCTGCGGATGACCAATGACCAGCAGCGTCAGGTGTTCCACTGGATCCTCGACCACCCCGACGTGCTCACCGGTGACTCGTTCTTCCATCTCAATGCACTCAACACCGAGACCGGTGGCGAGAACCTCCCGGGCCTCAACCTGTGTGGCGCCGGCCGCATCGTCTGCCTCATCGACCCCATCGGCGACGTGTACGCCTGCCCGTTCGTCATCCACGACGACTTCCTCGCCGGCAACGTCCGTGACGACGGCGGCTTCGCCCACGTGTGGCGTGAGTCCGAGCTGTTCACCGAGCTGCGCCAGCCGCAGAGCGCGGGCGCCTGCGCCTCGTGCGGCAGCTTCGACGCATGCCAGGGCGGCTGCATGGCCACCAAGTTCTTCACCGGTCTGCCGCTCGACGGTCCCGACCCCGACTGCGTGCACGGCCATGCCGACGACGCGCTCGCAGCCATCGGCCAGGGCGTGGCGCCCCGGCCGTCACAGGATCACAGCCGGCCCGGCGCCGCCGTACCGGTGGCCCTCACCCGCAAGATCTGACGTCGCGGGCCCAGCGCTCGGTCAGAAGCCGCGGACCCGGTCGGAGAAGCCGTCGGGGACGATGATGTCGGCGGGTGACAGCTCGTCGAGCGTGCCCTTGCCGAGGCCGAGCATGGCCGAGTCGATGCCGTTGCGCAGCACGTCGAAGACGTTCTCGACGCCGGGCTGGCCGCCCACGGCGAGCGCCCACAGCGAGGCCCGGCCGATCATCACGGCCTTGGCGCCGAGGGCGACCGCCTTGACGACGTCGCTGCCGCGACGGATGCCGCCGTCCATGACGACCTCGATCTGATCGCCCACGGCCTCGGCCACCAGCGGCAGGGCCCGCACCGACGCCGGCGTGGTGTCGAGGTTGTTGCCGCCGTGGTTCGAGACGCTGATGGCGCTGAAGCCGGCGTCGACGGCCGCCTTCGCGTCGCTCACCCGCATGATGCCTTTGAGCATGAACGGCCCGTCCCACTGCTGGCGGAGCCAGGCGAGGTCGTCCCACGTGGGCGGTGGGGTGCCCATCCACTGGCCGTAGGCCTCGAAGAAGCCGGGGAGCCGCTCGCCCTCGGGGACCATGTTGGGGACGTGGAGGTCGGGGAGGGCCTTGTGCTCGAGCACGTAGCGGAGGTAGCGCATGGCGTACCGGGGCCGGGTCACCAGCTCGGGTGCGTGCTTGATCGACGTGCGCAGGTCGAGCTGTTCGGGGATGGCCGGGCTGCCCCAGTCGCGGCCGTGGGAGAACGACCAGTCGAGCGTGACGATGAGCCCGGCGACGCCGGCCCGCTTGGCCCGGTCGATGCGAGCGGTCATCTCGTCGCGCGAGCCGCACCAGTACACCTGGAAGAAGGTCTGGGGGTTGTGGGCGACGACGGTCTCCATCGCGGTGGAGCCGAAGCTCGACAGCCCGATGGCGGTGCCTCGCGCGGCGGTGGCCTTGGCGATGCCGATCTCGGCGTCGGGGTGCACCATCTGCACGCCGGTGGGGGAGACCATGACCGGCATCGAGAGGTGCTGGCCCATGACCTCGACCGATTGATCGCGCTCGGCGGGCTTGCCGGCAACCGTCGGCACGAAGCCGAGCTCGCGGAAGGCGGCGGTGTTGTCGTCCAGGGTCTCGCCGGCCTCGGAACCGCCCTTGAGCGCGCCGAACACCGACGCCGGGAGGGTCTTGCGAGCCCGCTCACGGGCGATCTCGACGGTCTCGAACCACTTGTGCGCCATCTGGCCACCTCATCGACGTAGGGACGGGTCATGGTAGGCATGGCCACCCCTCACGGAAGGAAGTCGACCGCTCCCGTGGACCTCGACGAAGCCCCTGATCCGACCGGCCCGGCACGGCTGGGCGACTCGACCTGGCGTGAGGTCGACGGCCGTCGTCACCGGGTGTTGTTGGTCCCCGTCGGGAGCTGCGAGCAGCACGGGCCGCACCTCCCGCTCGACACCGACACCCGCATCGCGGTCGCCGTCGCCGAGGGCGTGGCGTCGTTCCGCGAGGACCTCGTGGTCGCGCCGCCGGTCGCCTACGGGGCATCGGGCGAGCACCAGTCCTTCGCTGGCACCGTCTCGATCGGAACCGCGGCGCTCACCACGCTGTTGGTCGAGATCGGACGCTCGGCCTTCCCACCCGGAGGTCCCGCTCCGTTCCGTTCGCTCGTCTTCGTCAACGGTCACGGAGGCAACCTGCTGGCCGTCAACCGAGCTGTGGCGGTGCTCGACGGCGAAGGCCGGCCGGTGTCCTCGTGGTCGCCGTCCGTCGTCGACGGTGACGCGCACGCCGGCCGCACCGAGACATCCATCCTCCTGGCCATCGCGCCGGAGGTGGTCGGCCCCGAGCGTCCGGTCGGCGCCACCGGATCACTCGCCGACCTCGAGCCCCTGCTGCGGGCCGAGGGAGTGGGCGCTGCGTCGGCGAACGGGGTGCTGGGTGACGCCACCGGTGCGTCGGCGGCCGAAGGACACCGCCTCCTCGACGGTCTCGTCGACGACCTGCTGACCCAGCTCGGCGGTCCCTGATCCGCCTCCCGGGGGCGCTGACCCGGCTGCTTGACCGAACGGTCAGGTTTGGTATGACAACGCCGGCCCGTCGGCCTAGGTTGGCGAGAACGACCGTTATCCGAACAGCGTTTTTTCGCACCAAGATCCGGGGGACCCCCTAATGAAGACCCGCGCCGCCATCCTGTGGGAAGCCAACACCGACTGGAGCGTCGAGGAGATCGACCTCGATCCGCCCCAGGCGGGCGAGGTCCTGATCAAGCTGGTCGGCTCGGGCCTGTGCCACTCGGACGAGCACGTCCGCACCGGCGACATGGTCGTCCCCCAGGAGACCGCCGACCTGCTCGGCCTCAAGCAGTTCCCGATGATCGGCGGCCACGAGGGCGCCGGCGAGGTGGTCGAGGTCGGCCCCAACGTCACCAGCGTCGCCGTCGGCGACCACGTGGTGCTCGGCTTCATCCCCGCCTGCGGCAAGTGCCCGTCGTGCGCCCGCGGCCGCTCGAACCTGTGTGACTTCGGCGCGTTCCTCCTCGCCGGTCGCCAGATCAGCGACTTCACCGCCCGGCACCACTCGGCCAAGGGCGAGGACCTCGGCCTGATGTGTCTGCTCGGCACCTTCGGCGAGTACACGGTCGTCAACGAGGCGTCGTGCATCAAGATCGAGCCGGACATCCCCCTCGACAAGGCCGCCCTCGTGGGCTGTGGCGTCACCACCGGTTGGGGCTCGGCCACCTACGCCGCCGAGGTCCAGCCCGGCGAGACCGTCGTCGTGGTCGGCGCCGGCGGCATCGGCATGAACGCCATCCAGGGTGCGGCCCTCGCCGGCGCCCGCCACATCGTCGCCGTCGATCCCGTCGAGTTCAAGCGTGAGCAGGCCATGGTCTTCGGTGCCACGCACACCGCCTCGTCCATCGAAGAGGCCACGGCCCTCGTCGGTGAGATCACGTGGGGCGCCAACGCCGACAAGACCATCATCACCGTGGGCGTGGGATCGGGTGACATCATCGCCCCGGTCATGGCAATGACTGCCAAGGGCGGCCGCTGCGTGCACACCTCGGTCGCCCCCCTCGACCAGGAAGACGTCAAGCTCAGCCTCTTCGACCTCACGTTGTCGCAGAAGCAGCTGGTCGGTTCGGTCTTCGGTTCGGCCAACCCGCGCTACGACATCCCCCGCCTGCTGCGCCTGTACCAGGAGGGCAAGCTCAAGCTCGACGAGCTCGTCACGCGCGAGTACGACCTCGCCGACATCAACCAGGGCTACGCCGACATGAACGACGGCAACAACATCCGCGGATTCGTCCGCTACAAGGACTGAGACATGCGTCCTGTGCACGGCTTCGATCGAGCGCTGGTCGACAGCGCAGCCGACGAGGTCGTGGGGCGGCGACGCGAGCTCGAGCTCGTCACCGCCGCCCTCGGCGCCGCCCGACACGTCCTGCTCGAAGGCCCGCCCGGCACCGGCAAGTCCACGCTCCTGCGTGCGATCGCCGGCCGGGCCGGCCTCGAGCTGGTGTTCGTCGAGGGCAACGCCGAGCTGACACCTGCTCGCCTCGCGGGCCACTTCGACCCGGCCCGCGTCCTCACCGACGGCTACGACGAGGACGTCTTCGTCGACGGTCCGCTCATCCGCGCCCTGCGCGAAGGTGGGCTGCTCTACGTCGAGGAGATCAACCGGGTCCCCGAGGAGACGCTCAACCTCCTCATCACCGTCATGTCCGAGGGCGAGCTCACCGTGCCGCGCCTCGGTCGCATCGTCGCCGCCCCCGACTTCCGGATGGTGGCGGCCATGAACCCCTACGACGCTGTCGGGACGGCCCGGATCTCGGGTGCGGTCTACGACCGGGTCTGTCGGGTCTCGATGGACTACCAGTCGGCCGCGGACGAGCTCGCCATCGTCGAGCACGAGGCCGTCAAGCCGTCCGGGCTCGACGAACCCGA
>JBFJNI010000135.1:0-9058 GCA_041618235.1 Acidimicrobiales bacterium
AGCTCGGACGCTCGATCCCAGTCGAAGATGACGTGGCCCTTGATCGTCTCGACGTCTCGTTGGAGCCGCTGGAACGGATGGTCGCTGCGGTACACGGCAGCACCGGCACCCTCGCCGACCAACGTGATCACGTGTCGGCTGTCTCGGACTGCTGCTGCGGCTGCGAGCTTGGTGTCGACGCGCAGCTGATCGGTGGGGATGCCTCGCCGGGCGGCGCCGCCGACCCGGCGGATCGCGGACTCCCAGGCAGATCGAGCGGCCCGCATGTCGTTCATCACCGTGGCGAGTCGCATCTGCGCCGCCGGCTGTTCGGCCGCCTCGTCGCCCATCGAGTACGCCAGCACCCGGTCCTGGAGACGCTGGTGGTACAGCAGCGCCGCCTCCTCACCCGCGCCCACCGCCGGCGCCGACGCCGTCAAGGCCAGCACGGAGACCAGCGGGAGGTTCGCCAGTGCGTCACCGGGAAGGTGATGCGCGCTCTCGAGGAGCGCACGCCCGGGGATGCTGTGCGCCTCGGGCACGAACACGCCGTCGACCACGATGGTGTTGCTCCCAGTGGCGCGCATGCCCGACGTGTGCCAGACGTCCTCGATGACGACGTCGTCGACGTCGAGGAGGAGGAACCGGCTCGCGAGCTCGGGTCCGGCTTCGAGCGCGTGGACCATCACCCAGTGGGCGTGTTCGACACCCGTGGCGTACTCCCACCGTCCGCCCACGACGTAACCGCCCTCGACCGCTTCCGCGGTGCCGGTCGGAGCCAGCGGCGCAGCGCACGAGGGCACGCGGCCACCTCCGAACAGGGCCGGGTGGCTCTCGGCTGGGAACTTCGTCAGGAGCCAGGCATGGAGCATGAAGAACGACACGGTCCATGCCGTGGCCGGACAGCCGTGGGCGAGGATCCGGGTGCCTTGGCACAGCGACGGGAGACCGAGTCCATGTCCCCCGAGCGACTTGGGTACGACCGCCCGCAGGATGTCGGCGTCGACGACCGCACGCAGCGTCGTGCTGGTGAGCTGACGGAGCTGCTCGGACTCCGCGGCCTCGTCGCGCAGCGTCGACACGAGCCCCTCGCAGCGGGCGATGAAGTCGTCGTGGTCCAGGGACGGCATGACTTCGACCCTAAACGGCACCGGACGTGCCACATGCACCGGCACGCGGCACTGACTAGAACGGTGTCCACGAGACCGAACCTCCTGCTCTTCATGCCCGACCAGCTGCGCCTCGACGCCGTCGGGGCCTTCGGGAACCCCGTCGCGCACACGCCCAACATCGATGCGCTGGCCGCAGAGGGCACGCGCTTCGACCAGGCCTACGCCCAGCACAGCGTCTGCTCGCAGAGCCGCATCTCGATGTTCACCGGCTGGTATCCGCACGTGAACGGGCATCGGACGCTGTCGCACCTGCTCCGTCCCCACGAGCCCAACGTGTTCCGCCAGCTCCGCGACGGCGGCTACCACGTGGCCCTCGCCGGCGCCCGCGGCGACATGCTCGGCGCAGGCGTCACCGCTGCATCATCCGATCGCTTCGGCTTCACCCGGCCGCCCGACCTCGGCGACGTCGGACGGTGGCACACCCCGCCCTTCGAACCGGGCTCCAAGTGGTTCAACGCCTTCTACGGCGGCCCGGTCGACGACGAGCTGTTCGAGCTCGACGCCGCCACCGTGGGTACCTCGATCGACTGGATCGGCGACGGGTTGCCCGAGCCGTGGTGCCTGTTCGTGCCGCTGATCTACCCCCACCCACCGTTCACCGTCGAGCGCCGCTGGTACGACCTCCACGATCCGGCCGACATGCCGGCGCCGGTGCCACCGACCTTCGACGGGAAGCCCGACTTCTACCGGGCGATCCACGAGCGCTACGGCCTCGACCGGCTCGACGGCGACGACTGGGCCGAGATCATCCGCACCTACTACGGCATGGTGAGCAGGGTCGACGACCAGCTCGGTCAGGTCCGACGGGCTGTCGACGCCGCCGGCATGTCCGACCGTACCGTCACGCTCTTCTTCACCGACCACGGCGAGTACCTCGGCGACTTCGGCCTCGTCGAGAAGTGGATGTCGGGGCTCGACGACGTGCTCGTCCACAACCCGCTGGTCATCCACGACCCGACCGCCGCCCCTGGCGTCGTGTCGGGATTCGCCGAGCTCGTCGACCTCACCGCCACGCTGCACGACTACGCCGAGCTCGAGCCGGCGCATTCCCACTTCGGTCGCTCGCTCCGGCCCGCGATCGTCGACCCGTCGCTCCCCCACCGCGACGCCGCCTTCAGCGAGGGCGGCTTCCTCGAGGCCGAGGAGCCCCTGCTCGAGCGGGGCACCGGAGGCCTGTACGAACACAAG
Source organism: Acidimicrobiales bacterium (assembly GCA_041618235.1). Classification (GTDB taxonomy): domain Bacteria; phylum Actinomycetota; class Acidimicrobiia; order Acidimicrobiales; family Salinilacustritrichaceae; genus Salinilacustrithrix. The sequence continues at coordinate 2,340 of JBFJNI010000135.1, forward strand.
CAGGCGCTCCAGCACGAGCAGCCGGCGCTCACCGGGCGTGCCATCGCCGTGCGCACCGAACGCTGGACCTACGTCGAGCGGCTGTACGAGGCACCGGAGCTCTACGACCGGGTCGCCGATCCCCGCGAGACCACCAACGTGGTCGCCGACCCGGCCAACGCCGCAGTGGCGGCCGAGCACAAGGAGCGGATCTTCCGTTGGTTGTTCGAGACCAGCGACGTGATCCCGTGGGACGAGGACCCGCGCATGGACGACGACCTCAGGGCGACCTTCGTCCGCTGAGCGGGACGCGAGCTCAGCGTTCGGCGAGTGCGGCGTGTGCCGCCGCCAGCCGGGCAACAGGAATGCGGTACGCCGAGCAGCTGACGTAGTCGAGACCCATCTGGTGGCAGAGCGCGATGGATGCCGGATCGCCGCCGTGCTCACCGCAGACGCCGGAGCCGATGCCGGGCTGGGTCGAGCGCGCGCCGTCGAGGGCGATGCGCATGAGCTGGCCGACGCCGTCGTCGTCGATCGACGCGAACGGGTTCTGCGGGAGGATGCCCTGCGCGAGGTAGTCGAGGAGGAAGGCGGCCTCTGCGTCGTCCCGACTGATGCCGAACGTCGTCTGGGTGAGGTCGTTGGTGCCGAACGAGAGGAAGTCGGCGTGCTCGGCGATCTGCGCCGCGGTGAGCGCCGCACGAGGCACCTCGATCATCGTGCCGATCTCGTAGTGGAGGTCTCGGTCGCCGATCACCGCCCGGGCCACGTCCTCGATGACCTCGCGCTGGCGGGCCAGCTCGTTGGCGTGGCTCACCAGCGGGATCATGATCTCGGGGTGCGGATCGCCGCCCTCGTCGACGACCTCGAGCGCCGCTTCGAAGATCGCCCGAGCCTGCATGCGGGTCAGCTCGGGCATGCGGAGTCCGAGGCGGACGCCGCGGAGGCCGAGCATCGGATTCGACTCGTGGAGCGCGTCGACCCGGTCGAGCAGTGCCTGGGTGTCGGACAGCTGGGTCACCAGCGCTTCGACCCTCGCCAGATCGGCGGCATGGACGAGCTGGATCTGGAGGTCCGAGATGGTGCGGTGCAGCTCCTCGCGCGCCGGTAGGAACTCGTGCAACGGCGGGTCGAGCAGCCGGATGATCACCGGGAAGCCGTCCATGGCCCGGAAGATGTCGGCGAAGTCGGCCCGCTGGAACTCGAGGAGCCCGTCGATCGCCTCGCGCTGTTCGACCAGCGTCGGGGCCGTGATCATCCGCTGCACCATCGGCAGCCGCTCCGGGTCGAAGAACATGTGCTCGGTCCGGCACAGGCCGATGCCGGCGGCACCGTACGACCGGGCCCGGGCCGCGTCCTGACCCTCGTCGGCGTTCGCTCGTACCTCGAGGCGACGGAAGCCATCGGCCCAGCCGAGTAGCGTTGCGAGCCATTCGTTGTCGAGGTCGGGCTCGACGGTGGTGACCTGACCGATGAACACCTCGCCGGTGGTCCCGTCGATCGAGAGCCACTCACCTTCCTTCACGTGGGTGCCCCGGATCGTCAGACCGCGCTCGCCCATGTCGATGTCGATCTCGGTGGCACCGGTGACCGCCGGCTTGCCGAACTGCCGGGCGACCAGTGCCGCGTGGCTCGTGCGTCCGCCCGAGCTGGTGAGGATGCCGACGGCGGCCAACATGCCGTGCACGTCGTCGGGCTTCGTCTCGGGCCGGACCAACAGCACCTGCCGGCCCTCGGCACCCCACCGCTCGGCGAGATCGGGATCGAGGGCCACCACGCCGACGGCGGCACCCGGAGACACGTTCAGCCCACGCGTGATCGCGGTGCGCCCGGTGAGATCGTGCTGATCGAACTGCGGGTGCAGGAACACGTCGACCTGTTGCGGCGTGATCCGCACGACGGCGTCCTCGCGGGTGATGAGGCCCTCGTTCGCCTGATCGACGGCGACGCGCACCGCGGCCTGCGCGGTGCGCTTGGCGGTGCGCGTCTGCAGCAGCCACAGCCGGCCGTCCTCGACGGTGAACTCGACGTCCTGCATGTCGAGGTAGTGCTGCTCGAGCGAGGCGACGACCTCGCTGAGCTCTGCGGCGACCTCGGGCATGACCTCGGCCAGCTCCGCGATCGGCTGCGTGGGGCGGTTGCCCGCCACGACGTCCTCACCTTGGGCGTTGACGAGGAAGTCACCCTCGAGGGTGCGCTCGCCGGTCATCGCATCACGTGACATGACGACGCCGGTCGCCGACGTCGGCCCCGTGTTCCCGAAGACCATGGCCACGATGTTCACTGCGGTTCCGAGATCGTCGGCGATGCCCGCGGCCTTGCGGTAGTCGTTGGCCCGTCGCGAGTTCCAGCTGCCGAAGACCGCCTCGGTGGCCATGCGCAGCTGCTCGTGCGGGTCGGACGGGAAGGGTCGACCGGCATGACGGACCACGATCGCCTTGAACGAGTCGACGGTGGCCTGCAGTGCTTCGACGGGTAGATCGGCGTCGTTCGAGACGCCCGCGACCTGGCGGTGCTCACGCAGGACGTGCTCGAACGGCTCGTCGCTGCAGTCGAGGACGACCGTGCCGAACATCTGCACCAACCGGCGGTACGAGTCGAGCACGAAGCGAGCGTCTCCGGTCCGCGCGATCATGCCGGCCGCCGTCTCGTCGTTGAGCCCGACGTTGAGGACGGTGTCCATCATCCCGGGCATCGAGAACTTGGCACCCGATCGCACCGACACCAGCAACGGATTCGCGGGGTCGCCGTAGGCCTTTCCGGTGGCGGCTTCGACATCGCCGAGCGCTTGCTCGACCTCGTCCCACAGCCCGTCGGGCGAGACGCCTCCCGCGGCGATGTAGGCGAGGCACGCCTCGGTGGTGATCGTGAAGCCCGGTGGGACGGGAACACCGAGCGACGCCATGTCGGCGAGATTCGCCCCCTTGCCCCCGAGCAGGCCCCGCACGGCGTCCCAGTCGCCGCCGCACGCGTCGCGTGCGGCGTCCAGGTCACCGAACGAGAACACCCACCGCCCGCTCTTCGGCCCGATCGTCGTCATGTCGTCTCCCGTCGCTGTGCGGCATCCACCTGGTCGACGCCGGTTCGCCCGTCACCCGGATGATGCCAGTCCCGTACGGACGGCGCCGGGTGCCGTGGCGGCGAGTGGTCGCGGCCCACGCGCAGCTCCTCCGCGGCTGGACGTCTCCGTCGACGGAGGCTCGGTCGTGGAAACGCGACACAGAGGACATTGGACCCTGTTCTCGCGAACGGTGCGGGAGTCGAATGTCATTCATGAGCACCACACAACGAAGCGAGAACCGACTCGGCGATCGACGGCGGGTCCTCGCCGGAATCGCCGCAGCCGCCGTGGCGTTGCCGGCGTGCGCGACCAAGGCGCGGGACGTGGCGCAATCCGGTGACACGGTGCAGTTCCAGTTGGCCGGCGGAGGCCCAGGCCCGGGCGACTCGATCCTTCCCGAGCTGACGCCCAAGGCGCGCATGCGGGTCGCCGATTCCGGCGAGGAGCACGCGGCCTACGCACCCGCGGTGCCGGCAGCCGTCGACCGCACCGACCAGCGCGTGTTCGAGGTCACGCTCGAGGTGGTCGAGGGACCGTGCCCGCTCGATCCGGCCCGTGGCATCACCACCGAGATGTGGGGCTATCGCATCGGGGGCGACTCGCAGGTGACCTGCGGGTCACCCGGGCCCGTGCTTCGCGGCCGCGTCGGCGACGTCGCCCGGATCACCCTGACCAACCCGTCCTCCAGCCAGCATCCGCACAACATCGACTTCCACGCGGTCACCGGGCAGGGCGGCGGCGCCGAGGGGCTGACCGTCGGGCCAGGCGAGTCGGCCACGGTCGAGGTGCGCCTCCTCTACCCGGGCGCATTCATGTACCACTGCGCCTTCGCTCCCGTGGTCGAGCACATCGCCCGCGGCATGGTCGGCATGTTCATCGTCGACCCCGAGAACCCGCTCCCGCCGGTCGCCCACGAGTGGTCGGTCATGCAGTCCGAGTGGTACGTCTCCGCGCCCGACGCCAACGGCGTCGCCGCATACGACGAGGTCGCGCTCCGCAACGAGGAACCGCGATACATCACGTTCAACGGACGGACCGACGCGCTCACCGGCGACAACGCCCTGAAGATGAAGGTCGGAGAGCGTGCCCGGATCTACATGGTCAACGAAGGTCTCAACCTCGACTCGAACTTCCACCCCATCGGCTCGCACTGGGACGTCGTGTATCCGGAAGGGGCGACCCATCCGGTGAACCGCCCGCTGCGGGGGTCCCAGTCGACCCTCGTGGTCGCCGGTGGCGGCACCGTCGTCGAGCTCCTCGGCCTCGTTCCCAGCACCGTGATCCTCGTCGATCACGCACTGGCTCGGACCTTCCTGAAGGGCGTCATCGGCCAGGTGGTCATCGACGGCAAGGCAGATCCCGAGATCTTCGAGGCCGGGTCTTCGGGCGCCGGCCTGGACCCCGACGAGCCCCTCCCCGACCTGCCCGACGACCAGGTGTCGATCGTCGCCGGAGCGTTCGACCCTGCCAACGAGAGGAAGGCCTACACGCCCCGCACCGCCACCGTCCCGGTCGGCACGACCGTGACCTGGACGAACAACGACTCGGTGGTCCACACGGTGACCTCGGGTCCGTCTGACGGAACGGTGGTCCAGCCCGACGGGATGTTCGACTCCGGAGACATGGCCTCGGGCGACACCTTCGAGTACACCTTCGACACCGCCGGGACGTTCGAGTACCACTGCACGCCGCACCCGTGGATGCGCGCGACGATCGTGGTGCAGTGAGTCGACGCGTCGGCGTCAGGGCGACGCCGACGACATCGCCCGCTCGGAACGCACCGCGTGCACGACGGCCCAGCAGCACAGCGACACCGCCGACAGCAACCCCGCCACCAACCATCGCCAGGCCTCGGCCAGCGCGGGTCCCGGTGTCGACGAGGAGAGCAGGACCTCGACCGCCAGGAAGCAGACGAACACCACGGCGGTGACCGACCAGACCTTCCAGCGACCGATCCGGCGAGCCATCAGGCCGATCTCGCCCAGAACCAGACGCCACAGCGGCAGTGGTGACGGCATCGGACGTTGCTGATCCCGCTCCATCGCTCGGCGGGCACCGAGGTACGCAGCCCCGAACAGCAACATCTCCCGAGCCTAAGGGCAGCAGCGACCGGAGAATACTCGCCCCGATGACCATGGTCTCTGGTGGCCGAAGGCAACCCGTGGAACGGTGCACCCGTGGAGATCACCGCACCGACCGACCGGCATCCGCGTCCGTTCCGGGTCGTCCTCACGGGCGGCCCCGGTGGTGGCAAGACCACCGCGGCCGATCTGCTGCGCCGGGAGATCGGCGATCGCGTCATCGTCGTCCCGGAGGCCGCGACGCTGTTGTTCTCGAGCGGATTCCCGCGAGTCCACGAGATCGAGGCCCAGCAGAGTGCGCAGGGTGCGATCTACCACGTACAGCACAACCTCGAGGACATCCAGGCCGCCCGGTACCCCGACCGCATACTGCTCTGTGACCGGGGCACGGTCGACGGGGGCGCCTACTGGCCCGACGGTGCCGAGGGGTTCTTCGACAGCGTCGGCAGCTCGCACGAGCGGGAGCTCGCCCGTTACGACGCGGTCATCTTCTTCGAGACGGCAGCCCGTGGCGGACACGGCTTCGAGAGCGAGAACGCCGTCCGGACCGAGTCACAGGAGGAGGCGATCGCACTCGACGCCAAGCTCCGCGAGCTGTGGATGCCCCACCCTCGATTCACCTTGATCCCGCACTCCGCTTCGTTCTTCCGGAAGATGACGGTGGGTCTCCAAACGCTCGAGGCCCTCGTCGCGCAGATCCCGCCGGCACCGACGTCGTGAGTGTCGGCTGCGCCGCAGCCGACGAGTTCCTCCGCCGCGCACTCGAGATCGCCAACCCTGAGTGAGCGGAGCGAACGACGTGGGCGCAGAGGGACTCGAACCCCCGACATCTTCCTTGTAAGGGAAGCGCTCTAGCCAACTGAGCTATGCGCCCGGAGCCAGGTGACGGTACTCCCGTCGCCCGCTCCAGGCCATGCGAGGTCGGGAACAGCCGCGCGACAGATGCGGACTCCCGCGACGGTTAACCGTTGGTTATCCCCGAGGCGTATCTCTCAGGGCAGCGCCCAATCATGGGCGGGAGCTCAGGGGGGATCATGGTCGCACGCCGACGTATGGGTCGAGATGGCGGTGGAGTCCAACGACGACCGAATCGCCGCGTTCGCGCGCTCGCCGCGCTGTTGATCGTCGTGCCCGGCGTCGCCGTCGGTGCACCCGCCGGACCAGCCAACGCCGCGGTCACCTGCTCCATCAACTGGATCGGCACCGACGGCGACTGGGATGACGCGGCCAACTGGGAGGACGCAACGACCAGTGTCAACCGCGTTCCGGACGCGTCGGACTCGGCGTGCATCGACGACGGCGACGCGGGGTCGGAACTCGTCGTGACCGTGACGTACGCGTCGATCCTGCACCTGATCAACGCCGAACACCTCATGCTCGCCGGTTCGATCCAGATCACCGACACCGGGACACTCACCAACACCGGCACGTTCACCTTCATCGACTCCGCCTACGCCTCCGGCACCTATCCCAGCGCCCCACCCGAAACGCCCGACACGCCCGAACGCTTCATCAACACCGGCACCCTCACCAAGACCGGACCCCACACCGCCGGCCTCTACAACGACCTCCGCCTCGACAACACCGGCACCATCCAC
>JBFJNI010000136.1:0-8908 GCA_041618235.1 Acidimicrobiales bacterium
ACGGCGGCGAGCGCCTCGACCCCGACGGTGCCGGTGGTGACGCTCTCCGGGTGGTCGGTCTCGCCGGCCAGGGCGGCGAGCGTGGCCGCCGTGGACGTGGCGACCGCCTCGAGGTCGTAACCACCCTCGAGGAACACCACTCGTCGCTGGGCCGGCACCAGGGCGAGCAGCCGCGAGGTGAGGTCGAAGTAGTCGCCCGAGCTCAGGCCGAGATCGGTGAGAGGGTCACGACGGTGGGCGTCGAAGCCCGAGGAGATCAACAGCCAGGTGGGCGCGGTGCGTTCGGCCACCGGAACGACGATCTCGTCGAGGGCACGGCGATAGACGTCACCCGATGTGTGGGCGGGGACGGGGATGTTGACGATGCCCCCGGGTGCATTGGGCCCGCCGGTCTCCGACAGCATCCCGGTGCCGGGGTACATGGGGTGCTGGTGGATCGACACGTAGGTGACGCGGTTGTCGTCCCAGAAGGCGTCCTGGGTGCCGTTGCCGTGGTGGGCGTCGATGTCGACGACGAGGACGCGCTCGCCGGCCTCGGCCAGCGTGGCGGCACAGACCGCGACGTTGTTCACGAGGCAGAAGCCCATGGCACGACTCGGGGTGGCGTGGTGGCCCGGTGGACGGATGGCCAGGAACGCGCTGTCGGCTTCACCGGACTGCAACCGCTCGACGGCGTCGAGACCCGCGCCGGCGGCCAACCGGGCGACCTCCCACGACGCCTTGGCCGCGACGGTGTCGGGGTCGAGGCGGCCGCCGCCGCTCTCGCAGAACCGCTCGAGGGCGTCGAGGTAGTCACGGTCATGGACGCGGGCGAGCTCGTCGGTGGTGGCGGCGCGCGGGGTGATGCGGACCAGGTCGTCGCGGACGGTGCACTGCTCGACGCCCCGGTCGACGGCAGCCATGCGCTCGGGGCGCTCGGGGTGACCGTACGAGGTGTCGTGGTCGACGAACCTCGGATCGGTGTAGAGCAACGTGGCCATCGCCCCAGTGTGCCGCTGCGCAGCAGGGCTGCACACGCCGGTCGTCGTATCGTGCGGAGACATGGCGGTCGACCCGATCCTCCTCCCACCCCCCGTGTGCCGATGACGGCCACCGCCCTCGTCTCGGCCGAGGGCGTGCAGCTGCGCGTCCGGCCATGGCGCGGCCGGCCCGACACGGCCGAGTGCTCGGTGCACCCTGCCGGCGCCCTCGTCCCTCCACGACTCGTGGTCGACGCCCTCGACCGCGCCCGTGGCCTCGGGTACCGCAGCGTCGTGACGCCGGCTCTGCCGCCGTTCGAGTGGCGGCCCTACACCGACAGCGGCTTCGTCATCCGCGAACGCCTCCACCTGCTCGGCCACCACCTGCTCGACCTCCCCCCGGCCGCGCCCGTCCCGCTCCGCCGCGTCCGGCGCCGCGACCGCGACCGGGTCCTCGAGATCGACGCGTCGGCCTTCGAGCCGTTCTGGCGCCTCGACCCGGCCGGCCTCGACGATGCGGTCCGGGCCACGCCGTCCACCCGGTTCCGCATCTCGGCCGACGGCGCCGGCTACGCCCTCGTCGGACGGGCCGGTGACCGCGGCTACGTCCAGCGGCTCGCCGTCCGCCCCGACGCACAAGGCGCCGGCCTCGGCACCGCGCTCGTCGTCGACGGGCTGGCGTGGCTCCGGCGTTGGCGGGTGCGCGAGGCGCTCGTCAACACCCAGGAACGCAACACCCGCGCCGTCGCCCTGTACGAGCGGCTCGGGTTCCGCATCCGACCCGGCGGTCTGGCCGTGCTGCAGTTCGACCTCGGAGCAGACTCGGGTCCGAGCCCGATCGCCGCCACGGACCGGTCTTGAGCACCAGTCACGCGACCACCGGGCCCCACACCTCCGGGCGTCGGCACGTACCGGCGCTGCTGCTGCGCCTCGCCGCGCTGGTCCTCGCGGTCACGACCATCACGCTGGCCACGGACGCCGGCGCCCAGGAAGCCGGCGATCCGGGGACCTCGGCCGCCGGTGCGCTCGAGCTCGTCGACCGCAGCCCCTGGGTCGATGCCGACGGGTCGCTGTCCTTGTCCGTGCGCACCACCGGCGACGTCGCCACCGCGATCATGCGCGTGCAGATCCACGCGGCGGTGCGGTCCAGCGCCGACCTCGACGCTGCGCTCGACGGCGACCTGGGCCGTCGCCTCTATGCGTCACCGCCGATCCCGGTCGGGTTCGTCCCCGTCGAGGCCGACGGGACCCAGCGCCTCGAGGTCGCGATCTCCACGACGACGTCGGGCGACCTCACCGCGCGGCTGCGCGATCCCGGCGTCTACCCGCTGACCCTGACGCTCGAGCAGCCCGACGGCACGGTCCTGACCACGATCCGGACGCCGGTCGTGCGCCTCGGGACCGACGACGACCCCCTCGACGCACCGCACGTGGCCGTGGTGGTCGACGTGGGCACCGAGCCGTCCGTCGGGGCCGACGGCGGCCGCACCATCGCCGTCGGCGACCTCGCCCGACTGGCGCGCCTCGGCACCTTCCTCGCCCTCGCCGGCGGAGGCGACGACCCGTCCGACGCGCCGACAGGCCCCCCACCGCTCTCGATCGCGGCGGTTCCCGACACCATCGACGCCCTCACCGCATCACCCGACCCGCGGGCGGCGGACGTGCTCGAGACGTTGACCGCGCTCGATGCCCGGCATCTCGCCGTCGCCATGCCCTACGTCGACGTCTCGGTCCAGGCGCTGCTCGACGCCGACCTCGAGCCGTTCCTCCCCGGTCTGGCCGCACTGGGCCGGAACCTGCTCGACGACCGGCTGACCGCAACGGTGAGCGAGCTCTTCTGGACACCGAACGATCCGCTGGAGCCCGCCGGCGCCGACGCCCTCGCCACACTGGGCGTACGCCACCTCCTGGTGGACTCCGCCGATCTCACCGACACGTTCGGCCCACCGGACGACGACGACCGCCGCCTCGTCGACGCCGGACCGCGACCACTGGCCGACCTGAGGCCCCTCGATGCCGTCGTCGTCGACCGTCCCACCAGCGAGGCCCTCGCCGCACCAGCGAGCGACGGCGTCGACGCCCCGCATCGAGCGCTGGCCGATCTCCTCCTGCGGACCCCACCCACCGCGGCGGTCGGGCGGGCGGGCGACGACACGACGCGGACGGCCACCACGGTGGTCGTCCGGTTCGACGACGTGCCCGACGACGCCGTGATCCGAGGACTGCTGCCCTTGCTCGCCGCACCCGGTTCGCCGGTGACGGTCGGCGGCCTCGAGCTCCTGGGCGCCGGGCCCGACCTCGATGCTCCCGATCTGGCTTGGGAGCCACGGGGGCCGGCGACCGACCTGCGCGACCTCGCGCCGAGGATCCGCGCCGTGAACGCCGAGGTCGACACGTTCAGCGCCCTCGTCGTGGGCGAGTCCGCCCGCGCCGTCGACCTGCGTCTGCGGGTCGCCACCGCGCTCGCACACGGCCTCACCACCGATCAGCGGACCGCGCTCGTCGACGCCGCGGCGAGCACGATCGAGGACACCTTCGCTGCGATCACGCTGTCCGGCCAGACCGACCTCAACTTGACCTCGCGCTCCGGGACGCTCCCGCTGGTGCTCCGCAACGACACGGGCTTCCCGGTCCGTGTCGTGGTCGAGATCCGCAGCGAGCGACTCGGCTTCCCCGACGGCGACCGGTTCGAGGTGTCCCTCACCGAGGAGATCACCCGTCTGGACGTGCCCGTCGAGGCACGGGCCACCGGATCGGTCCCGACCTTCGTGACCGTGACCACCCCCGACGGCGCCGTCACCCTCGACAGCCGCCAACTGAACGTGCGGTCCACCGCCATCTCGGGCGTCGGCCTGTTCTTGTCCCTCGGCGCCCTCGCCGTGCTGATCCTGTGGTGGGGGCGAAGCTGGTGGCGGGGCCGATCCGCAGGCGCACGCACCGACTGAGGAGCCGGCCTCCACGTTCCGGAAACGCCCGGCTCCGTCGGGTTTCACCCCGTTCCGCACCTCGATAGGGGCCGTCCGACCCATGTCGGGCTGAGCAGAGCGATCTACCCTTGGGTCCGACGTCGGATCGGTGCTGGACCACCCGCGATGTTGCCCGCTCGGCTCATCGGCGGTCGACGGCGATCGGAGGTCCGGCAGCGACCCAGCGTCAGGGTCGGAGTATCCTCCGACACTGAACGTGCGGGTGGGGGACCGGATTGCGGAGAATGCGGACGACGCGGAAGGACTCGGGTGCCAGCCTCCTGGAGGCGGCCATCGTCGCGCCGGTGATCCTGCTGATCGTCTTCTCGATCATCGAGCTGTCCTTCGCCTACCGCTCGGCGTCGATCACCTCCACCGCTGCACGGTCCGGCGCCCGTCTGGCCGCGTCGACCTACGGCGACGCCGCACCGGCAGACCAGGCCACCGTGCGCGACGCCATCGCCACCGCGGTCAACATCGCCATCGCCGACCTGCGGCCCGAGGCCACGCCCACCCGCATGCTGATCTTCGAATCGACCTCGACCGGCACCCCGCTCAGCGGCAACCTCGCGACGTGCGGCGCGTCGTGCATGAGCTTCACCTGGGACACCGCCACGAATCGGTTCGTCCACCAGTCGGGGAGCTGGACCGACCCTGACAACTGCGGCATCGTGCTCGACCGGGTCGGGGTCTACGTCGAGGTCGCCCACCGGCCGACCGCGCCACTGCTCAGCACCACGATCAAGGTCGACGAAGTCACCGTCATGCGGCTCGAACCCGGAGCGTTCTCGACGTGCACCTCCGAGTGATCCGCCCGCGCCCACGTCACCGCTCGTCCGAGCGAGGCGCCGCGATGGTCGAGGCCGCCATCGTGTTCCCGATCGTCGCGCTCATCACCTTCGCCACCATCGAGTTCGGGCTGCTCTTCCTCAGCCAGTCGACCGCGCTGTCGAGTGCCCAGGCCGGCGTCCGCCAGGCCGCCGCGCAGATCCCCACGGCCGGCTCCCCGGCCGTCGCCTACGACCAGGTCCGCGACGAGGTCGTCGACAGCATCAAGGCCCTGTCCCGTCAGGGGACGCCCACCACGCTGTGGATCTACCACGCCGCAGCCGACGGCGGACCGATCGGCGCCACGAACTTCGACAGCTGTGCCACCGATTGCCGTCGGTACGCGTGGGACGGCTCGACCTTCGCCTACCAGGGTGGCACCTGGACCAACCCCGACGCCTGCATCTTCGACGGGGACGCGCTCGACTCGGTCGGCGTCTTCGTCGAGGTCCAGCACCGCGCCGTGACCCGGTTCGTGTTCCGCACCATCACCCTGCGCGAGCACAGCACGGCCCAGCTCGAGCCGCTGCCATCCGAGGAATGCTGATGTCTTCCATCGACACCACCGACGCCGCCGACACCACCGACCGCACCTCTCGGACCCGGACCCGACGCGACGATCGTTCGGGCGACGAGCGCGGCTTCGCGATGGTCTGGTTCGGCCTCGTCCTCGTCGTCCTGCTCACCATGGCCGGCGCCGCCATCGACGTCTGGGGATGGTGGTACAACGGCAACCTCCACCAGCGAGCCGCCGACTCGGCCGCACTGGCCGGCGTGGTGTTCATGCCCGAGGACCCGGTCGCCGCCCGGGCCACCGCCCTCGACATCGCCCGCGCCAACGGCGTCCCCGCCGCCGACGTGACCATCGAGACCTCCTCGGAGAACTCGTCATTGGCCGCGAACGAGCTCCGGGTAGTCGTCAACAAGCGCATCTCCACGCGGTTCCTGAAGCTGATCGGCGTCACCGGCACCGACGTCGGCCGTGACGCCACCGCGCAGTACACGAGCCGCCTCCCGATGGGCTCGCCCGAGCAGTTCCTCGGGCGCGACCCCGAACGGGGCCAGAACCCGGGTTTCTGGATCAGCGTGTCGGGCCGCGGCGAGGCCAAGGTCGGCGGCGACCGCTACCAGAACAGCACCTGTGGCGCGACCTACGTCTACAGCTGCGACAGTGGCACCACCACCGAGTACTCCGAGCAGGGCTATGCCTTCTCGGTCGAGATGAACAGCGCGCCCACGGGCCCGATCAAGATCGAGGTCTACGACCCGGTCAGCACCGAGGCCAGTTCTCAGGACTGCACCAACACCGGGCGCCTGCCCCTCGGCGGCGCGACGGGCTACACCGCGTTGCTGCCGGCGATCCAGGCCCGGTACGGCCTCACCGACCCCTTCCTCGCCGCCCGCTACCAACCCGGCGACACGATCTGGTGCAGCGGCGACGTCGGTGGCGGCAACCAGACCAGCGCCGCCGGCGCGAACATCACCACCTTCATCACCCGCGAGCCCGACCGCACCCAGGCGTCCGACTTCGACAACCCGCCCCTCGACGCCTCGGCCAACACCCCGGACTCGGGCTGCACCCGCCAGTTCCGTGGCACCAACCTCGCCCCCTACGGGTCGACCCGCACCGTGTACCAGATCCTGGCCGGTCAGGCCGGAGGCCCGACGGCGGCCGCGAACAACGCCACGGCCGACGCGCTGCAGGCCGTGTACCGACGCTGGGTCAACGTGTGCACGATCTCCCTGGCCGACGCCCAGGCGTGGTGGACGGCCGGAACGAAGTCGATCATCGTCCAGGTCCGCTCGAACGCCGAGCTCAACGACCCGTTCGCCGCGGTGGGCAGCACCACCGGCCACGCCGGCCGCAACCACTTCGCACTGCGCGCCTACTACGACCCGCTCAACACCAACGTGTTCCAGGCCAGCGGCCTGAGCATCTACGCCCAGGGCAAGCTGCCGCTCCACAACGGTGCCGCCGGCAACTCGACCACCGAGTTCTTCGTGACGCGTGTCCCGCCGGGCAACGCGGGTCGCACGCTGTCGCTGTCGTTCTACGACATCGCTGACGCCGCGGGCACCGTGCAGTTCCAGATCGTGCCGCCCGCCGGGTTCGGTGGGTCGTTCACCGACTGCACGTTCACCCGTTTCCAGGGCAACAACAACGGCACCAACTCCGACGTCGGCCTCGGCGGAGCCACCGCCACCGGGTGCACGATCTCGGGCATGACGAACAGCGCCTACAACGGCCGCCTGGTGCAGACCCGCATCCGCGTGCCTGCCGCCTACACGTGCGTCGTCTCCAACGTGCTCGACTGCTGGATCAAGGTCCGGGTCACCTACAACACCGGCGGCGGCCAGGTCTTCGACCACACCACCTGGGACGCCGGCGTGGTCGGCGAGCCCGTCCGCCTCATCGAGTGAAGCCACCCCGCCGCGACCTGGTCGGCTAGACACGGGCGACCGGACGTGTCACGCGTCCACCTCGACCGCTTCTCGCACTCCCCGGGGGGAACCCATGGCCGGCGTCCGCATCGTCACCGACAGCTCCTGCGATCTCGATTCCGCCGATCTCGAACGTCTCGGCATCGAGGTCGTGCCGCTCTCGATCCGCTTCGGCTCCGACGAGTTCGAGGACCGCACCGAGCTCTCCGTCGAGGGCTTCTACGGCCTGATGGCCGAGCGCGACGAGCTGCCCGAGACCGCCGCCCCCTCGCCCGGCAAGTTCGAGGCCGCGTTCCGGCGCCAGGTCGAGTCCGGCGCCGACGCCGTCGTGTGCATCAACCTGTCGTCGGACCTGTCGGCCACGATGGCCGCGGCCGAGAACGCCGCCCGCGCGCTCGAAGGCGAGATCGATGTGCGGGTCGTCGACTCCAAGTCGATCACCGCCGGCCTGGGCACGCAGGTGCTCCTCGCCGCCGAAGCGGCCCAGAACGGCGCATCGGCCGACGAGGTCGTCGCCCTGGTCGAGGACCTCCGCACCCGCACCAAGGTCTTCGGTTGTCTCGACACGCTGGACAACCTCAAGAAGGGCGGCCGCATCGGCGGGGCTCAGGCCATGCTCGGCTCGCTCCTGTCGATCAAGCCGATGATCGACATCTCCACCGGCGTGGTGGAGGAAGCCGGCAAGAGCCGGACCCGCAAGAAGTCGCTCGACGCGCTACGCGACAAGATCGACGCCTCCGACAAGGTCGAGCACCTGGCCATCATGCACGGCATGGCGCCCGACATCGACCAGATGACCGGGCTGCTCGAAGGCCGCGAGTTCCGCCTCGGGCACATCGGCGCCGTCATCGGCACCCACGGCGGCCCCCGGGTCATCGGGGCCTGCTGGGTCGAGGGCCGCTGAACCTGGCCGGCGGGTCAAGCAGTACGGTCGGGGGCGTGCCCGACCCGTCCCGGCCCACCGCCGACGGTGCGCTCGAGACCGGCAGCCTCGTCGCCAACCGCTACCGGCTCGACATCCCGCTGGCCGCAGGCGGCATGGCCACGGTGTGGCGCGCCGTCGACGAGGTCCTCGCCCGCCCCGTCGCGGTCAAGGTGCTCCACGCCCATCTGGCCGCCGATCCGTCGTTCGTGGCCCGCTTCCGGCGCGAGGCCGTCGCCGCTGCCCGGCTCGCCCATCCCTCCATCGTGGCGATCTACGACACCTGCGACACGCCCGAGGCCATCGTCATGGAGCTGGTCGAGGGGCGGACCCTGCGCACCGAGCTCGACGGCCGCCCGTTCCTGCCGCCGGCCGAGGCGGTCGAGATCGCCTCGGGCATCGCCCAAGCGCTCGAGGTCGCCCACAAGGCCGGTCTGGTGCACCGCGACGTCAAGCCGGCCAACGTGTTGCTGTCGCGCGACGGGCGCATCAAGGTCGCCGACTTCGGCATCGCCAAGGCGGCCCGGCCCGACGAGGACCCCGACCTCCCCGACCTGACCAGCACGGGCCACATGGTCGGCACGGCCAAGTACCTGGCGCCCGAGCAGGTCTCGGGCGGCGACATCGACGCCCGCACCGACGTCTACGCACTGGGCGCCGTGCTCTACGAGATGCTCACCGGGCGGCCGCCGTTCTCGGGCGCCAACGACCTCGCCACCGCCACCGCGCGTCTGCACGCCCTCCCCGAACGGCCGCGTGCCGTGTTGCGAACGGTTCCCACCCGGCTCGAC
>JBFJNI010000137.1:0-8804 GCA_041618235.1 Acidimicrobiales bacterium
CCCGCGGCGAGCACGGCAACGCACAGGACAGCGGCGACCCGCATCCGTCTGGTCATGACGACGATCCCCCTCGAAGAGCTTCGTCGTCAGACTTCGACTCCGAAAGTCACCAACCCTGCAGTCATTCGCTCAATTTCGACCCTGCGAGTTCGTGAGATCTACAACGTCGAGGAGTTCGGGCCTCGCAGGGCAGCCCGCAGGACGGCCAGTTGCAGGACGGCCGCCTGGGCGGGAATCCGCGGATCGAAGCCCGTGAGCTCGGTGACCCGGCCGAGCCGATACGACACCGTGTTGCCATGGGCGTGGACCGTCGCCGCGGTGACGGGCACCGAACCGGTCTGGAGATAGGCCACCAAGGTGGGTTCGATGTTGCCCGATCGGTCGCCGGCGCGCAGCGAACGGAGGACGTGGTCGTCGAGCCATCGGGGGACGGCATCGCTCTCGGCGACGAGCCGCTCGAGCAGGAGGTCGTCAGGACCGACCACGCCGGTGATGCCGAGTCGCAGCGCGGTGGACAGCAGCTGCTGGGTCTCGTGTGCGCTCAACGCGAGCGCCGGCCCGGGCGCCGCGCCCACGCCGTGCACGACGAGATGGGCGTCGCCGGCACGGACGAGCCGGGAGAGGTCGGCGGGGGCGCTCGGAGCGAGGAGCCACAGGCCCGATGGCCGGTTGCCGGCGATGGAGCCCTGCGGCGCCGCGGCGACGACATCGTCGATGCGGATGGTCGCATCGCCACCGGCGATGACGATCGGGACGTAGGCGTCCGCCAGCGTCGTCTGGAACTCGGTGGCCACCGCGGTGACGTCGGAGGTGGTGCCGGCCTCGAGCAGCGCCTCGAGCAACGCACCCCGCCGCGCATCGAGCCGGCGGACCAGCTCGTTGCTGGCGTCGAGGTAGGCGGTGGCGGCGCTCGACGAGGCCCGGTCGATCCAGTCCATCCAACGTCCGCCGAGCTCGGCGAGCAGGGCGGCGTCGTCGGGGCCGGTGGCCTGTGCCATCTCGATCCAGACGACTCGTCCGAACACCCGGAAGGCGTGCAGCATCGGTTCGAGGGGCATGCCGATGCGCACGCGCTGCTCGCCGATGGTGTCGAGACCCGGGACATCGTCGACGGAGGGCGGCCGGTCGAGACGCAGGCTGGTGATGAACGCGTCAGCGATTCCCTGGCTGATCGGCAGGACACGGGTGCGCATGTCCTCGTCCGACAGGGACGCGTACTCGGGGATCTCCGACCGGTAGGCCGACTCGAGCAGGTCGAGGACCTCGTCGAGCCGCGCCGCCAGACGTTCGCCGACCGCCGATGCATGCGAGCCCGCCCCCACGGACCTGCACCCTACCGACGCCGAAATCCTCGTCGACCACCGACCGGTTGCGGACGGGGTCGACGGGTGCTCGTGACGTCAGGCGGCGATGGTGGCGTGGGAGAGGAAGTCGGGGGCCGGGCGGGGATCGGGCACCGCGTCCCAGTGGAGCAGGAGGCGGCCGAGCGCTCGCTCGCGGACCGGCGTCGGTTCCGTGCGGTCAGCGACGATGCCGGCGAGCACGGGCGACAAGCCGCGACGACGGGCGTCGGCGACGAGCAGGTCGATCGGGTGGACGTGGGCGTCGAACCCGGACTCGACGACGGCCTCGGCGAGGGCGACGGCGATGTCGAGACCGACCGTGGGGGCGGCGGTCTCGACGGGACGGGGAATGGTGCTGGTGCAGGTGGTGGGGGCCATGTGCTCAGTATGTCGAGCACCAATGAGAAGCACAAGCGGCTATCCCTGCTCTTGATCATCAGTTATGCTGATCATTCATGAGCGTCCTCCGCGATGTCGAACTCCGCCACCTGACCGCCCTGGCGGCGGTCGCCGACGAAGGGTCGTTCGCCAAGGCCGCGGCCGCGCTCGGGTTCTCGCAGTCGGCGGTGAGCCAGCAGATCGCCGCCCTCGAGAAGGCGGTGGGTCTGCCGGTCTTCGATCGGCCGAAAGGTCCTCGTGCCGCCGAGCTGACGCCGGCGGGCGAGCTGCTCCTGGACCACGCCCGCACCATGCTGGGCCAGCTCGCCAGCATGGGCGACGAGCTCGACCGGCTGCGTCGCGGCATCACCGGACGCCTGGTCATCGGGACGTTCCAGTCCGTGTCCGCCGAGATCCTCCCGTCGGTCATCGGTCGGATGCGGGCCGAGCTCCCCCACGTCGACATCCGCCTGTTCGAGACCGACGACCAGACGACGCTGTTGCGCAAGGTGCTCGACGACGAGCTCGACATGTCGTTCACCGTCGATGCCGACCCGGATCCCCGCATCGAGTCCCGGCTGCTGGGCTACGACCCCTTCGTGGTGCTCGCCCGCGTCGGCGACCTCGTCGGGCCGGTCGCGGTTCCCGCCGACCTCGACGGCCAGGCGCTCATCGGCCAACCCGAGTCCAACGTGTGCCAGGGCCTCATCGACCGACGTCTCGGCGGCATCGGCGTCCTGCCCGACTACGTCTTCCGCTCGGTCGACAACGGCGCCGTGCAGGGCATGGTCCGGTCGGGCATGGGACGGGCCGTCATGCCCTACCTCGCCATCGACCCCGACGACCCCGAGGTCGTGGTGCTCCCCCTCGACCCGCCGATCCCGCCGCGGACCGTCCAGCTGACCCGGCGCGCCGGCCGGAGCCTGCCGCCGGCGGCCGACCGGTTCGAGGAGATCGCGGTCGAGGTGGCTGCCGGTGCGCTCCAGCGCGAGACCACGCTGGTCGACTGACGCAATTCCACCGTCGCCCGGCGAGCGGTTCTGGCACAGTTCGGACATGCGCGTGTTGCCCGAGTCGATGCCGGCGCCCCGGCTCACGCTCCGACGCTGGGTCGAGTCCGACGTCGACGCGTTCGCCGAAGCCATAGCCGAGAGCGTCGAGCACCTCCGACCATGGATGGCGTGGGCCGCCAACGAGCCGGTCGACCGCGACGAACACCTCGCCAGGATCCGGCGCTGGGAGCAGACCTGGGCCGAGGGCGGCGACGTCGGCATCGGGGCATTCCTCGACGGGCGAGTCGTCGGGAGCGGTGGCCTCCATTGGCGCGCCGGGCCCGACACCCTGGAGATCGGCTACTGGACCCGCCCCTCGTGCACCGGTCTCGGCTATGCCACCGAACTCAGCGCGGCACTCACGAGCGCCGCATTCACCGTCGACGGCATCGATCTGGTGGAGATCCGCCACGACAAGGCGAACATCGCCAGCCAGCGCATCCCGGAACGACTCGGCTACGAGTTCGTGGGCGAGCAGCCCGACGAGATCGGCGCACCGGCTGAGGTCGGCATCGACTGCCGCTGGGCCATGACCCGAGACCGCTGGGCCACCTTGCAGGCAGCCATGGCGGAGGGCGAGCACGCGTGAGCGGATCGCTGCTGGTCGTGACCGGACCGCCTGGCGCCGGCAAGTCGGCGGTCGCCGTCCATCTCGCCCGTTCGTTCGAGCGCAGCGTGCTCGTCGCCGGCGACGACTTCTTCGCCTTCCTCCGCGAGGGGCGCATCGAGCCGTGGCTCCCGGCGTCGGACGAGCAGAACGGCATCGTGACCGACGCAGCCGCCGCGGCCACGGGCGCGTTCGTCCGCGGCGGCTACGACACCGTCTACGACGGCATCCTCGGACCCTGGTTCGTCGACCGGTTCGTCGCCGGGCTCGGAGGCGTGGCCGTCGACTACGCCGTGTTGTTGCCTGATGAAGAGGTGTGCGTCGAGCGGGTCCGCACCCGGAGCCGGCACGGGTTCCGCGACGAGCCGGCCACCCGCCAGATGCACGATCAGTTCTCCGGGGCGGATCTCGCGCCCCGGCACATCCTCGCCGGCGACGACATCGCCGGCGACGTGGCGGCCGTGGCCACCACGATCCTCCATCGGCGCGCGGGGGGCGAGCTCCGGCTCCGTCAGTTCCCTCGAGATTGAACCGGGGTCAGAAATCGAGGCCGAGGGCGCTGGCGACCCACGCCACGAACGGCGAGATCTCGGCGCCGCGGTCCACGAACAGATCCAACAGCTTGGTGCTGGTCATCTGCTTCTCGGTGAGTGGTCGGCTCACGATGAACGAGGTGCGGCGCAGATCCTCGATGAGCGGGAGGTCGGCGTCGAAGCCCTTGGGGGCTCGTTTGAGCGAGTCGCCACCGAACTCCCAGTTGCGCATCGCCGGCGCGTCACGGACCGCGAGCCAGTCGTCGGGGGCATCGACGACGGCGGTACGGAGCTTCTTGAGGGCGTCGTTGGGTGGTCGATAGACGCCACCGCCCATGAAGCAGTTGCCGGGTTCGAGGTGCAGGTACAACCCGGGGGCGGTGACGTCCTTGCCGGCATCGTGGCGGAAGAATGCTCCCGTGTTGGTCTTGTACGGCGACTTGTCGTTGCTGAAACGGACGTCGCGCTGGATGCGGAACAGCGAACCGCCGACCTTGCGGGCATCGGCGGTGAGGCGCGGTGAGACCTTGGCCTGCATCGGCGCCTCGAGGTCCTCGATGAACTGCAGCATCGGGCCGCGCACCACCGACTCGTAGCGCTCCTGATTGGCCTTGAACCAGTCGCGCTCGTTGTGGACCTCGAGGTCCTGGAGGAAGTCGAAGGTGTCCGCGCTGAAGTATCGACCCATGTGCCGAAGCTAGGTCAGCAGGGCAGATTCAGGAGACCGCGGCGATGGCACGGTCGAAGCGGTCGTGCAGCGCGGCCACCAGCGCGAGGTCGACCCGCTCGGAGGTGGGCACGCCGGTGTCCCCGTCGCCGAACACCCCGTCGGTGACTCCTCGCGCCTGGCTCCACCCGTGGAGCAGGTGGACCGGGGTCCACAACCCGAGCCGCCGGTCGTCGAGCGGGAGCTCGCGCTCGTAGGCGCGACGGTAGATGCGACCGAGCACCGGGCCCGCGAACCGCAGGGCGACCCGCTCGACGGCACTCGACGCCGCGATCGACGCGATGCTGAACAGAACGAGCGTGCGAGCGACGTCGCCGTGGCGGTCGCCGATGCCCGAGTCGGTCCAGTCGATGACCGCCATGTCCTCGCCGTCGACCAGGACATTGAGCGGGTGGAAGTCGCCGTGGCAGACCGCAGCCGGCGCATCGCGGAGCTCCTCGGCCAGCTGCTCGATACGGGCGAGCGCATCGGACATCGCCCGGTCGTCGAGCACGTCGGCCGTGGCGCGGGTGAGGCGGAGCCGCTTGTCGAGCAGGTCCTCGCTCTCCGGGAAGCCCGCAGGGTCGAGGCGGTGGATCCGGGCCTGGAGCCGCGCCAGACGACGGACGAGTGCGGGCGCTCGCCACGGAGCGTGGAGCACGGCGTCGAGCGCCATCCCCCCGGTGACACGCTCCATCACCTGCGTCGGCCGGTCGGTGACCGGTCCGGGCTCGATGACCACCAGGATGCGCGGCGTCGGAAACCCTCGATCGGCCAGCCAGCCCTGCACCGCCTCCTCGTAGTGGGCGATGTCCAGACGATCGTCGGACGGCTTCACCCGCAGCACCAGGGGGGCTCGCCACTCGGGCGGCAGCGAGTCGCCGGTGAGATGCACGTAGTGGATGTCGCTGTCGAAGCCCGATCCGTTCGACGTCGGCGGCTCGACCAGCGTCACCTCGCCGCCGAAGCGGGCCTCGGCCCAGCGACACAGCGCCTCGGCTGCCGGCACGCGTTCACCGTCGATGTCTGCCCCAGCGGTCACGGCCGCAGTCTGGCCGACCGGTTCAGTCGTAGGTGGCGGTGACCGACCAGCGCCCACCTTCGAGCGCCAGCAGCCGCGCGGTGCCGTCGTCGGTGACGACCTGGAACCGGGCCCGGCGCGACGCACGTTCGGGGTCCCACCAGCGTTCGTCGACCGGCCACGGCCCGGCCCACGACGTGATGGTCCAGGTGCACCGGCCGAGCCGGAGGCGGGCGGGGTCGGCCGTGGGTTCGCACCGGCCGTCGACCACGACCAGATGACCACGGGCATCGAGCACGTCGGCGGGTTCGGGTACCGGGTGCACGGTGGCGGGTGACGGGTTGGGCAGACGGCCGGGCCACGGCGCGGTGACCCAGTCGGGTCGGCTCGCGGGACGAGGACCGGACAGGTCGACGGTGGCGGCGGGCACGAGCTGGAGCTGATCGCCGGGGTCGCGCCCGCCGGCGTACTCGGGCACGAGGACGGCATCGACACCGAGCAGACCCTGGACGCGGGCGATGGCCCGCACAGCACGATCGGCGGCCCGGGTGTCGCCGCCCCAGAAGCCGAGCTGGCGACCGTCGGCGGCGATGACCTCGTCGGGTCGCAGGACCAGGCGGGCGATGCCGGCGGTGGGTCGCAGGCGGACCTGGGCGTTGAGCCAGCCGTCCATCTGCCAACGGACGCGGTCGGCGATGGCGCCCGCGCTGAGCGCTCCCTCGTGACGCCAGATGCGTTCGGAGCGTTCACCGTGCTCGGTCTCCGCGGTGATGACGATGCGGGTGCACACCGACCCCTTGGCCTCGAGCCGGCGGTGCAGCTCGTCGGCCATGCCTCGAGCGACGAACGCCGCCGGTGCCACCTGCTCGGCCGGCGGGTCGAGGTCGGCGGTGACCACGAGGTCGGCAGGGAGCGGCCGGGTGTCGGGTGGGCGGCGGTCGAGGCCGGTGGCAAGACGGTGTGCCTCGGCGCCGTCGGTGCCGAACCGGCCGAGCACGTCGGTGACAGGGAGCGCGGCGAGGTCGCCCATGGTGTGGAGACCGAGGCGGGCGAGGACGTCGGTGAGCTCGGGCCGGTCGAGCGCGGTGAGCGTCAGCGGGGCGAGGTACTCGGCGGTGGCGCCCGGCGCGACGATCCACACCGGCGACCCACCCCGCCGGCTGGCGACGAAGGCGGTGCGGGCCGCGTGGGCGGCGGCGAAGGGGCCGTCGGCCACGCCGACGGTGACCGCCACCCCCGCGGTACCGCCCAGCACCTCGGCGACCAGCGCGACGGCCCGCTCGGCCAGTGCCTCGTCGCCACCGAAGTAGCGCGACGGACCGCGGGTGGGGAACGCGCACCGGCCCGGACGGGACACCTCGAGCCGGGGCGTCAGGGTCTCGAGCGCCAGCAGCACCGGCTCGAACGCCCGGGCATCGCGGTCGGGGTCGTGGTCGAGGACCCGGAGCGACGGGCAGCGCGCCTGGGCCTCGCGACGGCGCATGTGCCGACGGACGTCGGCCGCCCGGGCTGCTGCGGTGCAGGCCACCACCCGGTTGGCCACGAAGGCGGCGGCCGGTTCGTCGGCCGGGACGCCGGCGGCCACCAACGGCCAATCGGGTACCCACACGACCATCGTCCGCACCGGCTCGTCGGCGACGGGTCCGACGGGCGGGACCTTCACCGGGCGGAGCAGCGCCACCTAGGCACCCCGGGCGTGCAGGGAGACGGGCTCGGGCAGCACGGTGTCGACGGTGCCGTCGAGCGACGGCAGCCACAGCTCGGCCAGGCGGGGCCGGGCCGCCTCGCGCCGGCCGCCACCCACCACGGTGACGCGCCGGGCGCGGAGGTGCCCGTGCCCCTCGCCCAGCCCCTCCCACCTCGACGAGGTGACCTCGAGGCTGACATCGGCGGCTTCGGGCCACGCCCCACGCCGCCGGACCTGCGGTGATGCATCGACCTGCACGAGCACGGACCCGCGCTCACGGGTGCGGGCGGCCAGCCGGCGGGCATCGCGTGCCCGCACCGGATGTTCGGCCTGCACCAGCACCACCTCGAAGGCGTCGACCAGGGCGGCGACCGCCGACGCCCATGCCGCCGTCTCGTTGTCGGGGCCCGGCGCGGTGTCGGGTGCGGCGACCAGCACGAACCGCTCGAGTGCGAGACCGAGCTCGGCGGCGGCGACCAGACCCAGCGACGGGAAGCCGATGGCCGCCACCCAGGCGCCGTCCCTCGATGCCGCAGCCGCCGATGCCAGCGCCAGCGACGTGGCTGCCGGCCCACGGACCGACAACGTCGAGCCCCGCCGGAGACCGGCGCCCGGGATCAACCCGTCGAGCGGTTCCAGGACCGGGAGACGTTGCTCGCGCGCGAGCATGGCTGGGCCGATGTGTTCGGCGAGCGCGGCAAGCGGATCGTCATCGGGGGTCGCTGACGCCACCCTGGCGGTCTCCGCACGTGCCATCTCGCCAGTATCGAACACCTGTTCGGCACCCGTCAACCGGTACCGCGGTCCGGCGAGTCGGGCTGACGGCGAGGCCAGGCAACTCCTGAGCCATACGCTCGGAGCGTGTCGAGCGAGTGGGATGAGGTCGCAGACGAGTGGGACGAGGCCGCGACGGTGCGGGCCTACGCCGCCGCGGCGTTCGAGTCGCTCATCGCCGTCGCAGCGACCGCCGGCATCGCACTCGACGGGGCCAGGGTCTGCGACTTCGGCTGTGGCACGGGGCTGTTGACCGAACGGCTGGCGGAGCGCGGGGCGACCGTGGACGCGGTCGACACCTCGCCCGCCATGCTGGCCAAGCTGAAGACCAAGATCGACGAACGCGGCTGGACCCACGTCCGGACCTTCGATGCGCTCCCGAGCAACGCAGAGCCCTACGACCTCGTGGTCTGCTCGTCGGTGCTCGCCTTCGTCGACGACCATCCCGCCACCGTCGCCGAGCTCGCCGCTCGCCTACGTGTGGGTGGCCTGTTCGTGCAATGGGACTGGGAGGTCGGGCCCGACGACTCCGACCATGCCGGTCTCACGAAGCTCGAGATCGCGGATGCGCTGGCGCACGCCGGCCTCGTGGGCGGAACCGTCGAGCCGGCGTTCACGATCGAGGCCGACGGCGAGCCGCTGCGGCCGCTCCGGGCGTGGGGTCTGCGCCGTTAGCAGGGATGCACCGAAGGCCTGTCGAGCG
>JBFJNI010000138.1:0-8689 GCA_041618235.1 Acidimicrobiales bacterium
CGTCGCCGCCGACATCGACGCCGGATGGGTGATGAGCGTCTCGGGCCCGCCGAGCGAGAGCGCCGGCATCGCCAGTTGGGCACGTTCGACCGCACGCGCTCCGGCTTCGAGCCCGCCGGCGAGGTCAACGACCACGATCGACCCG
The DNA here is from genome assembly GCA_041618235.1 of Acidimicrobiales bacterium. GTDB lineage: Bacteria > Actinomycetota > Acidimicrobiia > Acidimicrobiales > Salinilacustritrichaceae > Salinilacustrithrix. The sequence goes on from JBFJNI010000138.1 coordinate 146, forward strand.
CCCGACCGCATCTGGCGGGCAGCGACCTCGGCGGCCGGATGGTCCGCCAGCCCGGGGTAGAGGACCCGAGCGACGGCGGGGTGCTCGGACAACCGCTCGGCGAGGGCCTGCGCCGTCTCGCTCTGCTGGCGCATCCGAGCGTGCAGCGAGCGCAGGCCGCGCAGACCGAGGAAGGCGTCGAACGGCGACGCCACCGCGCCGTGCACGACGTGATGGCCCCAGATGACGTCGACCAGCTCGCGCTCGCCGGTGACGACGCCGAGGAGCGCGTCGTTGTGGCCGGCGATGCCCTTGGTGGCCGAATGGACGACGAAGTCGATGCCGAGCTGGTGCGGGTTCTGCACTGCAGGCGTCGCCATCGTGGAGTCGACCGCCTTGAACGGGCCCATGATCGACCCGACGGCTTCGAGGTCGACGATGTCCATCGTCGGGTTCGCCGGGGTCTCGACCCAGAGCAGCTGGGTGGGCTTGGCGGCGACCGCGGCGCGCAGGGCATCGAGATCGGTGGCGTCGACGAAGTCGACCTCGATCCCGAAGCGAGGGCACGTGCGGGCGAGGAGCTGGGTGGTCACCGAGAACATCGAGGCCTGGGCCACGATGCGGTCGCCGGCGGAACACATGGCGAACACGACGGACGAGACGGCGCCCATGCCAGAGCCGAAGGCGAGACCGGCTTCAGCGCCCTCGACCTCGGCGACCGCGTCGGCGAAGGCCTGCACCGTCGGCGTGCCGTTGCGGGCGTAGAACTCGGTCGAGCGCGGCGTGACCGCCATCTTCGAGCTGAGCTCGAGGTCGCGCAGCTCGTAGGCCGTCGACGGCCAGATCGGCGTGGCGAGGGACCCGTCGGCGCCGTCGCGACCGGCTCGCACGGCGCGCGTCTCCGGGTGTGCTTCGCGGTGGCGGGCGGCGTCGCCGGCGGCGGGAACGGTCATGGGGCCTCCTGGAGGAACGGTGCGAGCATCTCGCCGACGGCCTCGTGCTCGATCAGGAACGCGTCGTGGCCGTGGGGCGATTCGAGCTCGAGGTAGCGCGCGTCCACGCCGGCGGCGGACGCGCGTTCGGCGATCTGGCGGGACTGGTACGCGGGATAGAGGATGTCGCTGCTCACGCCGATGGCGAGCACGGGCGCTTGAACGCGCCGGATCGCATCGTCGACGCCGCCCCGTCCGCGCCCGATGTCGTGGAGGTCCATCGCCTTGGTCAGCACGAGGTACGAGTTGGCGTCGAAGCGGCGGACGAGCTTGTCGCCGTGGTACTCGAGGTAGCGCTCGACCTGGAACCGCTGCCAGAGCTGGAATCCGTCGAGCGACTCCACGAGCTCACGACCGAAGCGATCGGTGAACACGTCGTCGGAGCGGAAGGTGATCTGGCTCACCATGCGGGCGAGCGACAGGCCCTCGTGCGGACCCTCGCCGGGCCCGGCGTCGTAGTAGTCGCCGTCGCACCAGGCCGGATCCATCCGGATGATGCGCCGGCCGGCCGACCACCACCCGATCTGCTGCGCGGACGCGGCCTCGCAGGTCGCGAGCACCACGAGGCTTCCGACCCGGTCCGGGTACATGATCCCCCATTCGAGGGCCTGCATCCCGCCCATCGAACCGCCGATCACCGCGCGCCAGCGATGGACCCCCAACGCGTCGGCCACCGCGGCCTGCGACCGCACCATGTCGCGGATCGAGACCACCGGGAACCGCGAGCCGTACGGCTCGCCGTCGTCGGGGTGCGCCGACGCCGGGCCCGTCGAACCCTGGCAGCCACCCAGCACGTTGACGCACACGACGAACCACTCGTCGGTGTCGATGCCGCCACCCGGCTTGACCAGACCGTTCCACCAGCCCGGCGCCTGATGCCCACGGGGCAGCCCGCCGGCGACGTGGCTGTCGCCGGTCAGGGCATGGCAGATGAGGATGGCGTTGGACCCGTCGGCGTTGAGCGTGCCCACGGTCTCGTAGGCGACCACGGCCCCGTCGAGCAGCGCACCGCCTTCGAGGGCGAAGGGACGGCCGTTCGACACGGGGACGAAGCGGCGCAGTCCGGGTTCGTCTCCTTCGCGCCAGGCACCTGACGCCGGCAGCGCACTGGGGTGAGCCCGACGTCCGAGGTCGGCGAGGGGTCGATCGGAGGGCAGACCGGCCACGGGACCGCCACGCGCGCCAGAGGGGACTCCTCGGTCCTCGATCGCCATGTCGGTCACCTCCTCTGGGAGGGATGGACACCCGTTGCGATCGGGGAGACCCCGGACCTTGGTTGCCCCGGAGGGCCACATCCCCACCCGGAGGAGGGAGGCACCTTGGGTGTCCGTCCCAGGTTGCCGGACCCGGTCGCCCGGGCCACTCGTGATGCTGTGTGCTCGGGATCCTACGTGGCACATCGACCGGCGGACACAACCGGTTCGGACACGCCACCGGTGGCCGGCTCCCAGGTGGTTGTGAGCAACCTCCCAGGTTCATCGGCTTCACTGAGGGCATGGACGAGCAGACCGTGCTGGTGGTCGACGACGAGGTCTACATCCGCGACCTGGTCTCCAGCGCGCTGCGCATCGCGGGATTGCGGCCCATCACCGCCGCCGACGGCGACAGCGCGCTGCGGTTGGCGCGCGCCGAGAACCCCGACCTGTTGCTGCTCGACGTCGGGTTGCCGGGCCGCGACGGCTTCGACGTGTGCCGCACGCTCCGCGACGACGGCAACCAGGTGCCGGTCATCTTCCTGACCGCACGCGACGCCAAGGAGGACATGCTCCAGGGCTTCACCAAGGGCGGCGACGACTACGTGACCAAGCCGTTCAGCCTCGACGAGCTCATCGCCCGCGTCCGGGCCGTCCTCCGCCGCACCCAGCAGGCGCAGCCCGAAGAGCCCTCGACCCAGCTGACCTGCGCCGACCTGGTGCTCGACGAGGCCACCATGCGCGTCACCCGCGACGGTCACCCGGTGAGCCTGTCCCCCACCGAGTTCAAGCTGCTGCGCTTCCTGCTGCGCCATCGGGAGCAGGTCGTGTCCAAGGCCCAGATCCTCGACCACGTGTGGGAGTACGACTTCGACGGCAACGCCAGCGTCGTCGAGAACTACATCTCGTACCTGCGCAAGAAGATCGACGACCGCGAACCCAAGCTCATCCACACCGTGCGCGGCTTCGGCTACGTGCTGCGCACCGAGCCGTGATCCGCCGACGACTCGTCCTGGCCATCACGATCACCGTGGGGCTGGCCATCGGCCTCGGCTCGTGGGTGGTCGTGAACTCGCTCGAGGACCGCCTCATCGCCAACGTCGACGAGGAGTTCACCTCGGGGGCGCTGTCGCAAGAGGTCCGCGAACGCCTCACCGATCGACCCTTCCCGTCACGGCAGCTCGACGACCGGGGCTTCGAGGAGTCCAGCGATGTCGCCGTGCTCCGCATCAGCAAGCGGGGCGCAGTGATCCGGGCCACCCCTGCGGGTACCGCGAGCGACCCGTCGCCGTTGCCCGCCGCCACCGATCTCCGCCCGGCCGAGGGCATCGTCACCGTTGCCTCGGTCGAGAACGACGGGCCCCGCTACCGGGCTGCGGCGATCGAGACCGCCGACGGCGGCCGGCTGATCGTCGGCATCTCGCTCGCCGCCGTCGACGCCACCGTGGACGAGGCGCGGCGGATCCAGCGGATCTTCGGCATCGTCGCGGTCGCGCTGGCGGGACTCATCAGTTGGCTCCTCGTCCGGCGCGCGTTCGCACCCATCGAGGGGATGATCAGCGCAGCCGGCCGCATCGCCGACGGAGATCTCACCGAGCGCACCGACGTCGGCGAGACCACCAGCGAGGTCGGACGCCTCGGCGCCGCCCTCGACACCATGCTCGACCGCATCGAGTCGGCCGTCGACGAGAAGACGCGGTCGGAAGCCACCATGCGCCGCTTCGTCGCCGACGCATCGCACGAGCTGCGGACGCCGCTCACGTCGGTGCGCGGCTACGCCGAGCTGTACCGCCAGGGCGCCGACGACCCCGAGGCCGTCGCCACCGGCATGGCCCGCATCGAGGCCGAGGCCACGCGCATGAGCCGGCTGGTCGAGGACCTGATGGTCCTCGCCCGCATGGACCAACAGCCGACCACCACGCGGGAACCCGTCGACCTCACCACCATCGTCGGTGACGCCGTCGATGCCGCCCGGGTGCGGGATCTCGATCGCACGTACGAGCTCAATGCCGAGACCGAGCTGCTCACCCTCGGCGACGAGCACCAGCTCCGACAGGTGCTCGACAACCTGCTGGCCAACGCCCGCGTGCACACGCCGCCGGGAACCACCGTCGAGGTGGCGGCGCAACGCGACGCGTCCGGCTTCTCGATCATGGTCGCCGACGACGGGCCGGGCTTCCGGTCCGACGACCAGCCTCGGGCCTTCGACCGATTCTGGCGCTCGACCCGAGCCGACGAGAATCCGCTCGACGGTGCCGGCCTCGGTCTCTCGATCGTGCGCTCGATCGTCGAGGCTCACGGGGGCACCGTCGCCCTCGACACCTCGGCCGCCGGCGGTGCGCGGTTCCTGCTGCATCTCCCCGACCCTGCGGCCTCGGCCTCCGGATCCCAGACGGATCAGCGGCCGTAGCGCTCCTCGGCCTCGACGACGGCCGGGAGACCGACGAGATCGGTGAACTCGTCGAAGCTCACGACCCGGTCGAGGCGGTCGCGGAGCGAACCGTCGGCGGCGAGGACCTGCATCGATTCGCGCAACGCCTGCACCATGGTGAAAAGACCGCTGAGCGGTGAGACCACGAGACGGAAGCCGAGGTCGGTGAGCTCGGCACCCGTGAGCAGCGGCGTCTTGCCCGCCTCGACCATGTTGGCCACGAGTACCGGAGCGTCGACCTCGGCGGCGATCCGCTCCATCTCGGCGATGGTCTCGGGCGCCTCGACGAACACGGCGTCGACCCCGGTGTCGGCGGCGGCCTTGGCCCGTTCGATGGCGTCGTCGAGGCCGATGGCGGCACGGGCGTCGGTTCGAGCGCAGATCAGCATCGACGTGCGACGGTCGACGGCGGCGCGCAGCTTGGCCAGCCATTCGTCGGCGGGCACGACCTGCTTGCCCGCCATGTGGCCGCATCGTTTGGGCCACACCTGGTCTTCGATGAACACCCCGGCGGCGCCGGCGGCCTCCCACAGCTCGACCGTGCGGACGACGTTGAGCGGGTTGCCGTAGCCCGTGTCGCCGTCGACGACGACGTCGAGGCCCGGGTTGGCGGCGGTGACCCGGCGGGCCTGATCGGCCATCTCGGTCTGCGTGAGGAAGCCGTAGTCGGGCAGACCGAGCTGGGTGCCCGACACGCAATAACCCGACAGGAAGGCGGTCGAGAACCCGGCCTCGGCCGCGATGCGGGCCGACAGTGCGTCCCACACGCCGGGCATGAGGACCGACTCGCCGGCGTCGAGTCTCGTGCGCAGCGCGTTGGTCGAGGGCTCGTGCGGCGTGGTGGGGTTCGGCACGGCGGGTCAGCGTATCGGCAGGCGCCCGAGCCACCAGGACCTGGTGACGGGGTCATCGATGCCATAGGCCGCGTCGGCCGCGACGGCGAACGCCTCCCACTCGTCGACACCGCTGGCGATCGCCTCGGCCAGATCGGTGGCCCGTGTCCATGCCTCGTCGTCGGTCGGGAGCGGAAGCGCCGAGAGAGCGGATGCGGTCGGCTTGCACGCATCGGAGGCCAACGCCGTGCCGGCGGTGCGTCTCAGCATCCACGCCGACACGACCGGCGCGTGGAGGGCAGCGGCGAGTCGCCAGAGGTCGTCGACGTCGTGGGGCACGACGACGATGGCGGGGACCGAACCCACCAACGACCCGGCCTCGTCGACGACCGCCTCGAGGACCTTCGTCTGGGTCGCGACGACCAGCTTCGGTGCGTCCTGGATCTCGATCCAGCGCCTCGCCCGGGCCACCGTCGTGGCTCCGGGGTCGACGACGGGTCTCGCCCACCGGCGCTTGGCGAAGCGCATCGGCACGGTTCGCAGCCGAAGGGGATCGATGGCGCCGACGGTGACGAGCGGACGGGCGGGTTCGTCTGCGCCCGCGTCTTCACGTACTGCGTCGACCAACCCGTAGTACTCGTCGCGGAAGCCGGCGGCGATCTGGGCGACGTCGCCCAGGACCCGGCGGGAGCGCAGCGGCGCGGCCGGGATCCCGCGGGCGGTGACCAGCGCGCCCGTCCAGTCGTTCGCCGTCGACGCGGTCGCGGTCCGTCGCAGGAGCGGTGCGCACACGCGAACCGCCGCGTCGAACGTGCCGCCACCGTCGATCCAGCAGTGGTCGAGGCGGGCGTGGGCGTCGATCGCGGCTCGGACCGCACCGGCATCGCGTGCGGCCAACAGCGACTGCGGCTGCACCATCGCGACGGCGCCATCCGTCTCGAGCGCGTCGACGGCGGCGACCAGGAACAGCCACGAGACATCGGTGTACGGGCGAACGACGTCGCCCCAACGGGCCTGGAGCGCACGGCGTCGATCGTCGTCGACCGCAGTACTCGACTTCAGCTGCCCCAGGAACGGCGGGTTGCCCACGACCGCCGTGCACGTCGGCATCTCCAGGTCGACCAGCGCGTCGCCGACGACCAGGCGCGCACCGGCGACCGTCGGGTCGCCACGTTCCGCCGACCACCACCACAGCGCGGCCTCGGTCACCGCGACTGCCAGCAGGTCGATGTCCGCGCCCCACAGCAGCGACCCGACGACGTCGGCCGGTGATGCGCCGAGGTCGACCAGCCGGTCCGCTGCAGCCAGAAGGAACGCTCCTCCCCCACAGCTGGGGTCGGCGACGAGGCCGATACGACCGACCGCGGCGTCGACGAGCCGTTCGGCGAGCCACGCCGGCGTGTACCAGGCGCCACGGCTCGACCGCTCGGCCTCGCCGACGAGCTGTTCGTGGAGTCGCCCCAACGCACCGGGGCCGTCGAGCGGGAGCGGCGACACTTCGCCGGCCCCGCCCTGCAAGAGATCGAGCCGGGGGTCGGGTGTCAGCCCCCGTTCGGCGCATGCCCGGGCGAAGCTGGCCGCCAGCACCTCGCCGGGATCGGGCATGGGCTCAGTCGGCGAGTGGATCCCAGCCGGTGAGGTCTTCGAGGCGGGGATCGTTCGAGAACATCTCGACGATGGGATGGTCCTCGAGACCGAGCCGGCGCTGCAGCAGCTTGACCGGCATCTCCTCGTTCCAGATCAGGAGCGTGACGGCGACGCCGTCGGTGCCGGCACGAGCGGTGCGACCCGAACGGTGGAGGTAGGTCTTGTGGTCGGGCGCCGGGTCCCAGTGCACGACCGTGTCGATCAGGTCGATGTCGAGGCCGCGGGCGGCGACGTCGGACGCCACGAGCGCCTGGAGCTTTCCCTCGGAGAAGCGCTTGAGCGCCTTCTCGCGGGACCGCTGCGGGAGGTCGCCGTGGATGGCCTCGGCCTTGACGTCGAGGTTGTTCAGGTCGGCGGCCAGACGATCGGCGGCCCGCTTGGTGTTCGAGAAGATCAGTGTGCGGTGCCCGTTGGCGACGATGGCGGCGGCGACCTTGGACTTGTCCATCTCGTGGACCCGGATGAACCGGTGGTGCATCTGCTCGACCGTGACGGTCTCCGAGACGACCTCCTTGGTGACCGGGTCGCTCTGGTACCGCTCGACGAGCGCGCCGACCGAACCGTCGAGCGTGGCCGAGAAGAGCAGCGTCTGGTGCCCCTCGGGCACGTGGCGCAGGACCCATTCGACCTGGGGCAGGAAGCCCATGTCGGCCATGCGGTCGGCCTCGTCGACGGCGACCATCTTGACCTCGTCGAGCTTCACGTCGCCGCGCTGGAGCAGGTCGATCAGCCGGCCGGGCGTGGCCACGATGATGCCGGTGCCGTCGGAGATCGACTTGATCTGCTTCTCGATCTTCTCGCCGCCGTAGACCGCGGTGATGGTGTGGCCCTTGACCTTGGCCAGCGGCTCGAGGACCTCGGCCACCTGGATGGCGAGCTCGCGGGTCGGGCACAACACGAGGCCGGCGGGGCCGAAGTGGACGTCGTCAGGTTCGGGCAGCGCCATGATCATGGGCACACCGAAGGCGAGCGTCTTGCCGGAGCCGGTCTTGGCCTTGCCACACACGTCCCGGCCGGAGATGGCGTCGGGGATGGTGAGCTCTTGGATGGGGAAGGGCTTCTCGATGCCCTGCGATGCGAGGCACTCGACCAGGTCGGTGTCGAGTCCGAGTTCTGCGAAAGTCGTCATGTTGGCGACCACGCTAGTGGCGTCGGGTGCAGAATCCTTGATTCCCGGTACGTTCGACACGTGCGGGATCAGCTCACGAAAGCGCAGGTCGAAGCGCTGATGGCGGCCGTCGACGGACCGTTCCCGACGCTGTTGGCGGCGCTGTCGGACGCGGTCGCATTGCTCCACCCCGACGAGTCGCTCGACGCGGTCCTGCGCCGGCTGGGTCGCGCTCCCGTCGCCGACGCGCTCGCCGGCGCCGACGTCGCCGCTGCCCAGGACGCCGCGTGGGACCTGGCGGCCGAGCTCAACGAACGCCGGCGCCTCTGACCGTCGTGCCGGCCTCAGGGAGCCGGCTCGC
>JBFJNI010000139.1:0-8646 GCA_041618235.1 Acidimicrobiales bacterium
TCAAGCCCTTCGTCATGAAGGCGCTCGTCGACCGTGAGCTGGCCCAGAACATCAAGTCGGCCAAGCGCATGGTCGAGCGTCGTCGCCCGCAGGTGTGGGACGTCCTCGAAGAGGTCATCAAGGAGCACCCCGTGCTCCTCAACCGTGCGCCCACGCTGCACCGTCTCGGCATCCAGGCCTTCGAGCCCGTGCTCGTCGAGGGCAAGGCCATCCAGATCCACCCGCTGGTGTGCACCGCGTTCAACGCCGACTTCGACGGCGACCAGATGGCCGTGCACCTCCCGCTGTCGGCCGAGGCCCAGGCCGAGGCCCGGGTGCTGATGCTCTCGGCCAACAACATCCTGTCGCCGGCCAACGGGCGCCCGCTCGTGACGCCGACCCAGGACATGGTGATCGGCGCCTTCTACCTCACGTCCCTCATGGACGGCGAGAAGGGCGAGGGCGACGTGTTCGGCGACGTCGACACGCTGCAGCGGGCCTACGAGTCCGGTGCCGTGGCACTGCACGCCAAGATCAAGTACCGCGCCGGCCGCACCGACGACGGCAAGGCGAAGTGGATCACCACCACGCCGGGCCGGATCTTCTTCAACGAGGTCATCCCCGACGACTTCGGCTTCCTCGACGACATGAACGACGTCGTCGACAAGCGCGTGCTGGGGCGCATCGTCGACAAGCTCGCGGCCGAGTACTCGAAGGCCGACGTGGCCGAGTCGCTCGACGGGATCAAGGACCTGTGCTTCAGCTTCGCCGCGAAGTCGGGCCTGACCATCTCCATCGACGACGTCAAGACCCCCGAGTCCAAGCGCGACATCCTCGACCGACACGAGGCCGAGGCCGAGAAGGTCGAGACCCAGTTCCGCCGGGGCATCATCACCGATGGTGAGCGCCGGCAGAAGGAAGTCGAGATCTGGACCAACGCCACCGAAGAGGTCCGGGCCGAGATGGAGGTCGGCCTCAAGGCCGAGCGCTTCAACCCCATCGACATGATGGTCGGCTCGGGTGCCCGAGGGAACATGATGCAGGTCCGCCAGATCGCGGGCATGCGTGGCCTCGTGGCCAACCCCCGCGGCGACATGATCCCCCGCCCGATCAAGTCGAACTTCCGCGAGGGACTCGACATGCTCGAGTACTACATCGCCACGCCGGGCGCCCGGAAGGGCCTCGTCGACACGGCGCTGCGCACCGCGGACTCCGGCTACCTGACGCGCCGTCTCGTCGACGTCGCCCAGGAGCTGATCATCAACGACGACGACCCCTTCGACCGGGCCGAGCGCACCGGATCTCCCATCCGGAGCATCTGGATCGAGAACGTCCGTCATGACGCTCCCGGCCAGCGCTTCTACATGGAGACCAAGCTCCTCGGTCGCACGCTCGTCGAGGACGTCGAGGTCGATGCCACCGAGACGGCGGCGGCGACCACCTACGAGCGCGGCACGATGGTCACGGTCGAGATCATGGAACACATGCTCGACGCCGAGAACGTCACCCGCGTCCGGGTGCTGTCACCGCTCACCGACGACTCCGAGCAGGGCATCTCCGGTGCCGGCTACGGCATGTCGTTGGCCACCGGCAAGCGCATCGAGCGCGGCGAGGCGGTCGGTGTCATCGCCGCCCAGTCCATCGGCGAGCCCGGCACGCAGCTGACGATGCGGACCTTCCACACCGGTGGTGTGGCCTCCAGCGGTGGTGACATCGCCGGCGGTCTGCCCCGCGTGGTCGAGCTGTTCGAGGCCCGGTCCCCGAAGGGCAAGGCCACGATGTCGACCGTGTCCGGCTCGGTCCGGATCCTCGAGGACGAAGGCCGTGGCAAGACGGTCGTCGTGGTCACCGACGACGGCGAGGAGGAGACCTTCCCGATCCCCGTCGGTGCTCGCATCGAGGTCACCGAAGGCCAGGAGATCCGGGCCGGCGACGCCATCGTCGAAGGTCCCCGCGACCCCAAGGAGCTCCTCGAGATCAAGGGCCTGCGTCACACGCAGACGTACCTGGTCGACGAGATCCAGAAGGTGTACCGCGATCAGGGCGTGTCGATCCACGACAAGCACATCGAGCTGATCGTGCGGCAGATGACCCGCCGGGTCCACATCAACGAGTCGGGCGATTCGCCGTTCCTCCCGGGCGAGCGCATCGACCGTCGTCGCTACACCGAGGTCAACAAGCAGCTGCTGCTCGAGGGCAAGCAGCCGGCCGAGGCCCGTGACGAGATCATGGGCATCACCAAGGCCTCGCTGTCGACCGAGTCGTGGCTGTCGGCTGCCTCCTTCCAGGAGACCACCCGCGTCCTCACCGAGGCCGCCATCGAGTCCAAGTCCGACGGGCTCATCGGTCTCAAGGAGAACATCATCATCGGCAAGCTCATCCCGGCCGGTACCGGCCATGGTGACTACCGGGACGTCGAGACCTCGGCCCCCGAGTACCGCCAGATGGAGGGCTGGAGCTCCGACGCCGAAGAGGGCGACCCTGCGGCCATGTTGGCCAGCCAGTTCGCCGGCCAGACGGGCGGCGAGGTCATCGCCATGCCCGGCACCGATGGCGAGCAGGCGGGGTAGCCACACGGATTCCGGCACGAGGGCCCCGCTTCGGCGGGGCCCTCGCCCGTTTTCCCGTCGGTGTGGTTGGGTGACGCGATGATCGTGCTCACCGACGAGCAGCTCGACGGCTGGCGCCGGGACGGTTGGCTGCACCTGCCGGCCGTCCTCACCGACGACGAGGTGGACCGGCTCACGGCATGGGTCGACGAGGTGGCCGGCTGGTCGGCCACGGGCGGGCCGGGTCTGCACCACCGCGAGATGACCGATGCCGGACCGGTGTTGGCCCGTTCCGAGGACCTCGTGCCCCACCACGTCGGCCTGCGCGAGTTCATCACCGCCGGTCGGATGGTCGAGCTCGCCGGTGCGCTCTTCGACGAGCCGGCGGTGCTCTACAAGGAGAAGGTCAACTACAAACAACCCGGCGGTGCGGGGTTCGCGCCCCACCAGGACGCCACGGCCTACCGGTTCGTCGACCATCACGTGTCGTGCATGGTCCCGCTCGACCCCGCCACGTCCGCCAGCGGCTGCCTCGACGTCGCACCGGGGTACGCCGGTGGGCTCATGCCCACCGACGACGGCGGCCGCATCGAGGCCTCCCACGCTGCCACGCTCGACTGGCGTCCGGTCGAGACCCGGCCCGGCGATCTGCTGTGGTTCGACTCCCACACGCCCCACCGCAGCGGCACGAACACCACCGACCGTCCTCGGCGGGCGCTGTACCTCACCTACAACGCCGCCCGGCACGGCGACCTCCGAGCCACGTACTACTCCGACAAGGCCGACACGTTCGCGGCGGTCGGCGACCACGTCGATGGTGAACGCGTCCGCCTGTCCATCTCCGACGACTTCCTCGGACGCCCGGTCACGTGAGCACCGCCGACCTGCAGCATCTCGTCGACCTGTACGACGGGCCGCTGGCGCGCCGGTTCTACGACGAGGCCGTCACCGAGCTGGCGCACGGCCTCCAGGCCGCCGAGCTCGCCCGTGCCGCCGGAGCATCCGATGCCTTGGTCGCCGCCGCGCTGCTCCACGACGTCGGGCATCTCGTGGTCGGCGATCTCGTCGCCATCGACGAGGACCTCGACGGCGACGCCCACCACGAAGCTGCCGGTGCCCGTCACCTGCGACGGTGGTTCGGCTCCGAGGTCTGCGGCCCGGTCGCCCTCCACGTCACCGCCAAGCGGTTCCTGTGCGCCGTCCGTCCGGGCTACCTCGAGGACCTGTCGCCGTCGTCGGTGCGGAGCCTGGCCGTGCAGGGCGGCCCGATGAACGGGCCGGAGGTCGAGCGCTTCCGGTCGAACCCCGCCTGGGCGGACGCAGTCGCGCTGCGGGAGTGGGACGACCAGGCCAAGGTCGCCGGCGCCGAGACCACGACGTTCACCGACTGGCTCCCGCTCCTCGAGTCGTTGCGCATCTCCGCCTGACGAGGCGGTCCGCCGAGCCCGCAGGCGATCAGGTCTGCGGGATCCAGGGGGCGTCGGCCCTGTCGCGCCAGGCGCCGATGCCGGCCGCCGCCTCGTCCGAGGCGAACAGCTCGGCCGACAGGACAGCGGTGCGTTCGAACGCCTCGGTCCGGTCGAGGTCGGGAACCTCGGCGATGAGGCGCTTGCACGCGGCCAGCGCCAGCGGACCCCCGGCGACGACCTTCGTCACGAGCTCGTCGACCGCGGCGTCGAGGTCGGCGGCGGGCACGACCCGGTTGAGCAGGCCCACCTCGACGGCACGGGCGGCCGTGATGCGCTCGCCGGACAGGAACAGCTCGGTGGCGTCGGCCCGTCGCATCTTCGGGAGGCAGACCACCGAGATGATGGCGGGGGCGACGCCGATGCGGACCTCGGTGAACCCGATGCGGGCGTCGTCGGCCACCACGGAGATGTCGCAGGCCGCGGCCAGGCCGACGCCGCCACCCATGCAGTGCCCGGCGATGCGGCCGATGACCGGCTTGGGGCAGTCGAGGATCGCCTCGAAGATGTCGACCAGCGAGTACCGGGGCTCGCCCCCGCCGCCCTTGAGGTCGGCGCCGGCGCAGAACACGGTGCCGGCGTTGGTCAGCACGATGGCGCGCACGGCGTCGTCGGCGGCGGATGCCGCCAGATGGTCGCCGAGGCCGTCGACGAGCTCGGCCGACAGTGCGTTGCGGTTGTCGGGCCGGTTCAGGGTGATGGTGGCGACTCCGGCCGCGATGTCGAGGGTGGTGGCTGGCTCCGTCATGGCGCGAACCCTAGGCAGCCGCCCGCCGGGACAGCTGGCCCGGTCATCCCGGCACGGCGTCGGGACCGAAGAACGCACATGCGCCACAAACTCGTCACCCCCCTCGTCGTCGTCTCCGTCGCGTTCGTCGCCGCCGGCGGATTCATCCACCTGCGCGAATGGCTGGACACCTATCGCGACCTCCCGTCGATGGTCCCTGGTGCCGAGGTGGTCAAGATCGGCTTCCCCGTCAACGCCGCCGCCTCGCTCGTCGCTGTCGTCGCACTCGGTGTGGCCGTGGTCTGGAAGGCCGGGTGGCTGCGTCGCATCGTGGGTGTCGTGGCCGCGTTCCAGGCGGGTTCGTTGGCGGCCCTCGTCATCTCTCGCAACGGCACCCTGTTCGGGTGGACCGAGCCGGTGTGGACCGCGGCCGCCGAGCAGACCCTGGCCGTCGGGATCGGCGCCCTGGTGGCGCTCGGGGCCCTCCTGTTCATGGACACCGTGCTGCGCAGGGGCGCCGTCGGATACCCCCAGCCGGCCTGATCACCGGGGTACCGTCGGGTGCCGGGTTGTGTCGCCGGCGGCAGCAGCCATAGCATGTCCCGTCGGTCATGCGCGCCCACCGGGCTGCCCGTGACACCGATCGTTCCGACACATTCGTATCTGTACTGAGGACACCCGTGCCCACGATTCAGCAGCTGGTCCGCAAGGGCCGGAAGTCCAAGATGACCAAGGCGAAGACGCCGGCCCTGAAGGGCGCCCCGCAGCGACGCGGCGTCTGCACCCGTGTCTTCACGGTCACCCCCAAGAAGCCCAACTCGGCGCTGCGCAAGGTGGCCCGTGTACGGCTCACCTCCGGCATCGAGGTCACGGCCTACATCCCCGGCGAGGGCCACAACCTGCAGGAGCACTCCATCGTGCTCGTGCGCGGTGGCCGTGTGAAGGACGTCCCGGGCGTCCGCTACAAGATCATTCGCGGCACGCTCGACACGTCGGGCGTCCGTGACCGCAAGCAGGCCCGTAGTCGCTACGGCGCCAAGAAGGACGCCTGAGATGCCTCGTAAGGGACCCGCGCCACGGCGCGAGATCAAGCCGGACGCCACCTATGACTCGACGCTCGTCACCCAGCTGACGAACAAGATCCTGCAGGCGGGCAAGCGCTCCACGGCCGAGAAGATCATGAACGACGCCATGGCCACCGTCGAGGCCAAGACCGGCGAAGAGCCGCTCGGCACCCTCAAGCGGGCCATCGACAACATCAAGCCCCAGCTCGAGGTCAAGAGCCGTCGAGTCGGTGGCGCCACCTACCAGGTGCCCGTCGAGGTCAAGCCGCGCCGGGCCTCCACCCTGGCCATCCGCTGGATCGTCACCTTCGCCCGCGCCCGCCGCGAGCGCACCATGGCCGAGCGCCTGGCCAACGAGATCATGGATGCCGCCAACGGCCTCGGTGCCTCGGTCAAGCGTCGTGAAGACATGCACAAGATGGCCGAGTCCAACAAGGCCTTCGCCCACTACCGCTGGTAGTCACGCAATTCTGTCCAACCACGTGGGCCCCTGGCCCCGCCGACCGGGCCCCTTCCCTCGGGAAACCAGGCCCGGTCGTTCTTCTGTGAGAGTCCTCATCAATGTCTGAAAAGCGCAGCAACTCCATCGCGAAGTTCCGCAACATCGGGATCATGGCGCACATCGACGCCGGCAAGACCACGACCACCGAGCGGATCCTCTACTACACCGGGCGCAACTACAAGATCGGCGAGGTCCACGAGGGCGGCGCCACCATGGACTGGATGGAGCAGGAGCAGGAGCGGGGGATCACCATCACCTCCGCCGCCACGACCTGCATGTGGAAGGACCACACCATCAACATCATCGACACGCCCGGCCACGTCGACTTCACCGTCGAGGTCGAGCGTTCGCTCCGCGTGCTCGACGGTGCCGTCGCCGTGTTCGACGGCGTCGCCGGTGTCGAACCCCAGACCGAGACCGTGTGGGGCCAGGCCAACAAGTACGGCGTCCCCCGCATGTGCTTCGTCAACAAGATGGACCGCCTCGGCGCCAACTTCTACGACGCGCTCGAGTCGATCCACGATCGCCTCCAGGCCAACACCGCGGTGCTGCAGCTGCCCATCGGCTACGAGGGTGACTTCGCCGGCGTCGTCGACCTGATCAACATGAAGGCGCTCATCTGGAAGTCCGAGGACCTCGGCGCCAGCTGGGACGAGGTCGAGATCCCCGACGACCTCAAGGACAAGGCCGTCGAGTGGCGGGCCAAGCTCGTCGAGACCGTGGCCTCGGCCGATGAAGAGCTCATGATGAAGTACCTCGAGGACGAGGAGATCACCGTCCCCGAGCTCGAGGCCGGCATCCGCAAGGCCACCATCGCCAACGAGATCGTCCCCGTGCTGCTGGGCACGGCGTTCAAGAACAAGGGCGTCCAGCCCCTGCTCGACGCCGTCATCAAGTACCTGCCCTCGCCCGAGGACCTCCCGCCGGTCAACGGCATGACGGTCAAGGAAGACGAGAAGCTCACCCGCGAGCTCAACGACGAGGAGCCCTTCTCGGCGCTGGCGTTCAAGATCATGACCGACCCCCACGTCGGCAAGCTCACCTTCCTCCGCGTCTACTCGGGCACCCTCGAGAAGGGCGACCAGGTCCTCAACACCCGCTCCGGCAACAAGGAGCGCCTCGGCCGTCTGCTGCAGATGCACGCCAACACCCGTGAAGACCGCGAGCGGATCTTCTCGGGCGAGATCGTGGCCGGCATCGGAATGAAGAACACCAAGACCGGTGACACGCTCTGCGATCCCGATCACCCCATCGTCCTCGAGTCACTCGAGTTCCCCGAGCCCGTGATCCACGTGGCCGTCGAGCCCAAGACCAAGGTCGACCAGGAGAAGATGGGCAAGGCGCTCCAGTCGCTGGCCGAAGAGGACCCGACCTTCCAGGTCCGCACCGACGAGGAGACCGGCCAGGTCATCATCGCCGGCATGGGCGAGCTGCACCTCGAGGTGCTCGTCGACCGCATGCTCCGCGAGTTCCGCGTCGACGCCACCGTCGGCAAGCCGCAGGTCGCCTACCGCGAGACCATCACCAAGACGGTCGAGAAGGTCACCTACACGCACAAGAAGCAGACCGGTGGCTCCGGCCAGTACGCCGAGGTCCAGATCACGCTCGAGCCCACCGGCCCCGGCGGCGGCTACGAGTTCGTCGACAAGATCACCGGTGGCCGCGTGCCCAAGGAGTACATCCCCTCCGTCGACGCCGGCATCCGCTCGAGCCTCGACGCCGGTGTCCTCGCCGGGTACCCCACCGTCGACGTGCGCGCCACCCTCACCGACGGCAAGTACCACGACGTCGACTCCTCCGAGATGGCGTTCAAGATCGCTGGAACGATGGTGTTCAAGGAGGCGGCCCGCAAGGCGAAGCCGGTCATCCTCGAGCCCATCATGAAGGTCGAGGTCGTGACGCCCGAGGACTACATGGGCGACGTCATCGGCGACCTCAACTCCCGACGCGGCCAGGTCGGCGGCATGAACCAGCGCGGTGCCGCTCAGGTCATCGACGCCACCGTGCCGCTCTCGGAGATGTTCGGCTACGTCGGCGACCTCCGCTCCAAGACGCAGGGCCGAGCGCAGTACACCATGCAGTTCGACTCCTACCAGGAGTGCCCGAGCAGCGTCCAGGAAGAGATCATCAAGCGCATCCGTGGGGAGTAATCCCCCTCGATCGCTCATCAGTTCGCAACCCCACCCAGTCTGAAGCAACAGGAAAGAAAGAGGCGCCACCATGGCCAAGGAGAAGTTCGATCGGTCCAAGCCCCATGTGAACATCGGGACGATGGGTCATATCGATCATGGGAAGACGACGTTGACGGCGGCGATCTCTCGTGTGTTGTCGGAGCGGGTCGATGGGAACAACATCACGA
>JBFJNI010000140.1:0-8597 GCA_041618235.1 Acidimicrobiales bacterium
CCGTTCCTGGCCGTGGCGACGTTCGCCCTCGCGCTGGCGGGGTCGTCGTTCTTCCTCAACGGCGAGTTCGCCGCGTTCGACTGGTACGTGCCCGACCCGGCCGAACGCATCCTGCGCCCCACGCTGTTCGGCAAGTTCGACCTCGAGTCCGAGTGGACCTACTACTACGTGTCGCTCGCCATCCTCGCCGTGGTGCTGATCTCGATCCGCTCGCTGCGCGCCAGCCGCACCGGTCGGGTGCTGGTCGCCGCCCGCGACAACGAGCGCGCCGCGCAGGGCTACGGGGTGAACCTCATCCGGGCTCGGCTCACCGGCTTCGCCCTGTCGGGCTTCTATGCCGCCCTCGCCGGTGGCCTGTTCGCCTATCACCAGCACGCCATGCTCGGCAGCCCGCTCCAGCCCGCCGAGAGCATCACGCTGTTCTCCATCGTGGTCTTCGGTGGGCTCGGCTCGACCACGGGCGTGCTCATCGGGGTCGCCTGGTTCCAGTTCCTCACCTACTTCGTCGGCTCGCCCGAGGTGCGCCTGCTCACCACGGGCTTCGGCCTGCTGCTGGTGCTGCTGTTCTTCCCCGGCGGCCTCGGCCAGGTCGTCTACGGCACGCGCGACAAGATCCTGCGGCGGGTCGCGACGAAGCGCGGCATCGTGGTGCCGTCGCTGCTCGCCGACCTGCGGGTCGACGACGATGCGAGCGATCCACCGGTTCCGCCCGACGCCCCATCGTCGGCCGATCCCACCACCATCGAGGTGATCGAGGTCGAAGCCGAGCGGGGCGACGCCAAGATCCTCGCCGAGGCCCGGTCATGAGCGTCCACGAGCAAGGCCCGCCCTCGCCGGCGGCCGACATCCCCGACGAGCTGCTCGAGGAGCTCGGCGTCGCGGTCGACACCAAGAACATCCGTGCCCGGCTCCGCGCCATCGGCAACCGCTCGTCGCTCGTCCCGCTGGCCATCCTGTTCGGCCTCAACGCGGTCGACGAGCTCGACCGCTCGGCGTTCGGCGTGCTCACGCCCGAGATCCGCGACGCGTTCGGCCTCGACCTCCAGGGCATCCTCACCGTGGTCGCGCTGGTGTCGTTCCTGGCCCTCGGCGGCCAGGTGCTCGTCGGCTACTACGCCGACCGCTACCGGCGCACCCGCATGGCCGTCGGCGGCGCCGCGGTGTGGGGCGTGTTCAGCCTGCTCACCGGCCTGGCCCCGGTCATCGCCATCCTGGTCATCGCCCGCATCGGCTCGAGCCTGGGCAAGGCGGTCAACGACCCCACCCACAACTCGCTGCTGTCCGACTACTACGAGCCCAACGACCGGGTCACGGTCTTCTTCACCCACCGGGTGGCCAACAACCTCGGCCAGCTCATCGGACCCGTGCTCGCCGGCTTCCTCGCCTACTTCCTGGGGTGGCGGGCGCCGTTCATCCTCTTCGCCATCCCCACGATCCTGCTGGTCATCGCGGCACTCCGGTTCCTGCCCGAACCCGGCCGCGGGGTCCACGAGCGCCGGGCCGCCGGCGGCTCCGAGGAGATCGCCCTCCTCGACGACGAACCGCCCACGTTCGCCGAGGCCTGGCGGGCGTGCAACCAGATCCGCTCGCTGCGGCGCATCTTCTTCGCGCTGCCGTTCCTCGCCGGGTCGCTGGTCGGCCTCGGCGGGCTCTACTCGATCCTCTACGAAGACCGGTTCGGGCTCAACGAGGTCCAGCGCGGCTTCGTCTTCGCCGGCGCCGAGCCCATCCAGGCCATCGCCGCCATCTTCATCGGCATCCCGTTGGCCACGAAGCTGTTCGTCAAGGACCCCGGCCTGGTCCTCAAGCTCCTGGGCGTCGTCGCCCTCGTCGTCGCCGCGGGCCTGGCGCTCATCGCCATCTCGCCCACGCTGCTGCTGTCGATCCCGGCGCAGATGATCATCAGCGGGGCCGGCGCCATCGTCACCCCGGCCATCTACGCGGTCGTCGCCACCGTCCTGCCGCCGCGGGCCCGGGCGATGGGCTTCAGCATCGGCGCGCTGTGGGCCATGCCCGGCGCGCTGGTCCTGGTGCTCGTCGGCGCCATCTCCGACTCGGTGGGCCTCACCGGCGGCATCCTGGTACTCGTCCCGGTCTTCCTCATCGGGGCGTTCATCCTCGCCTCGGGCGGCCAGTTCGTCGCCGCCGACATCGAGCGGGTCCGCCAGACGGCGCTGGCCCAGTCGCAGCGCCTCGCCGGCGTCGATGTCGCACCGGCGTTGCTCCAGTGCCGCGGCGTCGACGTGTCGTACGACCAGACCCAGGTGCTCTTCGGCGTCGACGTCGACATCGCCGAGGGCGAGATCGTCGCCCTGCTCGGCACCAACGGCGCCGGCAAGTCGACACTGCTCAACGGGGTGTGCGGCCTGGTCACGCCCCACGGCGGCACGGTGCTGTTCGAGGGCCGCGACATCACGAGCCTGCCGGCCAACGAGACCGCGGCGCTCGGCATCGTGATGGTGCCCGGCGGCAAGGGCGTGTTCCCCACCCTCACCGTCCAGGAGAACCTCGAGCTCGCCGGCTGGCTCTACCAGAAGGAGGCCGAGTACCTCGCCGACGCCACCGAGCAGGTCCTCGAGTACTTCCCCCGTCTGCGCGAGCGGAACGACCAGAAGGCCGGCGACCTCTCGGGTGGCGAGCAGCAGATGCTCACGCTCGGCCAGGCGTTCATCGCCAAGCCGAAGCTGCTCATGATCGACGAGCTCAGCCTCGGCCTCGCCCCGGTGATCGTCGAGCAGCTGCTCGAGATCGTCCGCGAGATCCACCGGCGCGGCACCACCATCGTGCTGGTCGAGCAGTCGGTCAATGTCGCCTGCACCCTGGCCGAGCGAGCCGTGTTCATGGAGAAGGGCGAGGTCCGCTTCGACGGTCCCACCGAGGACCTGCTCTCCCGGCCCGACATCCTCCGCGCGGTGTTCCTCCAGGGCTCCTCCAGCGTCACCGGCCCGAGCGCGACCGCCGACGTCCCCGACGCCGCTGGCGGTTCGCGGGTCCCGGCCACCGCGGTCCGCCACTTCGTGGCCGAGTGCGCCTCGTGCGGCGCCGTGCACCGCCCGATCCTGCAGACCCACGACATCGGCATCACCTTCGGCGGTATCCGGGCGGTGCACGACGTGTCGCTCGAGGTGCGCGAGGGCGAGATCCTCGGCCTCATCGGCCCCAACGGCGCCGGCAAGACCACCATCTTCGACCTGATCTCCGGCTTCCTCGTGCCCTCGAGCGGCCGGGTGGTGCTGGCGGGCGACGACGTCACCCGGCTCGGTCCCGATGGCCGTGCCGTCCGCGGCCTCGGCCGCAGCTTCCAGGACGCTCGGCTGTTCCCGTCGATGACGGTGACCGAGAACATCGCGGTGGCCCTGGAACGACACATCCGCACCCGCGACCCGGTGGCGGCCGCGGTGTCGTCGCCCGCCACCCGCGCCGCCGAGCGCGAGGTCCGCCAGCGGGTCGACGAGCTGGTCGAGCAGATGAACCTCCAGGCCTTCGCCGACAAGTTCGTGAGCGAGCTGTCGACCGGCAGCCGCCGCGTGGTCGACCTGGCGTGCTCCATGGCCCAGGAGCCCACCGTGCTGCTGCTCGACGAACCGTCGTCGGGCATCGCGCAGCGCGAGACCGAGGCGCTCGGCCCGCTGCTCCTCGACATCCGCGACCGCACCGGTGCCGCGCTGCTGGTCATCGAGCACGACATGCCGCTCATCACCGGCATCTCCGATCGGCTGCTCGCGCTCGAGCTCGGCCAGATCATCGCCGAGGGCACCCCCGACGAGGTGGTGAACGACCCCCACGTGGTCGAGTCGTACCTCGGCGGCAGCGACGCGGTGATCAACCGATCGGGTGCCGGCGAGGCGGTGCCGGTGCCGGTGCCGGTGCCGACCGCCGCCAACGGCAACGCCAACGGCAACGGCAATGGGAACGGGAACGGCGCGCCGAGACGCCGGCGCCGTCCGCTGCAGGCGGCCGACCGATGAGCCGGCGCCGCGTCCTCGGGGTCGTCGCCGTCGCCGCGCTGATGGCCGGGCTGGCATGGCCGGCGCACGCCACGGCGGCCGATGCCGTCGCCGTCGGCTGGTGGACCCGCAACCCCGGACAATCGGCACCGGCTGGTGGCATGGCCGTGTCCTCGGCGCCCGACGGTGCCGTGTCGGTCAGCGCCATCCGCATCGATGTCGGCGCGGGGGTCATCTCGGCCCGGATCTCCGCCGGCGAGACCGGTGGTGTAGCGCAAGCGTCGGCACCGTTGCGCATCTGCCCGACCGTCAACAGCTGGACGCCGGCCGAGGGCGGCGCGCTGGCCGACGCGCCGCCGGCCGACTGCGCCGCCGGCGAGGTCGACTTCGTCCGTGACGCCGATGCCGCCTCGTGGTCGGCCGACGTGTCGAACCTGGTCGGTGGCGCCCAGGGCGTCGTGTCGCTCGCCGTGGTGCCCGGCGAATCCTCCAGCCCCCTGGCGCCGACCTTCGACGTCCGGCTCGCCGCGCCCACCGTCGAGTCCACGCCGTTGCCGATACCGGTCGAGGTGCTGGATCCGACCGCCGGCTCCGGCTCCTGGTCCGGCGACGACGGGAGCGCGCCCGCCAGCGGAGCGTCGTTCGACTTCGAGTCGTCGCCGGCCACCGACGGACCCGGGTTCACCCCCGGCGGGTTCTCCGGATCGGCGACGCCCGACCCGGCCGCCCCCGAGCCACCGACGGCACCGGACGCCGACACCGACGAGGCGCCGGTCATGGACGATCTCGACGAGTTCGCCGTCCCACCGCTGGTCCCGACCTCGTCGTCGGAAACGCCGAACCACCGCACCGTGGGCAAGGCCCTCACCTACGTGCTGCTCTCGGCGCTGGCCGGTGTGGTGGTGGGCGGCGGCAGCCGCATCGCCCGCGTCCGCTCCCTAGCCTGACGGCGTGCTGACCCGCCGCCGCATCTACCTCGAGCTCCGGGACGGCCCCGCCCCGGACGCGTCCCACGAGCTCGAGCGCGAGGGCTACGCCGTGCTCCCCGGTCTGCTCGAGCCCGGCGAGGTGGCCGCGCTCAGAGCCGAGGTCGCCGGCGTGTTCGACGCGCTTCCCGGCGACGACCGCGACCCCGGGCGCCCGGACGACGAACGCGACGACTTCCGCTACGAGATGCTCAACCGCAGCGCGGCCGTCCAGCGACTGGTGGGCGATCGGCGCGTCCTCGATGTCGTCGAACCCCTCTTGGGTGAGGACTGCCACGTGATCGCGAACACGGCGTGGCGCAACCCGCCCCGCGCCGAGGCGGCCCATGGCGGCGGCAACTGGCACATGGACGCCGGGCCGCACGTCCCCCGACCTGCCGGTGTGCCGTGGGACGACCGCATCCCCTATCCCGTCTTCGCCGTCGCCGTCCACGTGATGCTCGACGACTGTCCGATGGCCAGTGGGCCCACCGAGGTCATCGCCGGCAGCCATCGATCGGGCCAGCCGGTGCCCTTCGAACGAGTCCGCGACGACGACCTCACCTGGAACGGTGTCGGCGGCACGCCGCTGCCGGCGGAGGCGGGCGATGTCGTGCTGTTCGTCTCCGATGTGTGGCACCGCCGTCATCCGACGTCCGCCGGCGACACCGGCCGGTTCTTCCTCCAGATCCACTACGGCCGCCGCGACATCGCCCAGCGCCTGCGACCGACCGCCGAGGTGAACCACCTGTCGCCCGAGGCGACGGAACGGGCGATGGGGGGCGACCGACGCCAGCAGAGCGTTGTCGGCCTGCACCCCATGTTCTTCTACGACGCCTGATCCGAAATCCTCCAGTTCGCGGCGGGTTTGCCGATGAGCTTGGACAGATCCGCTCGGGACCGGCCGCCATCACGGCGGATTCGGTCGTTCCCGTTCGGTTCGGTGGGAAGGACGAGGACATGCACGAGGAGATCCTCGACACGCTCGACGACCAGATCGTGCGCTATCGAGCGAACGACCGCGTCGTCCGCTACGCCAACCGGGCGTTCCTCCGCGCGCACGTCCAACTCGGTGTCGATGTCGTCGGACAGCGGCTCGATGACGTCGTCAGCCCGGGGGTGCTGGCGGCGGCCTGCGGTGGTGAGTCGGTCGACACCGAGGGTCGCGTGATCTCGTGGGTACGCCACCTCGTCGGCGGCTCCGACGCTGACGCCGATGTCCTGGCCGTCGGGCACGACGACACGGCCCACCGCGACGCTCGGGCCCAGATGGAGGCGAGCGAGGCCCGGTTCCGCGAGCTCGCCGATCGCTCGGCCGACGTGGTGTTCCGGTTCGTGCTCGAGCCCGAACCGCACTTCTCCTACATGAGCCCGTCCGTCGAGAAGCTGCTCGGGTACCGGCCCGAAGACCTCCACGACCTCGATCAGTTCCTCGCGGTCGTCCGAGCGGAGGACGCCGCCATGGTGCGCGGCGTCGTCGCCGGCGCACGGATGCCCGACCGTCATGACCTGCACCTCACGCGTCCCGATGGCACCACGGTCATCGCGGAGCTGCAGGTGACGCTGCTCGCCGACGGTCTGCTCGGCGTCGCCCGCGACGTGACGCAGGTGCGGGCACTCCAGGCGGAGCTGGCCGAGATGGCGCTGCGCGATCCGCTCACCGGCCTCGCCAACCGCCGACTCCTCGACGAGGTCCTGGCGCTGGCCCTCAGCCGCACCGCCCGGTCCGGCGATCCGCTCGCCGTGGCCCTGCTCGATCTCGATGGATTCAAGCGGGTCAACGACACCCACGGCCACGACGCGGGCGACGCCGTGCTCGTCGAGACCGCACGGCGCCTCTCGGCTGCGGTCCGCGACGCCGACGTCGTCGCTCGCATCGGCGGCGACGAGTTCGTGATCGTGCACGAGGCCATCGGCGCGGACGTCGATGCGTTCGTCGCCCGTCTCGGAGATGCGCTCTCGAGGCCCATCACGCTCTCCAGCGGCGCCGTCGTGACCTGTCCGGCCTCGATCGGCGTGGTCGACACCAGCACGGTCGGTCGCGATCCGGCGGCGCTGCTCGCGGCCGCCGACTCGGCCATGTACCGCGTCAAACGGAGCCGCTCCGGTCGGCCGGCCTGACGGTTCTGCCCCCGCGGGTGCGCGGGTATGCCCTGGGCTCCGATCCCGGCGGTGAACGCCCCAGACCAGAGCAGGACCCCATGCCCGGCCACGACCGCGCCACGGCGACGTTGCCCGAACGTTCCGAATCGATCTGGCTCGCCCGACGCGGCGACCGCGACGCGAGGTTCGCGACGGCCGAGCTCCCATCCGAGGTCGACTGCGTCGTGGTCGGTGCCGGCATCGCCGGGTTGTCGACGGCGGTGTCGCTCGCCGAGCGGGGGGTCAGCGTCGCGGTGCTCGAGATGGGCGTGATCGCCGGTGGGGCCACCGGTGCGAGCTCGGCCAAGGTGTCGGTGCTGCACGATCTCGCCACCCAGTCGATCGCTCGGCGGCGGGGCCGGAAGGTGGCCGAGGCCTACGTCGCCGCCAACCGCCACGGCTTCGACTGGCTCGACCGCCGCCGCACCGAGCGCGCCGTCGACTGCGCGTGGGAGGCCAAGGCGGCCTCGACCTACGCGCTCGACCAGACGTCGGTGGAAGCGCTCGACCGCGAGGTCGCGCTGCTCACCCGGTTCGGCGTCGACGCCGAGCGCCACGACCCCGGGCTGCCGTTCGCCACCGCGGGCGCGGTCCGGGTGGCGGGCCAGGCTCAGTTCGACCCCGTGCCGTTCCTCCACGATCTCGCCACCGAGGTGGCCGACCGCGGCGGCCACGTCATCGAGGGCATCCGGGTCCGCGGGATCACCGACGGCCGTCAGCAGGTCGGGGTCCACACCGACCGCGGCACCGTCACGGCCCGGTGGGCCGTGGTCGCCACCGGCGTCCCGCTGCTCGACCGGGGACTGTTCTTCGCCCGCACCGAGCCACAGTCGTCCTACGTGCTGGCGTGCGAGGTCGACGAGCTCCCGCCCGCCGGCATGTACCTGGCCCACGACGGCCCCACCCGCTCGCTCCGCACGGCGCCCGGCCCCGACGGAGACGAGTTGTTGCTGGTCGGCGGCGAGAGCCACAAGACGGGCCAGGGCGGCGACACGACCGCCCGCTACGAGCGACTGCTGCGCTGGGCCGACGAGCACTTCGGCGTCCGGGCCGTGCACCACCGGTTCATGACCGAGGACTTCATGAGCCCCGACGACGTGCCCTTCGCCGGCCCGCTGCACCCCGGGTCCACCCGGGTCCTGATCGCCACCGGCTTCAACAAGTGGGGCTTCACCAACGGTGCCGCCTCGGCCGCGATCAACACGGCCCATGTGCTCGGCGACGAGCCGCCGTGGTGGGCGTCGGCCCTGTCGACGTCGCGGCTCCCGCTCGCCGGCTGGAAGGACCTGGTGAGGGCCAACGCCGACGTCGCCGCCCACCTGACCGGCGGATGGATCAACACCGTGGTGCCGCGTCGCGCACCCCGCGCCGGCGAGGGTCGGGTCGTGACGCGTGGACTCGACCGGGTGGCGGTCTCCACCGATACCCAGGGCGAGTCCTGCGCCGTCTCCGGCGTCTGCCCGCACCTGGGCGCCATCCTCACCTGGAACCCGGCCGAGGAGACCTGGGACTGCCCCCTCCACGGCTCGCGCTTCGAGCGCGA
>JBFJNI010000141.1:0-8576 GCA_041618235.1 Acidimicrobiales bacterium
CGGTGGAGCTGGTAGTGGTCGACGCGGTCGGTACCGAGCCGGGTCAGGCTCCGCTCGAGGCGGGCACGGATCTGGGCGGGGTCGCCACCCCGCTCGCCCTCGTCGAGGTACTTGGTGTGGCCCCACTTGGTGGCGATGACGACGTCGTCGCGCCGGCCGGCCAGCGCCCGCCCGAGGTACTCCTCGGACTTGCCGGCGCTGTAGCTCTCGGCGGTGTCGAAGTAGTTGATGCCGGCGTCGATGGCGGCATGCACCACCTGCTCGGTCTGTGCCGGGTCGAGCCGCATGCCGAAGTTGTTGCAGCCCAGCCCGACGACCGAGACCTTCAGCGTTCCGACCGCTCGTTGCTCCATGGCTCGAAACCTACGTCTCGCACCTCCCGCGGTCGCGCGAGATTGCGGGGATGCAGACCGAGGGCCACGGCCCACCGTTCGGACGCGGACCGTTCACCGCAGCGGTGACCGACGCCCTCGACGACGTGTTCGTAGATCGTGGGTTCCTCGCCGGCCAGGGCAACGACGGCCTTGGCCACCGGATCGACGTCATCTACTGCATCGCCATGGACGACTTCATCGAGCGGTGGCCGTCGGTCTTCGCGGCGCTCGATGCCCGTTACGGCAACGATCTCTTCGTGGCCGGCGGCTGCATCGACTGCACCATCGGCGGCACGTTCGACGGCGGCATCACCCGGTTCGACCTGGAGGCGGTGGCGCCACACGAGCTGGACGGGGTCGGCAACCGCTCGATTCTCCAGGGGTTCGACACCCTCGCGCTGGATGGGCAGCTCGCCGCGATCCGGCGTTGGGTCGAGCGGGCGCTACCGCTCGCCACCGGAGGATGACGAGCGACATCCCGGACCGGCCGACCCGGTCAGAGGGCTCGCCGTCGGAACTGGCGCAGCCCGGTGTCGAGCACCCAGTCGTGGCCGAACCGAGCCAGCCACGGCGCCAGCGTGGTGACCTGCCGGAGCACGGTTCGCCGTGGTGCCAGCGATGAGACGAGGCGCACCTCGGTGACGTCGCCGACCGGCTGGATGGTGAGCGAGGCGTCGCCGGCGATGTCGCCGGACACAGCCGCCACGATCCGTTCGGCCACGACCACCTCGGTCAGCGCGATCTCGAACCGGAGCGCGTACGGAACCGGGGGACGGACGGTGCACTGCCAGCGAGCGCCGGTCTCGACACCGCCGGCATCGAAGTCGCGCAGCCACGGCCACCACGCCGGGAACTCGTCGACCCGACACATCGCTGCCCAGACAGTGTCGACGTCGGCATCGAACCGGTAGGTGCGATCCGAATCGACGACGTCCACGACCACAGGATGTCAGGAGCGCGACTCCACCCACACCCGGAGGTCACGGGCGTCGATCACCGCGAGGTGCGCGGCCTGCACGAGCTGCGGAAGGTCGCCAGCGGCCGCGGTCAAGATGTCGTCGACCACGGCCGGCGGCGGGAACGACTCGCCGTAGCAGTCGTGCCACGCCAGCTCGGTGAGGACCATCACCTCGACCGCGCGGTCGACCAGCGCCGCTTCGAATTCGATCTCGAGCCGGGGCCGAAGTGCCGCCATCCGAGCCTCGCGTCCCACGACCATGCGGCCATCGTGACACCTCGAGCCGGACGCGATCCTGTGCACGGGGCGCGACCCGATCGACGGGCCGCACCCCGGTGCATCGAAGGTCAGCGGCGGCGAGCCTTCGAGTCCTTCTCCTCGACGGTGTCGCAACGATCCTCGTTCAACGACTTGTCGAAGTCGGTGCCCTTGGCGTCGTCGCCCGGCTGGCCGTTGTGGACGTTGTGGTGGAACTTGTGTCCGCCGGGGTCTTGCTCGTCCTTCGACGTCTGACCCTGCGCGATGTAGCGACAATGGGTCTGGCCGTCGCGATCCTCGCGGAGCACGTAGTGGCCGTGGCTGGCGCCGACGGTGCCGGCGGCGGCGACCGTCAATCCCAACGCGAGCGCGACCATGGCAATCGCCTTCTTGATCATCTTGGTTCCTCCCCAGAAGTGTGGCGAGTGGATTCTCGCCACTCGCCGACGAGCGTAGACAGGCGCCTCGTGGAGTTGCCTCCGGGATCTCACGGATTCCCGATGACGTCTCCTACGTCGTGTCCGAGCGGCGGCGAGCTCAGCGCCCCGTCAGCCTCAGCGCCGAAGGCAGTTCGTCGAGCAGAAGCGCCTCGACGTCGTCGCCGGCCGCAACGCCTTCGCCGTCGGGCAGGACCGCCAGTGCGTTGGCGGCCGCCATCGCGCCGAGCTGGTGGCTGCCCTGACCGCCGGCGGAGGCGACGTGCACCCGGCCATCGGCGCCGTGCGAGGCGACGACGCGGGCGAAGTGGATCTTGCCGTCGGCGTGACGGCGCAGCTCGGAATCGGCGACGGCCAGGACCATCGGCCGGTCGAGCGAGATGTGGCCCATGGCCTGGCGGAGCGCCGGCCGGCCGAACAGCTCGAAGCTCACCATCGACGAGACGGGGTTGCCGGGAAAGCCGAACACCGGGGTGCCGTCGACGAGGCCGAACGCGAACGGCTTGGCCGGCTTGATGGCGATCTGCATCCAGCGCATGTCGCCGATGCGGTCGAGGATGACCTTCACCAGGTCGATGTCGCCCATCGAGACACCACCCGAGGTGAGCACGGCGTCGCACTCGGCCACGCCTCGCTCGATGGCGGCGGTGATCTCCGCCTCGGTGTCGCGGGCGATCCCGAGGTCGACGACGTCGCAACCGGCCTGGGCGGCGAGGGCCAGGAGCGTGCGACGGTTCGAGTCGCGGATCTGGCCGGGCGCCAGCGCTCCCCCGCCCTCGACCAGCTCGTCGCCCGTGGAGACCACGCCGACCTTCATGCGCGGATGTGCCGACACCCGCTCGACACCGAGGCTGTTGAGCACCCCGAGGTGGGCGGCACTGAGCACGGCGCCGGCCTCGAACACGACGGCGCCGATGTCGAGGTCGTCGCCGGCGGGGCGGACGTGGTTGCCGACGGGCACCTCGATCTCGACGTGGACCCACTCGCCGTCGCCATCAGTCGCAGGGAGGGCGGCCGTGCGCTCGACCATCACGACGGCATCGGCGCCGGCCGGCATCGGAGCGCCGGTGAAGATGCGGCTGGCCTGGCCCGGCCCGACCTCGACGGTCGGTGCGTGGCCGGCGGCGATGGTCTCGACGATGTCGAGCGTCACCGGCGCGCCTTCGGTGTCGGCCGCACGCACGGCGAAGCCGTCCATCGCAGTGTTGGCGAACGGCGGCACCGCCTCGGTGGCGGTGACGGACTCGGCCAGCACCAGCCCGAGCGCCTCGGCAACGGGCACGTCGACCGGCGGCCGGACCGGGACCCGATCGAGGACATGGCGGCGGGCTTCGCTGAGCGGGATCACGTCGCCGACGCTACCGACGTCGCCCCGTGGCCACGTCGAGCCACGGAACGCGACCCCCGCACGTGGGGGGCAGATTCCCCCCGATGCGGGATACCCGAGCGGGTGAATCCGTCGCAAAGTGACCGGGTCCCAACGAATCAGCCCCTGAAAGGACGCCCTGTGCGCCGCTTCCGACCCCTGTTCCTCATCCTCGTGCTCGGCCTCGCCGCCGGCGGGCTCGCCGCCACGTCGGCGAGCGCCGGTGGACCCGACCGTCTCGAGGCTTCCCAGCGAAACCTCATCCGTGCGGCGACCAAGCAGTACCGAGACGTCGATGCCGCCGTCGCCGCCGGCTACGTCCCCACCGAGGAATGCGCCGCCGTCCCCGGCGTGGGCGGCATGGGCTACCACTACGTCAACTTCGACTTGCTCGTCGACGGCGAGATCGACCCGACCAAGCCGGAGATCCTCGTGTACCACGACGCTCCCAACGGGCAGCTCCGCCTCGGCGCGGTCGAGTACTTCCAGGCCGACGAGGACCAGGACCTCGGCACCAGCGACGACCGCCCGTTCCTGTTCGGCCAGCACGGCTTCGACGGTCCGATGCCGGGCCATGACCCTCAGATGCCGGTCCACTACGACCTGCACGTGTGGCTCTACGAGCACAACCCCTCGGGTGAGCTCGCGACGTGGAACCCTCGGGTCACCTGCCCCGAGAGCTGAGCAGCGGCGACGACCAGATCGGCGCGCACTGCGTCAGCCCGCCGGCTGCTCGGCGGTCGCCAACTGGCTGCGAGCGTGGTCGAGGACGGTACGTCGGCCGTCCTCGTCCCACGCGAACGCCTGGAGGGGCCCGTTGAACAGGCCGGGCACGATCACGTCGGACGGCTCGTCGGCCAGTCGGTCGAGTGTTCGGTGCATGTCGGCCACGTTGCCCTCGTAGGCGTGGAAGCCGAGCACGCTCGGGAACCGGTCGAGCGTGAAGTTGGTGAACGTGTCGCCGGTGAACACGTAGCGCCTTCCGTCGTGCGGGTTGGCCCAGAAGTACGACGTGGTCCCCGGCGTGTGGCCGGGCGTCGGTCGGGCGATCAGGTCGGGGCCGAGCTCGATCGGATCGCCGGACATCGGATCGATGTCTCGTACGTCCCGGCGACGACAGGCGTCGACCTCGCGCTCGTGGGTGCGCACCGCCACGCCGAAGTGATCGGCCATACGGGTGACGTGGCGGGTCGCCTCGTCGCGGTGGTTGAGCACGAGGAACGAGATGCCACCGAGCTCGTCGATGTGGCCGAGGTGCTGGTCGAACGCCGAGCACGAGTAGACGAACACGTTGCCTTCGTCGCGCTGCAACAGGAAGCCGCAGGTGCGGGCGGGGCCATCGCCGAGCGGTTCGTCCGCCGTGGCCCACAGGCCGGGAGCCACCGGGCGGAGTCGGCCGGGCGCACCGGGCTCGACGCGCTCGAGTGGGGTGAGTCGGTCATGCATGGGAGGACTCCTCGTGGTGAGCGGGCTGGACGGTCGAGGCATCGCAGGCGCTGCGGATTCGTTCGAGCAGGCCGACCAGGACGTCGATCTCCTGGGGTGTCAGCACGTCGTGCACGACGCGCCGCAGCACCCCGTGCAGGGCCGGCGCGAATCGGCCGAGCACGTCGTCGCCTGCGGGCGTGAGCGTCACGATGCGGGCGCGCCGGTCGGTGGGATCGGTCCGCCGCTCGATCAACCCGTCGGACTCGGCCCGGTCGATGGTGCGCGACATGTGGGCGGCGCTGAGGTTGAGCTCGCTGCACAGGTGCGTGGCCCGTGCCTGACGATCGGGCGAGAGGTCGAGACGGACGAGCAGATCGAGGATCGTCGGATCGAGACCCGTGACCGGCACGGCCTCCGACTCGATCTCGGCGGCGAGGCCGAGCTGCGTTCCGAGGATGGCGCCGGAGGGTCGGAGGATCGCGGGATCGAGCACTGGACGGGTCACCCGTCCAGTAATAGTTCCCTATGGAATGGTTGTCAATGGAACCATTGCACGGCGTCCGCCGCCGGATCCTGGGTCAGTCGAGGGTGGCGACGAAGTCCTTGAGGAACTGCTTGAACGCCGGCCCGAGGTCCTCGCGCATGGCGCCGATCTCGACGGTGGCCTTGAGGTAGTCGAGCGGCTTGCCGCAGTCGTAGCGACCCTCGCTGAACGCGAAGCCGGTGACCTTCTGGGTCTGGTTGAGCAGACCGATGGCATCGGTGATCTGGATCTCGTTGCCGACGCCGGGCGGGGTGTCGTCGATGGCCTGGAAGATCTCGGGCGTGAACACGTAGCGCCCGATGACCGCGAGGTTCGACGGCGCCTCGGCCAGCTTGGGCTTCTCGACGATGCGCTCGAAGCCGTAGAGGTTGTCGCGGATCGGGATGGGATCGATGCAGCCGTAGCTCTCGATCTCGGCGCCCTCGACCTCGAGCAGGGCGATGACCGACCCCTGCTCGGACTCGTGCGTCTCGATCATGCCCGTGAGCAGCGCACCGTCGTCGACCTGGATGTCGTCGCCGAGGAGCACGGCGAACGAACGATCGCCGACATGCTTGCGGGCCATGCCGATGGCGTGGCCCAGGCCCTTGGCGACGCCCTGGCGGATGAAGTGGATGTCGGCCATCTCGGCCAGGCCGCGCACCATGTCGAGCTCGGCCGTCTTGCCCTTCGACTCGAGCATCGCCTCGAGGCCCATGAGTCGATCGAAGTGATCGCCGATCGACGCCTTGCCGTCGCTGACGATGATGAGGATGTCGTCGATGCCCGCGGCCACGCACTCCTCGACGATGTACTGGATGGTCGGCTTGTCGACGACCGGCACCATCTCCTTGGGGATGGCCTTCGAGGCGGGGAGGAAGCGGGTGCCCAGGCCGGCAGCGGGGATGACAGCGGTGCGAACGGGAGCCATGCCGAGTGTCTAGCGGACCGCAGGTTTCTAACGGACCCGCGTCTCGGTGCCGTCGAGCATCCGCCGGATGTTGCTCCGGTGACGAGCGATGATCGCGACGCCGATGAGGGCGGAGATCGCCACCTCGATGCCGCGCTGACCCAACAGCGCCACACCGACGGGGATCAGTGCGGCGACCACGATCGATCCGATGGCCGCCTTGCCGCCGAGCTTCACGATGATGGCGAAGACCACCGCCAGGATCACGAACCCGAGCGGCGCGCACACGAGCCCGACGCCGGCGACGGTGGCCACACCCTTGCCTCCACGGAGTCGGCGGGTGACCGGCCACATGTGACCTGCGATGGCGGCGGCGCCGGCGAACCACGCCAGCGTGCGGCCGTCGACGGCGTACCCGATGCCGGCGGCGGCGACGCCCTTGCCGGCGTCGCCGAGCAGCACGACCAGGCCCGCCTTGGCGCCGCCGACCCGTGTGGTGTTCGAGGCGCCCGGGTTGCCCGAGCCGCTGGTGGTGGGGTCGAACCCCAGCCGACGGCCGACCATGAGCGCGGTGGGGAACGTCCCGATGGCGTACGCGCCCAGTACCACGGCCACGACGGCCACTGCGTCCATGTCCGAATCGTAGGCGTGGGGTCGCAGCCGTCCACGATCGGCGCGCTGACCCGCGGACGGTCGGGCGGTTTGGGTGAGGACCCACCCCGGACCGATATCCTCTGGCACTCGAAGGCTGAGAGTGCCAGCCGAAGACCGCCATCATCTCCGGGAGTACGGATGCCCACCTACGAGTACCGCTGCAAGGAATGCGGCCACGAGCTCGAAGTCGTCCAGTCGTTCAGCGACGATCCTCTCGAGACCTGCCCCGAGTGCCAGGGTGCCCTCAAGAAGGTGTACGGCAACGTCGGCATCAGCTTCAAGGGCTCGGGCTTCTACAAGACCGACTCACGCGGCGGGAAGAAGTCGACCACTGCCGCGTCGTCGAGCTCCTCGACGGCGACCGACAGCTCGTCGTCATCGTCGTCCGACAGCTCGTCGACGTCTGATTCATCGAAGAGCGACTCGTCGAAGAAGAGCGACTCGAAGAGCACCGCCTCCACCAGCTCGACGTCCAAGAGCGACTGAGCTCGCCGGCTCGATGACCGACGCCATCGCC
Organism: Acidimicrobiales bacterium; assembly: GCA_041618235.1. GTDB lineage: Bacteria > Actinomycetota > Acidimicrobiia > Acidimicrobiales > Salinilacustritrichaceae > Salinilacustrithrix. Next base: position 7,426 of record JBFJNI010000141.1, read on the forward strand.
GACATCGGGGTCTTCGGCGGCTCGGGGTTCTACTCGTTCCTCGACGACGCCGAGGAGGTCGTCCTCGACACGCCCTACGGCCCACCGTCGAGCCCTCTGGTCGTCGGTACGGTCGGCGATCGCCGCGTCGCCTTCCTCCCCCGTCACGGCGTCGACCACACGCACCCGCCGCACCGCATCAACTTCCGGGCCAACGTCGAGGTCATGCGCCAGGCCGGCGTCGGCGCCATCTTCGGGCCGTGCGCATCCGGCTCGCTCCAGCCCCACGTCGAGCCGGGTCACTTCGTCGTGCTCGACCAGTTCGTCGACCGCACCTGGGGTCGCCCCGACACGTTCTGGGACGAGGGCGCCCCGGACCACGTGCCCATGGCCGATCCCTACGACGAGCGCCTCCGCGAGGTGGCCATCGAGGCGTGTCGAGCCGAGGGTGTCACCGTCCACGAGACCGGCACCGTCGTCGTCATCCAGGGGCCGCGCTTCTCCACCCGGGCCGAGTCCCGCTGGTTCTCGGGGCAGGGGTGGGAGGTCGTCAACATGACCCAGTATCCCGAGGCCGCCCTCGCCAACGAGGCCCGCATCCCCTACGCCTCGATCGCCCTCATCACCGACTTCGACGCCGGCCTCGAGGACGACCCCTCGGTCCCGGCGGTCACCCAGGACGAGGTGTTCACCTTCTTCGAACGCAACCTCGAGGTCGTGCGCCGGGTGCTGTTCCGGGCCATCGAGGCCGTCCCGGCCGAGCTGCTGCCCGGCTAGCCTCGGGCTCCCGGGTCCTGGCTGTGCCTCGCTGCGCAGGCTGGGCCGCCGCACTTCCCCCTCATCGAGTCCTTCGTGAGGTCGACGTGCGCCCTGCTCCCGCCCGGTTCCCCGTCCTTCGTCCGCCACCGCCCCGGCTGGTCCTCGTCGTCGCGCTGGCCGTCGTCGTCGGGTTGCTGGTCCACCGAAGCGTCAGCCAGGCGTCCGCCACCGTCGCCCGCTTCGGGCCCACGGTCGAGGTCGCCGTCGCACGTCGCGACATCGACGCCGGCGCTCGGCTCCGCTCGGGCGACGTGGCCTTCGAGAGGCGGCCGGAGGCCCACGTGCCTGCAGGCGCGCTGACGAGCGACCCCACCGGCTCGCGGGCCCGCACGGCGCTGGTGGCCGGCGAGGTC
>JBFJNI010000142.1:0-8541 GCA_041618235.1 Acidimicrobiales bacterium
GCGCGACGTCCGCAACCTCCTGGTGCCGGCCAGCACCGCGCTCCGGCGGGCGCTGGGCCGCAACGCGCTCGACGTCGGCGACGGCGGGCCGGTCGTGGTGATCCTCGGCCCCGATCAGTCCGTGCTGTCGATGTCCGAGGGTGCCGAGGCCGTGCTCGACGACCTGCGCATCGAGAACATCGACGAGGACCTGCCGGGCACGATCATGGTCGCCGCCGCCAAGGCCCGATCCAGCCGCACGTCCACCAAGCTCACCACCCGCCTGCGCGGCCGCAGCGGCCGTTGGGTCCGCATCCACGTCGCTCCGATGGACGGTGCGATCGAGAGCGTGGCCGTCACCATCGACGCCGCCGCTCCCGGTGACCTGGTGCCGATCCTGCTCGACTCCTACGGGCTCACCCAGCGCGAGACCGACATCGTGCTCTCCCTGTGCCGGGGGTTCACCACCAAGGAGATCGCCGCCGAGTGCGCCATCTCGGTCCACACGGTGCGCGATCACCTCAAGGCGATCTTCGAGAAGTCGGGCGTCAACAGCCGCGGCGAGCTGGTGGCCCAGCTGTTCTCGAACCACGTGCTCGGCTCGTTCCACGAGACCGTCGCCACGCTCTGACCCACCCCTCCGGGGAATCTTGCGGCCGTTTGTGCGCGACGTCCGCTCAGGACGGACGCAAGATCCGGGCGACGGCGTCGGCGCCGCGTTCCGACAACAGGATCGTGTAGTGGTTGACGTCGGGCACCCGGTGCACCTGCACCGCTTCGTGGGCGTCGGCGAAGTCGGCGATCTGGTCGTCGGAGTAGAGCGGCGGCGCATCGGCGGCAAGCAGTCCGAAGGACGCGGCCACGAGGCTGGTGGGCGTGACGAGGGCGTCGACGGCGCGCTCGACATCGTCGTGCAGCAGCTCTGAGGTGCCATCGGCCAGCACCGACTCCTCGGTGGCTCCCGGCCGGAGCTCGGGCGCATCACCGACGAGGTCCTCGTCGACGTAGGCCTCGATGATCGGGCCCCAGTCGGCAGCGAGCGCAGGGTGCGCCGTCCACAGCTCGCGGTAGGCCTCACGCGACGGGAACGTCATCCGCAGGCGGGTCAGCGCCGGGCCGATGACCGCACCGATCAGCTCGTCGGGCGGCAGGGCCAGCACGGCCTCGGGCAGGGCCAGCGGGAGGCCACCGTCGACGAGGACGAGACGAGCCACGCGTGTCGGGTGCCGGTGCGCGGCGACCAGCGCGGCGAAGCCACCCATCGAGTGGCCGAGCACGGTCGCCTGCTCGAGGCCGGAGTGGTCGAGCACCGCGGCGACGTCGGCGGCATGGGCGACCATCGAGAACGGTCCCGTGATGTCTCGCGATGCACCGCGACCGCGGAGGTCGGGCGCCAGGATGTGATGGTCGGGCAGACGCTCGGCAAGCGCGCGGAAGCTGCGGCCGTGTGCGGTGATGCCGTGCAGCGCGATCATCGGGATGCCGTCGGCCGGCCCCCACTCCCACACCCGCAGGGTCCCGCCGTCGACCGCGACTTCGAACGAACGCTCATCGAGTCTGTCGTTCATCGTCCCGGACAGTTCGTGACAGGAGACGACAGATTCGGAGTGGGGGTCATGGGAGCTCGACGTGGTCGAGCTGCGTGCGCAGCACCTTCTTGTCGAGCTTGCCGACCGACGTCTTGGGGATCTCGTCGACGATCTCGACGTGGTCGGGCAGCCACCACTTGGCGAAGAGCGGGGCGAGGAACTCGCGGACCTCGGCCAGCGTCGGTGCGGAGGCGCCGGGTTCGACGACGACCGCGGCCACCGGGCGTTCGTCCCACTTGTGCGAACGACAGCCGACGACGGCGGCATCGCGCACGGCGGGGTGGGCGAGCAGCGCACCTTCGACCTCGACCGAGCTGATCCACTCGCCACCCGACTTCACCAGGTCCTTGGCCCGGTCGACGATGCGGAAGTAGCCGTCGGCCTCCATCCAGGCCATGTCACCGGTGCGGAGCCAACCGTCGTGGAACTTCTCGGCGGTGAACTCGGCGCTCTCGTAGTAGCCGCTGGCGATCCAGGGCCCCCGGACCTCGAGCTCACCGACGCTGCGGCCGTCCCACGGAAGCGGGACGCCGTCGTCGCCGACGATGCGGGCCTCGAGGCCCGACATGATCGTGCCGGTCCTCTCACGGACGGCGATCAGCTCGGCGTAGGACAGACCTTCGTGGCGGGCCCGCGGCCGGGAGGTGGCCGCCAACGGGCCGGTCTCGGTCATCCCCCACACCTGCAGGTACTCGATGCCGCGCTGGAGGTAGGCGTCGATCAGCGATGCCGGTGACGCGGACCCACCCACGAACACGAGGCGCAGGGACGCGTCGTCGAAGGTGCCGTCGCCGAGCGCCGGCAGCAGGTCCTTCCAGATGGTCGGCACGCCGGCGGCGACGGTGACCCGCTCGTCGAGGACCAGCGGCGTGAGTGCGGCGGCTGAGGTGTCGGAGCCGTGGAGCACGAGCGATGCACCGCACATCGCGGCCGAGTACGGCAACCCCCACCCGAAGGCGTGGAACAGGGGCACGACCGGCAGGACCCGATCGGTCTCTCGCAGCCCGATCGAGTCGGCGGTGCACGACGCCAGCGAGTGCAGCCACATGCCGCGGTGGCTCGACAGCACACCCTTGGGCATGCCGGTGGTGCCGCTCGTGTAGCAGAGGCCGCAGGCGGCGTTCTCGTCGATGACGGGAAGGTCGGCAACCGCCATCGGGTCGGCCTTGCCGAGCAGCTCCTCGTAGTCGAGTGCGCCTGCAGGTGCAGGCGCGGTGCACTCCCCCATCGCGATCCAGTGACCGACCCCGGAGACCTGGGGCGCGACCTGGGCCGCAGCCTCGGCGAGAACGCCGTCGAAGAACACGACCCGATCGCCGGCGTGGTCGATGATGTAGCGGACCTGGTCGTCGTGCAGCCGGATGTTGACGGTGTGCAACACCGCGCCGAGCAGCGGGACCGCCCAGTACAGCTCGACATGACGATGCGAGTTGTAGGCGAACGTCGCCACCCGATCGCCCTCGCCCACGCCGAGGTCGCGCAGCACCGTGCAGAGTCGGAGCACGCGTTCGGCGAGCTCGGCGTTGCTGTGCCGCACGAGATGACGGTCGTCGCCGTCGCCCAGCACCGAGACCACCTCGGCATCGGCGTGCACCGTCCGCAGGCGATCGAAGATCGAATGCAGTGTGAGCGGTGACGACTGCATCAGACCAGGCAGCATCAGTTCGTTCCGTTCTCGCGCCCGGCAGCGACCAGCGGCCGGCGCCGGCGACGACGAACACCGTTGCCGTTCGCCCCGTTCGCACGCGTTGGCGCGGAGGTCGTCACCAGGTCGTCGGTGGTGCGCTTGAGCATGCGACCCATGCCGAGCAGCGATGCCAGGCGGTCCTGGTCGAGCGTGGCCGTCTCACCGGCGTAGACGACCCGGCCGGTCTGGAGGATGACGGCCCGCTGGGCGAGCTGGAGGCCGAAGCGCACGTTCTGTTCGATGAGCAGCATCGTCATGCCCGAGGCCGCCACGCCCTGGAGGATGTGCAGCAGCTCCTTCACGATGACCGGGGCGAGGCCGGCCGAGGGCTCGTCGATGAGCAGCAGCTTCGGCTCGTTCACGAGGGCACGGCCGACGGCCAGCGATGCTCGCTGGCCGCCGGACAGGGTGCCCGCCAGGTCATGTCGCTTCTCGGCGAGGACCGGGAACTGGTCGTAGACGTTGGCCAGCTGCGTGTCCCAGCGGCTGCGATCACGCCGCCGGCTGGTGTAGGCGCCGAGCTTGAGGTTCTCCTCGATGGTGAGCTCGGGGAAGACCTGTCGGCCCTGGGGGACGTTGCCGATGCCGGCCTCGACCCGCTGCTCGGGCGTCATCGTGTCGATGCGCTGGCCGGCGAATGTGACGCTGCCCGACCACAGGGGCTGGAGCCCCGAGATCGTCTTCATCGTCACCGACTTGCCGGCGCCATTGAGACCGAAGATGCCGACCATCTCTCCCTGGTCCACGTGCAGGTCGATGCCGTGCAGGACCTGGTTGGCGCCGAAGCCGGTGACCAGCCCTTCGCAGCGGAGCAGCTCGGTCATGACAGGTCCTCCCCCAGGTAGGCGCTGATCACCGCGGGGTCGGCGACCACGTCGGCGGGCGTGCCGTGGCCGATGATGCGACCCTCGGCCATCACGTACACCTCGTCGCAGACATCGAGGACCATCGGGATGTTGTGCTCGATCAGCAGGATGGTCCGGCCGAGGTCGTCGCGCATCTCGCGCAGGCGCTCAGCCAGGTTCTCGACCGCCGCCGGCGCCATGCCGGCCGACGGTTCGTCGAGCATCACCAGCTCTGGCGCGGTGAGCAGCGCCGCCGCGATCTCGACGATGCGCTGCTGCCCGCCGGACAGGTTGCGTACCGGTGTCTCGGCGAAGCGTTCGAAGTCGAGGGCGGTGAGCGTGGTGTGCGCTCGGTCGAGGAGCTCAGCTTCGCGAGCCACCACCGGACCGACGCCGGCGATGGCCGAGGCGAGCGGGTAGTCGGCCAGCAGGTGCTGGGCGAGGAGCAGGTTCTCGAGGACCGTGCGGTCGCGAGCGAGGCCGAGTGACTGGAACGTGCGGGCCAGACCGAGACCGGCGCGCTGATCGGCCCGCAGCAGCGAGACGTCCTCGCCGTTGAGCTTCACCGTGCCCGACGTCGGCGTCAGCACGCCCGCGATGGCGTTGAACATCGTCGTCTTGCCGGCGCCGTTCGGACCGATCAGCCCCACGATGCGGTTGCGGGCGACGGTGAGCGAGGAGTGATCGACCGCTCGGAGGCCGTCGAAGTCGACGGTGACGTCGTTGGCGACGAGGACGTCGCCGGTGGACTGACGGCGTGGCGGCAGCCCGGTGGGACGAGGCATGGACGGCAGTGGCGGCATCGTCTCGTCGGGGGCGTCGTCGCTGCGTTCGGCCGCGAGGCGCTTGGCCTCCTTCTCCTCCTTCTGCTCGCGCTGGTGGCGGATCGAGCCGGCGAGGCCCTCGGGGTTGAACGCCAGCGTGAGGAGGAGGGCGGCACTGCCGATGATGAGATCCCAGCTCTCGGCCGCCGCGCCGAAGATCGCCTCGTTGATGATGGGCGCCATGCCGAAGAACGCACCGGCGGCGACGACCCCGACACGGCTCCCCAGCCCGCCGATGACCACCACGGTGACGAGCAGCAGCGAGCGGTCGAACGTGAACGCGCCGGCGTTGGCGAACTGGTACAGGTGGCCGTAGAGGCAACCTGCTGCGCCGGCGATGGCACCCGAGAGCGTGAACGCGACGAGCTTGGCCCGCCGAACGTCGATGCCGAAGCTGGCGGCGACGTCCTCGTCGGCCCGCACCGCCTGGAACGAGCGTCCGACGTTGGTCGAGGTGATGTTGCCGTCGATGAAGAACACGGCGACGGCGACCACGAACATCAGCGCCAGGTACTGCGCGTCGATGTCCAGCGGTGACGACCCGAAGTACGGGCGAGGGAACTCGGCGCCGGCCGAGCCACGGGACACCGCGTCGGCGGCGAACACCGACAGCTCCATGGCGAAGTGGAACGCCACCGTGGCGATGGCCAGATAGAGCCCTCGGATCCGCAACGAGGGCAGCCCGATGAGGAAGCCGGCCAGCGCGCCCACGACGATGGCGCCGACGAGACCGACGGTCCACGGCAGCCGGAGCTCGAGTGGCGCGGTGATCTTGGCGCTGGTGAAGGCGCCGACACCGACCAGCGCCCAGTGACCGAGCGACAGCTGACCGGTGTAGCCGGCGAGGATGTTGAGCGAGAGGCCGGCGACTGCGAACACGACGCCGCGACCGATGGCGGTGGAGCGCGAGTCGTTGAGGATGCCGATGGCCTCGAGCCCGAGCGAGGCCACCACGAGTCCGGCCATGATCGCCAGCATCGTGGGCCACGAGGTGGCCAGCAGCCCGATGCGCGGGCCGTGGTGCCGCGGCGACGGGGCGGCGGTGCTGACCGCCTGAGCAGGCGTGACCTTGGTGGCGTCGGCCGTCGTGGGACGGTCCCCGAGCATCGTCATGCCGCACCTCGGATCTTGATGCCGGACAGCAGCCCGGTGGGTCGGATGAGCAGGACCGCCAGGACTGCGGCGAGCATCACGAGCCACTCGACCCCGGGCACGCTGGCGATCGAGATGTAGCGCAGCGTCGCTGACTCGATGAGCGCCACGGCGAACGCGCCGGCGACCGCTCCCCAGATGCTGTCGAGCCCGCCGATGACGGCGCCGATGAGCGACTTGGTGTAGAGGCCGGCGAAGACGGCGAGCCGCAGGTTGCCGACGTTGGGCAGCACCAGCCATCCACCGAGGACGGCGACGGCGGCGCCCGTTCCCCAGAGGAACATCGACACCTTGACCGCCGGCACGCCCATGAGCCGGCTGGCGTCGCGGTCCTGGGCCACCGCCAGCACGCCGAGCCCGAAGTCGGTCTTGCGCAACACGGTGGTGAGCCCGAAGGCGACCGCCATCAGCAGCACGAAACCGAGGATGGCGTTGGCGCTGACGTTCACACCGACCACCTCGACCCCGCCCGATTCGAACGGCGCCGCGATGCGGCGGGTGTCGCCGCTGAAGAACTTGGCCTCGATCGCCAGCAGGAAGCTGAGCAGGCCGACGGACGCCACCGTGACGGTGGTGCGGTCGTTGCCCGGGATCCGACGGACGATGAGCTGCTCGAACAGCAGGGTCACACCGACCCCGAAGACCAGCGCGCCAGCGAGGCCGATGAGGATGGGCATGCCCTTGTTGGTGGACAGCCACCAGAAGGCGTAGAGGCCGAAGGCGGCGATCTGGGCCACGGCGAAGTTCACCGCCCGGGTCCCGCGGTAGAGCAGTGCGATGCCGATGGCGAACAGGGCGTAGAACGTGCCGTTCACCGCGGCGAACACGAAGATCTGGAGGAACTCTCGCATGGTCGTCTCCTTCAGCCGATGTGCTCGACGCAGGTCTTGGAGTTGCGGAAGTTGATCTTCCCGTCGGGCGCCTTGTACGCCTCGAGCACCGAAGCGGCGTAGCCACCTCGGTGACCGCCGGCGGAGTCGGCCCGCGTGAAGTCGACCGCGCAGACCGACGAGGTCGCGGTGCCCTTGCTCTGCTTGATCAGCGTCACGAGCTTCGACCGGGTGCAGTCGGCGCCGCACTGCAGCAGGAACTGGTGGGTCACCTTCTGCGATGCCCAGTTGAGGAACATGAGGTCGGAGCCCACGCCTTCGTAGTCGGCGTCGGGGCGGTACTTGTCGTACTGCGCCTCGAACAGCTTCATGTCGTCGGCGTAGGCCGCGAACGGACCCGAGTAGTCGTGGGCGCTGTAGGCGTTGTGCATGTTGACCCCGACGATGGGCGGGTTCAGGGCCTGGCTGCCGAGGGTCTGGGTGGTGATGTTGAACGGGAAGACCATGAACTGCGGCGTCCAGCCCTGCGCCCAGGTCTGGGTGATGAACTCGGTGCTCTCCAGCGCGTTGAGCCAGAGGAACACGACCTCGCTGCCCTTGTTGCGGAGCTCGACGATGTCCTGCAGGTACGAGCCCTTGTTGGGTGGGACCTCGCGCTCGTCGGCGATGGGGACGCCCTTCGCCTTGGCGACCTTCTTGAAGCCGTCGATGCCCGGCTCCCAGTTGGGCGAGCCCCGCTTGATGATGCCCACCTTCTTGCCCTTGAACCGCGTGGCCGACAGCTCGGCGAACAGCTCGCCCATCTTCTCGGTGGTGGCCAACGGGGTGAAGCTGTACTGCTTGCCCTCCGAGCCCTTCACCGTGGCGGTGTGGTGCAGGTAGGGCATCTTGTTGTTCTCGGCCCAGTTGCGCACGGCCGGGATCTGGTCGAAGCCGATGCCACCGATCAACAGGAACGGGTCGTACTTGTCCTTGCACGCCTTGGCCGCCTCGATGGCGGTGTCCGGCGAGTAGTTGTCGTTCTCGTAGTACACCTCGACCTTGCGGCCGTAGACGCCACCGGCGGCGTTCACCGCGGTCCAGTACACGTTGAGGTCCTCGGCGCTGGTGTTGAACGCGGCGCCGTAGGTGAGTGCCGCGTGGGCACAGAAGACGATCTTGTCCTTGGTGATGCCGCGGGTCTCGTCCGCATCGGACCACAGCCCGGTGCGGGGACCACCCGTGGCCGGCGGCGCGGTGGGCGCTGGTCCTCCCGGCGATGCGCCCGGCTGCTGTACCGGTTGGCCGGGCTGGCCGCCGGTGCCGAGGGTGCCGTCGGGGTCGACGGTCGGGGCCGGCGTGCCGTCCGGGTTCAGGACCGGCGCGTCGGGGTCGACGACGACCGCCGGGTCGCCGTCGGGGTCCGGGTTCCCCGAGTCGTCCACCGTGGGACCTTCACCGGGTTCGAACTCGCCGGCCGAGACCTCGCTCGGCTTCGGCGCCCGAGAACACGCGCCCGCGGCGAGCACGGCAACGCACAGGACAGCGGCGACCCGCATCCGTCTGGTCATGACGACGATCCCCCTCGAAGAGCTTCGTCGTCAGACTTCGACTCCGAAAGTCACCAACCCTGCAGTCATTCGCTCAATTTCGACC
>JBFJNI010000143.1:0-8357 GCA_041618235.1 Acidimicrobiales bacterium
CTGCTCGAGCAGGCGCTCGAACTCGGATTGGGAGCTGGCGGTGGGGTTGTAGAGCAGGCTCCAGTAGGCGGAGAACTGGGCGGCGACGGCCTGGCGGGCATCGGCGGCGTTCTCGAGGAGGCGCAGCGCGGCGTTGAGCTCGGCGGCGTCGCCCGCGTCGCCGGCGACCTCGGCGAGGTGGGCCAGCTCGTCGTCGCTGGCGCTGGTGACCCGGTCTTCGATGTCGAGGAGGTACTCGCCGAGCGCTTCGATGTCGGTGGCGGCGTCGGCTCGGAGCAGGAGGAGGTCGGCCTGGACGGCGGGCAGGTCGAGCTGGGCGAGGAGGTCGTCGACCAGGGCGCGGGTCGTGGTCAGCTCGTCGACCACGTTGATGCCGGTGAGCTGCTCGGCGACCTCGGGAGGGATGCCCAGTTGGTCGATGCCGGCCGAGGCCGACCACCAGTTGCGCTCGTCGAGCAGTCGCGACCTCAGTTCGGTGAGGAGGACGAGTTCGGTGGCGGTCTCGTGGACGTCGTCGACGTGGTTGCGCGCGTCGTCGATGGCCCGGAACTCGCCCGCGGCCAGCCACACGGCGCCCGTCAGCGGGACGACCGCGAGGCCGAGCAGCCAGACGCCCACACGGACGGACCAGCGGTGACGTCGATTCGTTCGGTCCACGTGCCCCCGCACATCCCTCTGGTCGACCGGGCCTTCCGGTGGCTCCACTATCGGCACCGATCCGGTTGTCTTGAGGCCCTGGGGGCGATATGCCCCGGTTTGAGACTCGTGCTCACCGCCTCCCGGCGACCAGGATCAGCACGTCACCGCCCGTGGGCGCCGCCGATAGAGTCCGCACCATGGCCGATGTCGAGATGCCGCAGCTCGGAGAGACCGTCACCGAGGGAACCATCACCCAGTGGTTCAAGAAGGTCGGTGACACCATCAGCGAGGACGAGCCGTTGTTCGAGGTGTCGACCGACAAGGTCGATTCCGAGGTGCCGTCACCGCTGACGGGCACCATCACCGAGATCCTGGTCGAGGAGGGCGACACGGTCGACGTGGGCACCGTCCTCGCCCGCATCGGCGACGCCGCCGACGCCCCGGCCCCGGCCCCGACCGCCGCCCCCGAGCCAAAGCCCGAGCCCGAGCCGACCCCGGCCGCGGCCCCGGTGGCACCCGAGCAGCCCCCGGCGGCGCCGGCGCCGGCCGCAGCGCCGGCTCCTGCGTCGGCCGACGGTGGCGGGGGACCGGGTGGCGGCGCCAAGAAGCTGCTGTCGCCGGTCGTGCGCAAGCTGGTCAACGAGAACGGCCTCGACATCGACGCCATCGCCGGCACCGGCCCCGGCGGTCGCATCACCCGCGACGACGTGCTCGACGCCATCGACAAGGGCACCGCCAAGACCGGCGCGGCTCCGTCGGCCCCGGCCACCGCCGCCTCGGCCCCGGCCGCCCCGGCCGCCCCGGGCAAGGTCACGGCACCGGCGCCCGCGCCTCGCGCCGGCGAGCGCGACACCGCCATCCCGCACTCCCGCATCCGTCAGTCGACGGCCGCGCACATGCGCCGCTCGGTCGACACGTCCGCCCACGTCTACGCCTCGATCGAGGTCGACTACGAGTCGGTCGACGTCGTCCGCCGGGCCAACAAGGACCAGTTCAAGGCCGACGAAGGCTTCAGCCTCACCTACCTGCCGTTCATCTCGCGGGCCGTCGTCGACGCCATCCGCGAGTTCCCGCAGGTCAACGCCAGCTTCGGCGAGAACGAGCTGATCGTCCACAACTACGTCAACCTCGGCATCGCCGTCGACCTCGACTTCAACGGCCTGCTGGTCCCCGTGGTCGCCGACGCCGACGGCATGCGCCTGCGGGCCATCGGACGCTCGATCAGCGATCTGGCCGCCCGGGCCCGTTCGAAGAAGCTCAGCCCTGACGAGCTCTCGGGCGGGACCTTCACCATCACCAACCCGGGCCCGTTCGGCACGACGATGACGCTGCCGATCATCAACCAGCCCCAGGTCGCCATCTTGTCGACCGACGGTGTGAAGCGGCGGCCCGTGGTGGTCCCCACGGCCGACGGCGGCGAGGCCATCGCCATCCACTCCACCGGCAACATCACCCTCACCTGGGATCACCGGGCCTTCGACGGCGCCTACGCCGCCGCCTTCCTCAAGAAGATCAAAGACCTGCTCGAGACCCTGGACTGGGAGCAGGAACTGGGCTGACCTGCTCTCGGCGCGCGGGGCCACCACTCCTGTCGGCGAGACGATCCCGGAGCGCTGATGCCGGCATCGGCCGACCGAAGAGGAATCCCTGCAGCTCGTCGCTGCCGAGCCCGGTCAGGATCTCGGCCTGCTCGGGCGTCTCGATGCCCTCAGCCGTGATGCGGGCGCCGAGCAGGTGACCAGTGTCGATGATCAGCTTCACCAGCGACGACGCAGTGGTGTCTGACGTGAAGGACCGGTCGATCTTCAAGATGTCGACGGGCAGCGTTCGCAGGTGCGCGAGCGACGTGTAGCCCGTGCCGAAGTCGTCGATCGAGACGCGTACGCCGTGCTGTCGGAGCACTTCGAGACGTTCCGCGGCGCGCACGAGGTCGTGGAGCAGTGCGCTCTCGGTCACCTCGACGATGACGAGCGAGGGGTCGACGCCACGTCGGTAGAGACGTTCGAGCACGCCGTCGGCGAAGTCGACACGGCCCAGGTGGCGGCCCGAGATGTTGATGGCCACCGGCACGCCGTGCAGCACGTCGTCGTCCTGCCATCTGGCGAGCTGCTCGGCGACGCGATCGATGACCCAGCGGTCGATGTCGACCACGAGATCGGTGCGCTCGGACAGCGGGATGAAGTCGTCGGGGCGGACGAGGCCGATTCCCGGCCGGTTCCAGCGCACCAGCGCCTCGAGCGCCAGGATGTCGCCGGTGCCGGGGCGCACGATCGGTTGGTAGTGGACGCTCAGCTCGTCACGCTCGATCGCCGCACGGACCGAACGTTCGACGTCGGAGCGCGCCTCCAGCTCGGCCCGAAGGTCCTCGTCGCACAGGATGATGCGGGCCCGGCCCTCGGACTTTGCCTTGTACACCGCGAGGTCGGCGTCGCGTAGGACCTCGTCGGCAGAGTGCGCCGTGTCCGCCCCGACGAGGGTGATGCCGATCGAGGCCGAGACGGCGAGGAGGGTGCCGTCCAGGTCGACCGGTTCCGAGATGACCGTCTGGAGTCGCTCGGCGAGCGCGATGGCCTCGTCGGCGTTGGCCACGGGCTCGGCGACCACCAGGAACTCGTCACCGCCGAGGCGTCCCACCTGGTCGCCCTCGCGCACCGCCTCCACGAGGCGTGCGGCCACCGTGCACAGGACGGCGTCGCCGGCCGGGTGTCCCTCGAGGTCGTTGACTGCCTTGAAGCCGTCGAGGTCGACGAACATCACCGCGAGGAGCGTCTCGGCGCGACGGGTGCGGGCGAGGCTGCGATCGAGGTGGTACATGACGGCCCGCCGATTCGGTACCTGGGTCAGGCTGTCATGGCGGGCCTCGTGGCTGAGGCGCCGACGGAACTCCTCGCGGTCGGCCAGCGTGGCGGTGAGCGTGCCGACCGCCTGTTGCAGCGAGTGGCCGAGGGCTCCCGGGGCAGGCTCGTGCAGCACCGGATCCTCGAAGCGACCGTCGGCGAGGGCGGTCGCCTGACGCTCGGCCCGCGCCAGGTGATCGACGGCTTCGTTGAGCGCAGCGGTCGCCTGGCGCACCTCGCTCGGACCGCCCGGCTTCACCCTGACGTCGGTGTCGCCGGCGCTGAGGCGGGCAGCCGAGTCCGACAGCTTGCGCAGGGGTCGGCCGATGACGGCTGCAACGGCGAAGACGAAGCTCAGGGTGGCGAACGCCACGACGGCGGCGACGATGACCGCGTCCCGGATCCGAGCGTTGGTGCGAGCATCGACCGTGGCGGCCGCCGAGTCGATCTCGTCGCTGGCCGCGTCCACCAGGCGCAGGTGCGCCTCGGTGACCACCGACCCGGCGGTGAAGATCTGCGCGGACGCGGTCAGATCGTCGGTGATCCCGAGCAGACCGTCGGCCGGCGCCCTGACGCCGTCGAGCTCGCGAACGATCAGACGCCCGATGGCTTCGCCGTAGATCCGTTGCTCCTGCGACTCGTGCAAGTCGGCGATCGCGTCGCGCACGGCGCTGTCGGGCCGACTCAGGCGGAGGATGGCGTCGATGGCGCTCTGGCGACGTTCGCCCTGGTGGACGACCTTGGTGAACTCCTCTCGACGATCGATGGCTCCCACGGTGAAGTTCAGGCCCCAGAACGCGCTGAACTGCGTCGCCATCGCCTGGCGTGCGTCGGCGGCGTGACCGAGGATCTGGAGACAGCGGTTCAGCTCGCCGGCGTCGCCGACGTCGCCGATCACGGTCGCAAGGTGCTCGATGTGGGCCTCGGCGAGATCGGCGACCTCGGCTTCGAGGGCGAGGAGCTCTCGGCCGATCTCTCCGAGATCCTCGTCTCCGGCCACGCGTGACCGGATGCCGAGGAGGCGGTCGCGGATGCCGAACTCGTCCGAGGCCAGGACGTCATCGATTCGTTCTCGTGTCGCGACCAGCTCGCCGTCGACGTCGAGGCCGGTGAGGTCCCTGGCCACCTCGTTCTCGATGCCGAGCTGACGCATTCCTGCCTGCGCCGACCACCAGTTGCGCTCGTCGAGCAGGCGCGAGCGCAACTCGGTGAGGACGACGAGTCGGTCGGTGGTGCGGTGCACGTCGGCGACGTCGCGGCGGGCCTGGTCGATCGTGTGCACCGAACCGACGGTCATCCAGAGGGCGCCCGCGAGGGGCACCAGCGCGAGACCGAGCAACCACACACCGACGCGGACGGTCCAGGGGTGGGCTCGGCTCGCGCTCGTCATCGTCCGCCCCCTGCCTCCGCCACCACCTGTGGATGCCGGTCCATCGGCAGGATCGGCACGAGGTTGAGGCGCCGATGAAGGAATCTCGCGCTTCGTCCGTGCGATCGGCGCGGGAGGCGTCGGGAGGCGGGTTCAGCTTCGTCGGGCGCGGTGCCAGTCGACCTGGGCGGCGATGCCGTCGACGAGGCTGGTCCGGGGCGACCAGCCGAGTTCGGTGGCGGCGAGGTCGTTCGCGCCGCCGGTGCGGCGCACGTCGCCGGGCTGCTCGGGCTGACGGTCGATGGGGACCGGTCGGCCGACGGCGTCGCCGATGGTGTCGATGAGGTCGCTCATCACGGTGGCCCCGCCGGCGCAGATGTTGACCACGGTGCCGGGCGCACAGCCGGCGGTGCCAGCGAGGACGTTGGCGGCCACGACGTCGCCGACGAAGGTGAAGTCGCGCACGTGTGAGCCGTCGCCGTAGAGCGGGAACGGCGTCTGGTCGAGGGCGGCCTCGATGAGGCGGTGGTGGGCCATGTCGGGCCGCTGGCGAGGGCCGTAGACGGTGAAGTAGCGCAGCGAGACGGTGGACAGGCCGTGGTTGGCGGCATACAGGTTGCACAGGTGCTCGGCGGCGAGCTTGGTGACCCCGTACGGGGAGTGCGGTCGGGGGAGGTCGGTCTCGACGACGGGGTACCGGCCGGCGTTGCCGTACACCGAGCTCGAGCTGGCGTAGACCACGCGGCCGACGCCGGCCTGGCGAGCAGCTTCGAGGACGCGTTGGGTGGCCAGCACGTTGCACTCGTCGTAGGTCCGGAACCCGTCGGACCAGGACAGGCGCACGCCGGGCTGGGCGGCTTGGTGGTACACGACGTCGACACCGTCGAAGATCGGGCCGAGCTCGTCGGCGCGCAGGTCGACCTCGTGCAGCTCGAACCGGCCCGGACCGTCGCCGGCGAGCTGGCCGGTGAGGAGACCGGCGAGGTTGGCGTCCTTCTGGGACCGGTCGTAGTACGGGGTGAAGCAGTCGATGCCCCGCACGGTCTCGCCCTGGTCGACGAGCGCCTCGGCGAGCTGCGAACCGACGAAGCCGGCGACGCCGGTGACGAGGTGGACGGCCATGGTCGGCGAGTCTGGCACGACCCCGGCGACGACCCGAACCGGCCGGCCTCAGCGCACGGTCACCGCTCGCTGCTCCCATCCAGGCGGCAGCGGCAGATCGTCGGCGGCGGTGTCGGCGCCGGCGACGATCACGAGCGCACCTCCCGAGCCGGCGAAGTTCACGCCGGCGCCCGCGTCCCGCAACGCGGCGACGGGCGCCATCGCCACCTCGGGGACCGAGCCGAGCGCCTCTCGACCCCGGAGGCTGGCGTCGCACGCGGCGGCCAGACCGGCCCGGTCGTGGCTCAGGAGCGCTTCGCCGGCGGCCTCGGCCAGGTCGGCGAGCTCGGCCATGGTGGTCACGACCTCGGGCTCGCCGGCGTCGAAGCGGGCGCGGAGCTCGGCGTGATAGCGGCCGGACGGCTCGGCGGCGGAGGCGCTCCACGCCAGCGTCACCGGCATGGGCACCGGAACGGGAACGGGCGTGATCACGGTGGCGGGCTCGCGGCAGTCGGTGAGCACGGTGGTGGCGAAGACCTGGGCGACCCGGTCGGCGATGCCGGCGGCGATGCCGAGCTCGTCGGTCTCGGCCACCAGCGCGGCCTCGGCCAGCTCGTGGGCGGGGACCGCGAGGCCCCAGCACGCCAGCGCGGCCCGCATGGTGGCGATGACGATGGCGCTCGACCCGCCCAGGCCCACCGAGCGGGGAATGGTGGTCGACCAGTCGAGCGAGAGCGGGGTGCGCGCGTGGTCGGCGGGCAGCAGGCGGTCGAGGGCGACGACGGCCGCGGTGACCAGCCGGTTGCCGCCATCGTGGCCGTGGTGCTCGGCGTCGGCGCGCAGTGCGGCCACCGAGTCCCACACCTGGACCGGGCCCGACACCGACACGCGGTCGGCGGGCGTGGCCCGGACGGTGGCGGCCAGGTCGGGGACGACCGTCGACAGGACCGCGCCGCCGTAGCCGTCGGACGGGTTGCCGGCCAGGTGGATGCGGGCCGGGACCGTGACCTCCACCGGGCGATCCACCGGCGGCGTGCTCACAGCCGGGTGACGGTGCCGGCCCGCCCGTCGACCTCGATCAGGTCGCCGGTGCGGATCGTGCTGGTGGCGACCTTGGTGTTGACCACGGCGGGGATGCCGAGGTCGCGGGCCACGATGGTGGCGTGGCTGAGGACGCCGCCCACGTCGGTGACGACCGCGCCGGCGGCCAGGAAGAGCGGCGTCCAGGCGGTGTCGGTCATCTGGGCCACCAGGATGTCGCCGTCATCGAAGTCGCCGTACGGATCGTCGATGACGCGGGCGGGCCCGACCGCCGTGCCCGGCGAGCCGGCGATGCCGTGGAGCACCCGGTCGTCATCCGCGTCGTCGCCGCCGGGACCGGTCTCGGCCGCCGTGGTCGTGGTCGTGGTCGTGGTCGTGGTCGTGGTCGTGGTCGTGGTGGTCGTGTGCTCGTCGCGCAGGCGGAGCTGGCCGGCGGACCACTCGGCGACCTCGACGTCGTCGAGCGTGGCGAACTCGACCCGGCGGCGCTCGAGCTCGGCCGCGGCGGGTGCGGCGCCACCGTGGGCGACCATCTCGAGCTCGTCGAGCGTGCACATGGCGAACGTGTCGGATCCGAGGCTCTCTTCGTCGTCGGCGTCGACGACGCGGTCGCGCAGAGCGAACAGCAGGCGGCGCAGCACGTTGGTGGAGCGCATCGTGGTGTCCTTGGTTCGTTCGGCGCGGAACATCGCCGACCGAGCGGCGGCGACCAGCGGCCGGGCGAGGCGGCCGGGGTCGACGTCGGGGCCCTCGGGCGCGGGCGGCACCGGCCGGGAGCGCACGAGGAGGCGGACGACGTCGTCGGGCGCCTGCGCCCACACCGGGACCATGGGGTCGAATTCGCCGAGGCCGCGGTGGCCGTGGGCGGCGAGGAAGTCGGTGAGCTGGGCATGGAGGGCGGCGGCACCCGGCAGGTCGCTGGTGGCCAGGGCGTCGAACACGCCGGGCTCGCGGCGGTCGATCAGGTCGCGGAGCGGTGACCCGGCGGGGACGGTGGCGGCGATGTCGGCCAGCACCCGCGACGGCTTCGCCGACTCGAGGTCGGGGATGGCGGCGACGTAGCGCAGGGCGTCCTCGGGCGAGATGTCGGACCGGCCCAAGGCGTGGACCGCCTGCTCGAGCAGCGGCGACGTCAGCGACCGGGCGGTGATGTGCGTTCCCAGCACCCGGGCGAAGCGGGCCGCCGCCTTGCGCACCAGGGCCACGAGGTCGGCGTCGGTGGCCGGGATGTCGCGGTCGGCGGCGAGGGCTGCGTCGACCTCGGCGGTGAGCTCGTCGACCGCGTTGCGGTCGCGGTCGACCCGACGGCCGATGTCCGCCAGCGTGCGTCCCATCGCCGGCGGGCTCAGGAGCCGGAAGCGGCGGGCGTC
>JBFJNI010000144.1:0-8208 GCA_041618235.1 Acidimicrobiales bacterium
CCACGAACAACTTCCCCGAGTTCACGGGCCGCCTGTGCCCGGCACCGTGCGAGGGCGCGTGCGTGCTCGGGATCAACCAGCCGCCGGTGACCATCAAGCAGGTCGAGGTCACTATCATCGACCACGCCTTCGAGGAGGGCTGGGTCGTCCCCGTGCCCCCGACGGTCAAGACCGGCAAGAAGGTCGCCGTCGTCGGCTCCGGCCCGGCCGGCCTCGCCGCCGCCCAGCAGCTCACCCGCGCCGGTCACGACGTCGTCGTGCTCGAGCGGGCCGACCGCATCGGCGGGCTCCTGCGCTACGGCATCCCCGAGTTCAAGATGGAGAAGCGCCACATCGACCGCCGTCTCGAGCAGATGGAGGCCGAGGGCACCGAGTTCCGCGTCAACGCCGACGTCGGCGTCAACGTCACCGTCGACGAGCTGCGGGCCGAGTTCGACATCATCGTCCTCGCCGGCGGCGCCACCCAGTGGCGTGACCTTCCCATCCCGGGCCGCGAGCTCGAGGGCATCCACCAGGCCATGGAGTACCTGCCCTGGGCCAACCGCGCCCAGCAGGGCGACATGGGCGTCGACGACGTGCCCATCACGGCCAAGGACAAGAAGGTCGTGATCATCGGCGGCGGCGACACCGGTGCCGACTGCCTCGGCACGGCCAACCGCCAGGGCGCCACCTCGGTCCACCAGTTCGAGATCATGCCCCGCCCGCCCGAAGAGCGGCCCGACGCGAATCCGTGGCCGACGTATCCGATGGTCTACAAGGTGACCTCGGCGCACGCCGAGGGTGTCGAGCGCGTCTACTCGGTCAACACCGAGCAGTTCGTCGACGACGGCAACGGCAACGTCCGAGCACTGCAGGCCCACGAGGTCGAACTGGTCGACGGCAGGTTCGAGAAGGTCGAGGGCTCCGACTTCGAGCTCGAGGCCGACCTCGTGCTGCTGGCCATGGGCTTCACCGGCCCCGAGTCGGGCGGTCTGCTCGACCAGCTCGGCGTCGATCTCGACCCGCGCTCCAACGTCGCCCGCGACGACAGCTACAAGACCAGCGTCGACGGCGTCTACGTGTGTGGCGACATGGGCCGCGGCCAGAGCCTCATCGTCTGGGCCATCGCCGAGGGCCGAGCGTGCGCCGCAGCGGTCGACGAGCACCTCATGGGTGAGACCGCGCTTCCGTCGCCCATCCCACCCACGGCACGTCCGCTCGTCTGAGCAGGACGTGGGAGTTCGTCAGCCGGCGAGGTCGACCAGGAGACCCACCGGCGTACCGGGCACGAAGCGCTCGGTGATGACCGACTTCTTCGGGGTCCAGGCCGTGGCCACGTACGTCTGGCCGTGCATCGGACCTCCGGTGGGCACCTCGGGTGCCACGACCACGGGCGGCCGGCGCCGCATGGCGTCGAGGCGCTGACGGGCTTCGTCTTCGCGTGCGGCTCGAGCCGCCGTGTCACGGGCGATCCGCGCCTCAGCGCGGAGCAGGAGCCGATCCTTGGCCTCGGCGAGCGTGCCGATGTCGATGCAGGCATCGAGCACGGTGCGGTCGGGGTGCACGGCCTTCACCAGGCTGCGGAACCGGCCGCGGATCGCGGCCGGGTCCGCATCGACGGGCACGCGGAGCATGCGTGCAGCTCGTCGGTCCTCGAAGTCGGCGCCAGTCTCCATATGCGTTGATCGTTCGCCGTGCCCCGGGCGAGTTCCTACCCCGGGCGCGGTTCTGGTGACGGCAGTCACCGGGTACGGGTGGCGCCAGTCCGCCGACCGCACCGCACCCGAGGAGCCCCCGTGGCCGAAACCACCACCGACACCGTCTTCGAAGCCCTGCGGGAGGACCACGAGACCCAGCGCGAGCTGGTCGGTCTGCTGGTGGAGACCGAGGGTGACTCCGAAGACCGAGCGGACCTCTTCGCTCGTCTGCGCCGCGAGCTCGAGGCCCATGCCGACGCCGAGGAACGGTACTTCTACGTGCCGCTCTTGGAGCACGACCTCACCCAGGACAAGGCCCGGCACTCGGTCGCGGAGCACAAGGAGCTCGACGACCACCTCGAGGAGCTCGAGGCAACCGACCGCTCCTCGTCCGCCTGGCTCGCCACGGCCAAGACCCTCGCCGAGCGCCTCGTCCACCACCTCGACGAGGAGGAGCACGAGGTGTTCCAGCTCGCCGGCAAGGCCCTGACCGACCACGCCAAGCGCGACCTCGCCGGCGAGTACCGCCGCGAGATGGAGCGGCGCCGCGCCGAGCACGCCTGACCCCCCCACTCGATGCAGGTGCCACACCTGCTCGCACCCGTCCATCGCCGAACCGCCCTGCACCCCGCAGTTCGACCCTCCGACACCGAGAGGATCTTCCTGTGGGTTCTGTTCCCTGCCGCCCGACGGCTCCGAGGTCGACGTCCGTCAGGCCGGCCGCACCGTGTGCCAGCCCTCGTCGAGGGACCGCGGCATGACCACCGCATCCGTCGAGCGGACGGACGACGCCCGGGTCGTGCACGTCGATGGCCACGCCTCCGACGATGACCTCGTCGGTCTCCGCCGGCTGCTGTCCGCCGATCGCGACCTCCCCACGATCCTCGACCTGTCCGACCTCGTTCTCGCCGGCGAACGGGTCGGCTCCTTCGTCGACGGCTTGGTGGACGTCTGCGGACCCGTGTGCATCATCGTCCGCCGGGCCACCGCCGGGCTGATCCTCGATCGACTGGGCATCGCCCGCCGATGCCCGGTGTTCCAGAGCGCGGGTGACGCACTCCAGGCGCTTCGCATGGCCGCCGAGGGCTACGGCATCGGCTGGGGCGAGGCCGACCAGCAGGGCGCCGGCGAAGCCGGCGGATAGCTTGCCGCCCGACACCCCGCCGTCGGACGAGAGGGATCCCGATTGCACATCGACAGACAGCATCTCGACGACGCCCTCGGCCGTCTCCGCGAGGGCATCGACCCAGCGGGGGCCGCGGTCGAGTCCGTGCTCGAGCAGATGACCGACTCGGTCATGTCGCTCTTCGGGCTCTCGGGTGCGGGCCTGCTGCTGGTCGACGCCGACGCAGTCGTCCGACCGGTCCTGGCCACCGATCGACAAGGGTGGGCCCTCGAGGCCGGACAGGAGGCGGCCGGCGAGGGCCCTTGCATCGATTCAGTGCTCTACGGCGAGCTCGTCTGCTGCCGCGACATCACGGCCGACCAGCGCTGGACCGACCTCGCCGCCGAGATGGCGGGCCACGGAGTCGGAGGGGTGCTGGGCGTGCCCGTGCGCCTCGGCGGCACCACGGTCGGGGCGCTCAACGTCTACGTCGACGAGCCCCACGACTGGGACGACAGCGAGATCCACGCGCTCCGGTCCTACGCGAACTTCATCGAGACGACGCTCGCCCACGCACTGCTGGCCGAGCGACGCGAGGCCCTCGTCGATCAGCTGCAGGAGGCGCTCGACACCCGGGTCGTCATCGAGCGCGGCATCGGCCTGCTCATGGGTCGCCACGGCATCGACGCGGTGGCCGCGTTCAACCAGCTCCGAGATCGGGCGCGGCCCGCGCGGCGCAAGGTGGTCGATGTGGCACGCGAGCTCCTCGACGACGCCCGCCCAGCCCCACCGTCCGCCTGAGGGCCGGGTACCGTCGCCGGCGATGAGCCGCACCGACATCGCCCCCGGGCCGGCATCCGATCCGCACGCCCGCTCGTGGGTACGGGGCGCCGGCGGCAGCGACTTCCCACTGCAGAACCTGCCCTACGGCTCGTGCCGACGACGGGGCGACGAGGCCGAAACGTTCCTCGGCGTTCGCATCGGAGACTCGGTGCTCGACCTGCGGGCCGCCAGCGCGCTCGGCGTGTTCGACGACCTCGACGACCCCGCCCGCTCCTCGGTCGATGCCACCGATCTCGGACCCCTGCTCGCCGCCGGGCGACCGGCATGGATCGAGGTCCGCCAGCGTGTGGGTGAGCTCCTGGCCGATGGTGCGCCCGACGCCGCACGCCTCGTGCCGTGCCTGGTGGACGTCGACGATGTCGATCTCCTCCTGCCCTTCCCGGTTGCCGACTTCGTCGACTTCTACTCGTCGCTCGACCACGCATCGAACATCGGTCGGATGTTCCGACCTGACGCCGATCCACTCCTTCCCAACTGGCGGCACCTGCCGGTCGGCTACCACGGCCGGGCCGGCACCGTCGTCGTGACGGGAGCACCCGTGACCCGGCCCCACGGCCAGCGGCTCGAGCCATCGGGCGACGTCGCGTTCGGCCCGACACAGAAGCTCGACATCGAGCTCGAGGTCGGTTTCGTGGTGGGTGGACGATCCGATCCCGGCCACCCGGTTCCGACATCCGCCGTGCGCGATCACGTCTTCGGCGTCGTCCTCGTGAACGACTGGAGCGCACGCGACATCCAGTCGTGGGAGTACGTGCCGCTCGGACCGTTCCTGGGCAAGTCGTTCGCCACGTCGATCTCGGGCTGGGTCGTCCCGCTCGACGCGCTCGAGCCGTTCCGCGTGCCCGGCCCACGTCAGCAACCCCCGGTGCTCCCGTACCCGCAGTGCGACGAGCCCTGGGGGCTGGCCATCGAGCTCAGCGTCGAGCTCCGACCGGAGGGCGGCGACGCCCGCACCATCGCCGAGGTCGGGTTCGACCGCACGTACTGGACGGCTGCGCAGCAGTTGGCCCACCTCACGGTCAACGGCGCCACCGTGCGTCCGGGTGACCTGTTCGCCTCGGGCACGGTGAGCGGTCCGACGCGACGAGAGCGGGGCTCGCTCATCGAGCTCACGTGGAACGGCACCGAGCCGCTCGACCTGGGCGACGGCGTCGTCCGGCGGTTCCTCGAGGACGGCGACGAGGTCACGATGCGCGGCCGGTGTGCGACCGAGGGGCACCCGTCCATCGGGCTCGGCGAGGTCTCGGGTGCCGTGCGCGATCGCGCGCGCTGACCCGCCCGGACGCATCGGTGTTTGGACGTCGGACCGAAAAGCGACGAAACTCGTGCCCGTGACCACCACGGAGACGACGGCGGCGGCGCTCGGTACGAGCACTCCCAGCCTGACGACAGAGGAGACCGCGACCCGGGTCTTCAGCACGTCGATCCTGATCTCCGCCGTCCGGTGCACCCTCGCCTACGTGGTGTTCCCGTGGGTCCTCCCGGCGCTCGGCCTCGCCAGTGGCGTCGGCCCCGGCATCGGCCTGGCGGTCGGCGTCGTCGCCATCGGGTTCAACATCGCCAGCATCCGCCGCTTCCACCGGTCGGACCACGCCTGGAAGTGGCCGATCACGGCGCTGAACTGCATCGTCATCGCGCTGCTCGCCGTCCTGGCGGGCATCGACATCAGCGATCTGCTGGGCTGACCCGCACCGGCGTCACGCCCCGGTCCCGCGCCGAGCGCAGCACCTCCTTCACCAGCAGCACGACGAAGAACGTCAGCACCGCGACGCCCGAGATCGTGGCGCCGCCGGCCGTGTCGTGGTGGAAGCTCACCAGCAGGCCGACCACCACGCTGGCGGCGCCGAGCAGCACCGACAGGACCATGATCGCCGGCACCCGCCGCACCACGAGGGACGCGGTCGCCGGCGGTGCGATGAGCAGGCCGAAGACCAGCAGCGTGCCGATGGCCTGGAAGCTGGCGACGATGCTGACGGCGAGGACGGTGAGCAGGGCCGCCTGCGCCAGACCGGGGCGCATGCCCAACGTCACCGCCTTGTCCCGGTTGAACGTGAGCGCGAGGAACGGCCGGTAGGCGAGCACCGTGACGACCGCGACGGCGGTGGCCGCGACGGCCTGGCCGCGGATGTCGGCCCACGTCACGCCGAGCACGTCACCGAAGAGCAACGCCGTGACGTCGGTGGCGAAGTTCTGCGACCGCGAGATGATCACGATGCCGAGCGAGAGCATGCCGACGAAGAGCAGGCCGATGCCGGTGTCCTCCCGGACGGCTGACCGTCCCGACACCAGGGTCACGGCTCCACTCATCAGGAGTGCGGCGCCGAGCGCTCCGACGATCGGGCTGAATCCCCAGAGGACCGCCAACGCGATGCCGGGGATCACGCCGTGGGCGAGGGCGTCGCCGAGGAACGACAGGCCACGGAGGACGACCCAGGTGCCGACCAACGAGGTGGCGATCACGGCGGCCAGCCCGCCCAGCAGCGCTCGCTGCATGAACTCGGGCGCGAACGCCTCGGTGAACCAGTCGACCGGCTCGAGGCCGCCGAGGATGACGGCGACGGTCACGCCGGCGCCAGCGCGTCGGCGATGCGCCGCGCGTTGGTCTGCATCATCGTGAGGTAGGTGGCGCCGTCGCTGTCGGCGGGACCCAGCGCCTCGGAGTACAGCTCCACCACCGCGACGTCGCCGACCTCGTCGGCCAGGGTGCGAGCGAGATCCTCCGACGACGAGCTGTCGACGAAGATCGCCGGCACGCCGGTCGTACGGATGGTGTCGGCGAGGTCGTCGAGCCGACCGCCCGACACCTCGCCCTCGGTCGAGCCGCCGGGCACGATCGTGCCGACGATTGCGAATCCGTATCGATCGGCGAACGCCCCGAACACGTCATGGTTGGTGACGAGGGTCCGATCGTCGGTCGGAATCCGGTCGAGCTCCGACCGCATCCCGTCGTCCAGCGCACGGAGTGCGGCGACATACGAGTCCGACGCCGCACGCACCGCGGTCTCGTCGATGTCCGGGTCGAGGTCGACCAGGCGCTCGACCAGCGCCTCGACGACCTCACCCATCCGGACCGGGTCGCTGAAGAAGTGGGGGTCCGGACCGGCGGCATCGGCCAGCGCCGTGGTGACGTCGGCCGCCACGAACACCTCGACACCATCGGACTCGGCCGACGCGACCACCGACGAGAGACCGGCCTCGAATCCTCCGCCGTTCACCACGAGGAGCGTGGCCTCACGCATGGTGGCGGCCTGCTGCGCCGATGCCTGGAACGAGTGCGGGTCGGCACCGGGCGGCATCAGCGTGATGACGTCCACGGCGTCACCCAGCGCCGCCGTGACGACGTCGCCGAGGAGGTCGGTGGTCACGACGACCGTCGGGCCGCCGCTGGCATCGTCGTCGCCCGTTCCGCATGCACCGGTCACGACCGTCAGCAGCACGACGGCGGCGAGTGCGACGGGTCTCCGGATCATCTCCACACCTTCGGATCTTCCGTTCGGGCTCAACTGAGAACAACTCTCAAACTACGGAGGCCCCCCCGGTTTCGCAAATGAGAACCGGACTCACTTCCGATATGCTCGATCGCATGTCGGCCGCCGTCGCCACCGAGCACCTCACCGTCGCCTACGGCGCGCGGGTGGCGCTCGACGACGTCACCATCTCGGTGCCTGTAGCCACGACCGTGGCCGTCATCGGCCCGAACGGATCCGGGAAGTCGACGCTCCTCCATTCCCTCGCCGGCCTCCTCACCCCCACCTCGGGTCGGGTCTCGCTGGGCGACGCCACCGTGGCCCTCGTCCTCCAGGCCACCGACGTCGACCGCTCACTTCCCATCACCGTGCGGGAGACGGTGCGCATGGCCCGGTATGCGGTGCGAGGCATGTTCCGACCACTGCGCGCCGTCGACCACGCCGCGGTCGACGACGCCATGACTCGGCTCGACGTCGACGGCCTCGCCGACCGCCAGCTCCACGTGCTCTCCGGCGGGCAACGCCAGCGCGTGCTCGTGGCCCAGGGCCTGGCCCAGGGCGCCGATGTGCTCCTGCTCGACGAACCGGTCACCGGGCTCGACGTCGTCTCCCGCCAGGTCATCCTCGACGTGATCGACCAGCAGCGCTCGCTCGGACGGACGGTGCTCATGACCACCCACAGCCTCGAGGACGCCCGTCGCTGCGACCTGGTCCTCCTGCTCGCCGGCCGTGCTGTCGCCTGCGCGGCCCCCGACGAGGTCCTCGTCGAGGCGAACCTCCGCGCCGCGTTCGGGGGTCGGGTGCTACGGCTCGCCGACGGCGAGGTCGTCGTCGACGACCCGCACCACCACGATCACGCCCACACCCACTGAGGACGCGGTCATCCACCAGGATCTCGTTCTCATCCGTTCTCATTTCTACGGGTAGGGTTCGAGTCGTGGTCGCCACCGATCTGCACGACATCGCCCACGCCCGACTGCGCAAGCTCGGGCAGCGCTACACCCGCGGCCGCCGCGACCTCGTCGACATCCTCGACCGGGCCGACGGTCCGCTGACCATCCCCCAGGTGCTCGAGCTCTCCGACGACCTGGCGCAGTCCAGCGCCTACCGCAACCTC
>JBFJNI010000145.1:0-8119 GCA_041618235.1 Acidimicrobiales bacterium
CCCGCGTCGACCTCGTGCTGCTCGGTGTCGCCGTGCTGGCGGTGTCGACATCGGCGCCGCTCATCCGGTACGCCGCCGCGCCGGCCCTCGCCGTCGCGATGTGGCGGAATCTGTTGGCCGTTCCCGCGCTGGCGCCGGTCGCGATCCGCGCCCGGCGACCCGACGCCCGCGAGCGCCGCCTCATCGCCGTTGCGGGCCTGCTCCTCGGGGCGCACTTCGCCGCGTGGATCCCGTCGATCTCCTACACGACCGTTGCCTCGTCGGTGGCGCTGGTCGCCACCCAGCCCGTGTGGGCGGCGCTGATCGCCCGGTTCCGTGGCGAACACGTGGAACGCCAGGTGTGGGTCGGCATCGCCGTCGCGCTGGCCGGGGTCGTGGTGCTGTCGGGCGTCGATCTGTCGATCTCGACCCGTGCCCTGTTCGGCGACGTCCTCGCCGTCGTCGGCGGCATGCTCGCTGCGGCCTACGTCACCGTCGGCGCCGAGGTGCGCCGCACCGTCGGCACGGCCGTGTACACCACCGGCTGTTACGCGGTCGCGGCCGCTGCCCTCCTGGTCCTCTGCCTGGTCACGGGGCAGCCCCTCACCGGCTACGGCGCCGGTACGTGGCTCGCCATCGTCGGCCTGGTCCTCGGCCCGCAGCTGCTCGGTCACACGCTCGTCAACCGGGTCCTGCGCTCGATCTCGCCCACTGCCGTGTCGGTTGCCATCCTGTTCGAGGTCATCGGCGCATCCCTGATCGCCGTCGTCGCGTTCGACGAGACCCCGCCGCTCGCGGCCGCCCCCGCCGGTCTGCTCATCCTCGCCGGCATCATCATCGTGATCCGGGCCGGCCGCCGCCGTCCCGCCGAAGGAGTTCCCCTTGGCTGACCAGCTCACCTTCACCCCGCTCAACGAACCGCCCACCGGCGAGCCGTCGGCCGGCGCACCCCTGGTCTTCACGGTCAAGGGCACCGCCGTCCACGTCGGCGAGGGCGACGACGCTGTCGGCAACGGCGGCGCCGACGTCTATCTCGGTCGCATGGGTGGCGTCGACTGCTGGGCCGTCGACGTCGATGGCGACGAGGTCCCCGATGTGGTCCTCACCCCGCTGCTGGCGCTCCACGCGTCGGTGTCGGAAACCGAGTGGACGGTCGCCGGCCGCGCCGTGCAGCTGCTCGAGTGGCGCCGTACCCATCGCTTCTGCGGTCGGTGCGGGCGCGAGACCGCCCAGGTGCCGGGCGAGCGCGCCATGCGCTGCCCCGACTGCGGGCTGATGGCCTTCCCGCGCCTCGCTCCCGCCGTCATCACCCTGATCACCCGTGACGACGGCCGAGCTCTCCTGGCCCGCAACGCCAGCTTCCCCATCCCGATGTTCTCGTGCCTTGCCGGCTTCGTCGAGCCCGGCGAGACCCTCGAGCAGGCGGTGGCCCGCGAGGTGCGCGAGGAGGTCGGTGTCGATGTCGGTCGCATCCGCTACCGCAGCTCGCAGCCGTGGCCGTTCCCGCACTCGTTGATGATCGGCTTCCGGGCCGAGTGGACCGGTGGGGAGATCGAGGTCGACGGCATCGAGATCGCCGAGGCCGAATGGTTCTCGGTCGACGACCTGCCGTCGGTCCCGCCCCGTCTGTCGATCGCGCGTCACCTCATCGACGAGTGGATCGCCGAGCATTGAGCCTGTTGCCGCCGCACCCGGCCGAGCTCGAGGGCCCGGCCTCCGACCAGCCGCTCATCACGCCGCTGTTCGTCCTGATCACCGCGTCCGGCCTCTTCTACTTCCTCGCCATCGGCGCGCTGCTCCCGACGCTGCCTCGCTACGTGGAGGAGGAGCTGGGCGGCAGCGGCCTCGAGGTCGGCCTCGTCGTCGGCGCCTTCGCGGTGTCGGCCGCCCTCGTGCGCCCGTGGGTGGGACGCCTCGGTGACCTGGTCGGGCGAAGGACCATGGCGGTCGCCGGCGCCGCCATCGCGGCGGTCTCCATCGCACCGCTCGGTCTCGTGGCCGCGGTCTGGTTCCTCGTGCTGGTCCGGTTCGTCACCGGTCTCGGCGAGGCGTCGTTCTTCATCGGCGCCGCCACCGCCGCACAGGATCTCGCACCCGACCACCGCCGTGGTGAGGCGGCGTCGTTCTTCTCGATCGCCATCTACGGCGGTCTGGCCTTCGGACCCTCGCTCGGCGAGTACCTCTACAAGCAGTTCGGTCCCGACAGCACCTGGCTCTTCGCGGCCGGGGCCTGTGCGCTCTCGATGGTCTTGGCGACCTTCATCCCCCGAGAGCTCGGCCGGGTCGAGCACCCGTCGCCTCGACGCGGCCTGCTCCACCCGGCGGCGGTGCTGCCCGGCACCGTGCTGCTCCTCGGCCTGCTGGGCTTCGTCGGCTTCTCGGCGTTCGTGCCGCTCTACATCGACGAGATCGGTGTCTCCGACGCCGGGCCCTTCTTCCTGGTCTACGGCGTGTTGGTCCTGGGCGTCCGGATCTTCGGCGCTCGTCTGCCCGACCGCCTGGGTGCGGTCCGGACCTCGAACATCGCCCTCGCGAGCATCGCCGTCGGCATCGGCTCGGTCGCCGCCATCGCCTCGGTCATCGGACTGTGGATCGGCACCGTCCTGCTCGCAATCGGCATGTCGCTGCTGTTCCCGGCGCTCTTCACGTTGGCGGTCAACAACGCGCCTTCCACCGAGCGAAGCCATGCGGTCGGGACGTTCTCGCTGTTCTTCGACCTCGCCCAGGGTCTGGGTGCGCCGTTCCTCGGCCTGACGGTCACCGTCTTCGGTGCGGAGCGCGCCGCGTTCGTGGCCGGCGCCGTCGTGGCCGTCGTCGGGTTGGTCGTGACCAACACGAAGCTACGCGACTCCATCCCCGTCCCCGATCTGGCGACATCTCACCGAACCGTGTGAGGTCGGCTGTCGCCAGATCGCCGAGGGTCAGGATCGTCGGGGTCAGCCGGCCGCCTTGCGGACCTCGGGGTTGTAGCAGGCGCCCTTCATCCCCAGCATCTGGGCCGGGACGCAGCGGTTGGAGTTCTGGCAGCGAAGCTGCTGCCCTCCGGCGAGG
The DNA here is from genome assembly GCA_041618235.1 of Acidimicrobiales bacterium. Lineage (GTDB taxonomy): Bacteria > Actinomycetota > Acidimicrobiia > Acidimicrobiales > Salinilacustritrichaceae > Salinilacustrithrix. The sequence goes on from JBFJNI010000145.1 coordinate 3,031, forward strand.
ATGGTCGCCGCGACGTCGGGTTCGACGTAGAACGGCCGCCCGATGCCCACCATGTCGGCCTCGCCACCGTCGAGGATCTGGTTCACCTCGTCTGCGGTCCGGATACCACCGACCGCGAAGACCGGGATGGACAGCGACGCCTTGGCAGCCCGGAACAGCTCGCGGTTCCACACGGGGGCGAAGGGCGCGGTCTTGCCGCCCCACCACGCGCCCGCCTTCACGACCGCGCGGCGCATCGGCGAGGGCGAAGCGGCCTTCAGCCGCTTGGCCATGCCCGGGTTGGTCCACAACGAGTCGGGGACACCGCCGCGCGAAAGGGTCGTGTCCGGGAAGACCGACACCTCGACGGGCGTGACGGCGTCGAATCCCCACTCCTCGACCAGCCGGCACAGCTCCAGCGCCTCGTCGTGGGTCGAGCGGGGAAAGAGTGGTGGTGCCTTCTCGGCGGGCACCTTGACCGTGCAGGCGTAGTCGGCGCCGGCGTGGCGGGAGACCGCCTCGCGGATCAACCGGAGCACCCGTGCCCGATTGGCCAGCGACCCTCCGAACTCGTCGTCGCGCCGGTTGTAGAACGGTGAGAGGAACTGATCGAGCAGCTTGGCGTTGGCCGACCCGAGTTGCACGCCGTCATAGCCGGCCTCTCGGGCCCAGGCCGCGATCTCGCCGTAGCGCTCGGCCATCGCCCGGACCTCGTCGGAGGTCATCACGTGGATGTCGACCCCGCGGTAGACGGGTCTCAGGTACCAGGGGAGGGGGCCGGCGGCGAGCAGGGGGTCGCGACGCTGGCTGGCGTAGGGCTCGTGCCATGCCTCCATCGCGTAGAGCCCGCCGTGGCCGAGCTGGAGGAAGATCGCGGCGCCCTCGGCGTGGACTGCGTCGACCATCGGCGCGAGTCGGAGCACCTTCTCGCGTGACTCGACGCAGGTCATCCCCGGCGACGTGCGTCCCTCCCGCCAGATGCACGAGGAGCCTTGGATGATCAGGCCGACGCCGTGGCGGGCGTTCTCGGCGAAATGCCGCGTGTAGGTGTCGGCGGCATCGTCGCCGTCACCCGCGCCTTCGAGCACGGGGGCGCGATACAGGCGGTTGCGGATCGTGGCGCCACCGATGGTCAGTGGGGTGTGGAGGACCATGTCGCCATCCTGCCGGATCGCTCAATGCCCCGGGCAGACGTGCCGAAGACATCAACGTGGTCGTCAATACGCCTTGCATCCGAATCTCGGCGCGCCGAGTGGCGCGGGCCCTCGCGACGGTGGTCGTGGCGCTGCTCGTCGGTGCGAGCGCTCTCGTCGTCCAGGCCAGCCCCGCATCGGCTGCCGGCACCTTCGTCGTCGCCCCGTGGGGTTCGGACACCGCTCCGGGCACGTCTTCGGCGCCCTGGCGGACCATCGACCATGCCTTCGACGAGCTCCGCGCCGGCGACACCCTGGTCGTACGCGGCGGCACCTACCGCGAGCGGGTGAAGTTCTGGTCGGGCGCACTGAACCCCGGCACGCCGTCGGCTCCGATCCGCGTCGTGGCTGCTGCTGGTGAGCGTCCCGTGGTCCAGGGGGTGCTGTGGCTCACCGGTGCCGACCACTGGATCATCGACGGACTGGATGTCACCTGGGATCCGGACACGGGCAGGGACAACGAGCACATGGTCGTCTTCCACGGGGGCACGGGGTGGCGCCTGACGGGGAGCGAGCTGTGGGGTGCGAAGAGCTACGCGGCGCTGCTCGTGGGCAAGGGGGCGAGCGGTTTCCGGATCGACGGCAACCGGATCCACGACACCGTTGCGACCAATGACGTCAACCAGGATCACCTCATCTACATCGACAACGGCAGCGAGGGCTCGGGGATCATCGAGCGCAATCGGCTGTGGGGCTCACCCAACGGGCGCGGCGTCAAGCTGGGTCCGCCGGCGCTCGACAAGGCGGGAACGTCGAACATCACCATCCGCTTCAACACCTTCTTCGACAATCGCGGCCCGTCGAACATCCAGTTGTCCGGCTCGAGTTCGAACAACCACATCCACGGCAACCTCATGGTCGGCGTCGGCCGCTGGTCCGCCAACATCACGGCCTGGAACCTCTCCGGCCGGGACAACCGGGTCCACGACAACCTCGGGTGGGACTCGACCTCGGTGATCGACGACGATCCCGGCCTCGTCGACGCCGGCGGCAACCTGCACCGGGATCCGCAGCTCCAGACACCCGACCTCACGCCGGGTCTGACCTCGGCACGGGCGTTCGGCCACCTCGCCGGGGCGAGCGACGCACCCGCGCCCGCCCCGGCTCCGACGACCTCGGACCCCCAGCGAGCGCTCGTCAACGCCCTCTACCAGGACTTCCTCGGTCGGGCCGGCTCCCCGTCGGAGGTCGACGTCGAGGTCGCCAAGCTCCGCCAGGGCCTGCCGACGGTCCGGGTGATCGACGAGTTCTCGAGTTCCGACGAGTGGGCCGGCTCGCTGATCGACGGCTACTACCGCTCGACTCTGGGCCGTTCGGCCGATCCTGTCGGACGCGCCAACTGGCTCCGGGTGCTCGCGTCGGGGATGTCGCCGGCCGACGTCGCCGCCCGCTTCTACGCCAGCGACGAGTACTTCCGCCGTTCCGGCGGGACGCCGCACGCGTGGATCACCGATCTGTACGCCGAGATCCTGCATCGCCGACCGGACCCGGCTGGACTGCGCCACTGGATGCAGATGCACGACCGAGGCGTCAGCCGGGTGCGGATGGCCGGCTACTTCCACGGGTCGGCCGAATCACGGGCAACCAGGGTCAGCGCCCTCTACCGAGCACTCCTCGGTCGGAGTGCTGACCCGACGGGGATGGCGACCTGGACCCGCGTCCTCGCCGACGGCCAGGACATCCGCCTGGCGAGGACCCTGGCGTCGAGCGCCGAGTACGCCGGGCGCGCCGTCCGCCGCTTCGGCTGACCCGCGGTCCGCTGCGGAACGGATCTCCGTCGGGCAGGGTTGTCGCATCATGGACGCGCCGAGCCAACCGACCTGGAGCACATGGCGCGAGATCCCCGGGGTCGTGGGGTACCCGCCGCACCTGCGACGTACGTTGGTGATCGCCGTCGTGGTGGGCACGATCCTGTTCGCGATCAACCAGCTCGACGTCGTCATGCGGGGTGACGCGTCGACGGCGACCTGGATCAAGTCGGCGTTGACCTACGTGGTGCCGTTCCTGGTCGCCAACTCGGGCATCGTCGTCGCGAGTCGTGTGGACCGCGAGGACGACAGAGTCAGACGCCGGTGGGAAGCTCGGCCGACTGGTCGGTCTCGCGCACCTGGACGCCACGGAGGGCGAGGTCGATGGCGAGGTCGGTGAACACGTCGGCCATCTCGCCGCGGTAGCGGAGCTGGATCTCGTTGGAGTCGCGGAAGCGGCCGAAGACGCTGTCGGCATCGAGCACCTCGAGGCCGGCGGACCGACTGGAACGCACCCGGTCCGACGCCAGGATGAACAGATCGGCGTGATCGGGGTGCACGGCGCTGAGCTCCTCGAGCGCCGCGAGGACGAGGCGCTCCTCGATGGTGCCGGACAACTCACCACTGTCGTCCGGCGTGAGGCCGAGCGTCTTGGTGGTCGTGAGCAGCTGCATCAGGTCCTCCTCGTACGGATCGTGTGACCACGATGCCTGGGACTGGTGTCGTCGACAACCTCATCGGCAGGAAAGTGGCGGTGTTCACTCTTCTCGAGCGGACATCGAAGGCGATTGCACCTCTGGGTTGATGCTATCGCCGCCATCCGGCACCTCCCGCGCACCCCTCGGATCGCGACCTCGGTGGTCGGACAACGGGCCCGGGTTGTGACGTAGTTCACACTCACGCGGTGTTCCGGGAGACATCGGAGTCCGGCATTTCATGCGAGAACGGACATCGAGGACGTGCCGGACCACATCGATCCGCGCTCGTCGAGCACGCGGGTTGGAGGGCGAGACATGGGCCGAGCACGACACGACCGGGTCGACCGGGCACCGGATCGGCGGGTCGCTCTGCGCTTGGCGCTCGTCTTGGCACTGATCTGCCCACTCCTCGCGCTGACCCCGGCGGGTGCATCCACCGCCTCCGGCACCATCGTGTCCTTCGGCTCGACCGCCGACGGCCGCCTGGGGCGGGCCGGAGGGTCGGACCCGGCGCCCGTGGGTGTGGCCGGACGCTTCGTCGCCCTCGCCGGCGGTGACGCGCACTCGTTGGCCGTCCGCGAGGACGGAAGCCTGTGGAGCTGGGGAGACAACCAGTGGGGCCAGCTCGGCAACGGGTCGTTCGGACCCCTGGCCGAGGACGGACCGCCGGCCCCCGTCGCCGGCCTCGACGCGGTCGCGGCGATCGCCGCCGGGGCGCGCCACAACCTCGCGGTGGAGTCCGGCTCGGTGCGCTCCTGGGGCGACAACACCCGGGGCCAGCTCGGCCGGGCGAGCCTCGTGCCCTCGGGACTTCCGCAGCCGGTGGCCGGTCTGCCCGCCGACGACCCCGTGGTCGAGGTCGCGGCCGGCGACGCCCACAGCCTGGCGCGGACCGTCGATGGCAAGGTCTGGGCCTGGGGAGACAACCTGTCGGGTCAGGTCGGTCCCACGCCCCTGGCCGGCGTCGGCTTCCGCCCGCTGGTGACCGAGCCCGTGCAGGTGACGTTCCCGGACCCGTCGGTCGCGGTGGTCGACATCGCCGCCGGCACCTCGCACAGCATCGCCGTCGACGCGAAGGGGCGCGTCTGGACCTGGGGCGCGAACGACGCCCGCCAGCTCGGCCGGACGGCGGGCGGAGCTCAGCCGGTGGCCGCCACCATCGACGCCGACGGCGTGCCCATCACGGGTGTCGCCCAGGCCGACGGCGGGGCCACGACGACCACGCTCCGGTTCGACGATGGCCGGGTGGCTCGGCTGGGCAACGGATCGGCGTCCCCGGTCGTCGTGGCCTTGCCGGGACCGGCCACCAGCGTCGTCGAAGCAGGTCGCCACGTCCTCGCCACGGTCGACGAGACCGACGGCGAGGAAGCTGGGGTGGTCTCGGTCTACGAGTGGGGCGAGGCCGAGGCGGTCGGCGGCCCGGGCACCTTCTGGACCACCACGCCCACGAGGCGGGACTCCAGCGGGACCG